>NZ_JBGFSM010000003.1:0-334035 GCF_041679265.1 Autumnicola aciditolerans
AGTTCCCGGGGATGGCCTCGTAAAATGAAAAGAAGGCTTGTCTTTACCACCGCCTTCTTCCATATTATCATTTAATAGTTTTTTTACCTTTTTAAATATTTCTTTATCTGTCATGTAACACCAGGAAAATTAATTTCAACTCATTTTAAAGTTACGGCTATTTTACATATTTGTCCCATAGCCCATAATGTTCCTTTATCACACCGGTAGGGATAGAAAGGCCTGCAACAAGTAGTCCTGCTATTAAACCTGTTATAGATAGCCCGGTAGGGGAGTTGTCTACAAACCAGGGAATAAATGCCAGCCCCAGCCCCAGAAGAATATTTAAATACCTTCCCCTGCGCACAATTTCTCCCATACAAATTACTGAAACTACAACTATAAGGGAACCGCTTAAATGAAAAATATCAGAAGAAGTTTTTTGAATGCCTACATCAAAAATAGCAGGAACAAACATCATTGCTAAGCCAATGATAGTGCAAGCTGCCAGGGTCCACGGAATGCTCATTCCCCATACCGAAGCTTTAAAAACTGCTCCGGGCTTCTGTGGAAATTCCATTAGATCTGTAGTTCGTTCATCTTTGTTCATTTCAAAAGCTTTTCCGCCTTTCCAGAATACTTCCCACATATTGTCGCCTCTGCGTTTGGCCTGCACCATATGTTGCCCCATTGCGATAACTTCATCAAATTCCAATGGGATCATAGGCAACATTATGCCTGCTGCCAAAAGACAAAATGTACACCACTCCCCAACTACTATAGGTTGAGAAATCACCAGGAAAATATGTACAAGCCCAAGCGGAATCACTAAAATCCCAAAGAAAGTCACCATCCAGGGCATGGTTCTCCAGCGGGTAGGGCTTCCCATCCAGCCCATTAAAAATTCAAAGGTGTAAGCCAGTGCTCCCATGGCACCATCTGAAATTGGAAGGGAATGAGACATATTAGAATTCAGGACTTCCATTGTTCCGTCACCAAAAAACGGATCCCACGCAGCATCTAGATACCCCAACTGAAATGCCCCGAGGTACCGGGAAACTACCCAGCCAAAAAATGCCAGCACAATCATGATCCATCTCTGTGGCCAGCTGGAAGGATTATAGGTCCAGCCTGGCGGCACCTGTGATCCCATCTTCATATAGGTGATCATATTTGGCATTCCGGGGATAAGAATGGTGAGGGCAATTATCAACGCGCCCACCATTGTGGAATTTAGATATCCTACCGCTGTTGGGGACCAGAAAACAAGGGGAGCAAAGGTAATCCATATTCCCACGAAACAGCATATCCAGAGGCTTATAGGGCGGTTTGGTGTTAAAGAGCGCCAACCAAAAATCATGAGCAGGATACCGCTAATAATATCGCTCCACCTCATCACCATTATACGTTCACTAAGGCTTAGCCATACTTCCCGGCCACCACTTGGCTCCACGGTCCCAACCGAGTAGCTAAAGGTTAACGGAAAAAGAACCATCCAGGCGCCCAGCAGGACAATAAGCCAATACACCCAAAGGGTTTGTTTATGGTGCATCTTGAGCATTTTCATACGTTTTTCCATAGACATTTTCATGCCTCCGTCCTTATGCCCGTCCTTCTTCTTTTGTTCTTTGCCTTTGTTCTTGTCCCTGCCTTCTTTTTTACCTGAATTGTCCTTCATTTGCATTTCGGCCATCGGGCGGGTAACACCACGTGTTCCCATGCCCCCGCCTTTTTGCTTTTTCTGATCATCTTTCTTTTCCTGATTTTGATCGTTTTTATCAGTCATATCAGTACTTTTTTGGTTGGTTATATTTAATAATTATGTTCTCAAGTCCATTTTTAAGTGGCTTCAGAAAAAATCCCTTTTTGAAGTTTGAAATTTTGGCCTTTTCAAAAACAGTTAAGGATGAAGGGATTTACTTAAATATAAAAAGGAATGGCTACAATGTATTTTAAAATTATGGTAAAAGATTTCGATATACAGGAATTCATCCTCTTGCTGCTTCCAGGGAATATGCCCGATTAAATTTTCACCAGAATTTGCACTTTTATAACATTCATTAAAATCAAAAAATGCGAACTTAAGCACATGGAAAATTTAAATAATAAAGTAGCCCTGGTAACCGGTGGCAGCCGCGGCATTGGTAAGGGAATAGTTTTAGCCCTGGCAGCAGAAGGGGTGCATGTGGCGGTAAATTATCAGCATTCCTCAGATGAAGCTGAAGAGATTTGTAAAAAAATAAAGGATAATGGCGGAAAAGCCCTTGCCGTACAGGCCGATGTTTCTGAAGAAGCAGAAGTAAGGAAGATGATTGAAAAAGTAAAAAATGAATTAGGCGGGATCGATATTCTGGTCAACAACGCCGGTATTGCCAAAAAACAAAATGTAGAGGAAGTAAGCCTTGAGGATTTTGATAAAACAATTAAGGTTAATCTAAGATCAGGATTCCTGGTTACTCAGGAGGTATTGCCTTATATGCGCGGAAAAAACTGGGGAAGGATTTTGATGATTTCTTCTGTTGCCGCCCAAACCGGGGGAGTAGTGGGAGTAGATTATGCCACCTCTAAGGCAGGACAATTGGGAATGATGCGCTATTACGCTAAAAACCTTGCTGAAGAAGGAATTACAGCCAATGCTATAGCCCCTGCGCTAATAGACACAGATATGGTAGCCGGCCTTGGAGGCGTAAAGCCTGAAATTATCCCGGTAAAGCGTTTTGGCAAATCTGAAGAAGTAGCCAACCTGGCCTTAAGCATCCTTAAGAATGGATATATCACCGGGCAGACCTTTAATATAAATGGCGGGATGCAGCCCAGCTGAAGTTTCATAAAATTGGAACTCCAATACCCCTTGCTTTTCTCGCATTTATGCCTGGTTTTTAACTATTAATTCTCCGGCTGTAGATAATTCTGTAGAATTAGGACAGTTTTACGGCCGGTGTAAAGAAAATTGTATAATAATATTCATTACTTTAGGTACTTGTGCCTTTCTGAGGGATTATAATTAAATTCAGCAGTGCTACTATTATAAATAGGTCCTGAAAAATATGCTGTCGTTGTTAATTTTTTAAAGTATTCCTTCGGAAACTAAATCAACCCGAAAATGAGCAAAATCTTTAATTGTAACTGCGGAAATCATAACCCGCTTCATTGTATAGTGCCGCCTTATATGCTGGAGGCCATGGCGAGTTCCCCAAACGAAAAAGTGAGGCAGATGGCCTTAAGGAACATAGAAACCGCTGCTGAAGTACGTGCGGAAAGACGCTTACTGTGGCCTGAGACCGTCGCCGCCCTGCTTACCAATAAAGAAGGTAAGAACCGGGAAGTTTATGACATGCTAAACCGACCTAACCGCCGCGACCTCTTACCGGGAAAGCTGGTAAGGAAGGAAGGGCAGGAGCCGGTGGAAGATCCCGCGGTAAACGAGGCTTATGATTATTCGGGTTATACTTACGATTTTTACCGGGAATTATTCAACCGGGACTCGCTGGACGATAGCGGACTTACTTTAATTTCTTCAGTTCATCTGGAACAGGATTATAACAACGCCTTTTGGAATGGCAGCCAGATGGCTTACGGGGACGGGGATGATATAATTTTCCGAAGATTTACAAAAGGCCTTGATGTGGTGGGGCATGAACTTACCCATGGTGTTATTTCTTTTACTTCCAGGCTGGCCTATCGCGATGAAGCAGGAGCCATTAATGAACATTTGGCAGATGTCTTTGGAACATTGATTAAGCAGTGGGTAAAAAAGCAGGATGTAGAAACAGCCAGCTGGCTTATTGGTGACGAAATTGTTATTCCCGCTCCTACCAGGAGGGCTATTCGAGATATGAAAAATCCCGGTACTGCTTATGTTAACGATCCAGATCTAAACGGAACAGACCCTCAACCAGACCATTATTCCAATAAATATACCGGCACCCAGGATAATGGGGGAGTTCATATAAATTCAGGCATTCCCAACAAGGCATTTTGCGAGGCAGCTCTACAAATAGGTGGTTTTGCCTGGGAGAAAGCTGGCCGCATTTGGTATGAAGCTATGCTACAGCTCACCTCCAACAGTAACTTTGATAAATTAGCCAACACCACCGTAAACATTGCTGTAGAGATGTTTGGCAAGAACAGTCCGGAACATAATGCCGTAATTAACGGCTGGCAAAAAGTTGGTTTATATGAAAATACACTGTGTTAAAAGTGGTGGTTTCATGGGCAGGCAGCAAACCTGTATCATCGACCTGGAAGAGTTAAATCCTTCAGAAAATGAAGCTTTTAAAGAAGTGGTAAAAAACGCCCGAAGGGAGGAAAATGCAAGAGATTCTTTTATTTACTATTTCAGTTTTAAAGATAATAGCAGCATAAAAGAAGTTAATCTGGAAGAGACGCTTATACAGGAAAATATGCAACCGTTTATAGATATGGTGAATAGTAAACTGAAGTGAATTCTAAAATGACATATTATGAGCCGGCTTTATTACGAAACAAAAGAAATGCCCACTCTAAGGGCCGCAGAAAAACAGGAAAAAGGCCGGGTTAAAAGCTACCTGGAAAAAGTTTCTTCTCTGGTCCCGGCCGAAGTTATTGCTGGGTATCTTGCCATGCTTGGATTTCTTGACAGAGAGGAGGGAAGTGTAATTATTGAAAAACAGGGCTTGCTTATAGGAATATTTTTCCTCTGCCTTACTTTAACCCCACTTTATTTAAATTATCAGGCTAAAGAAGGAAAACCCAAAGTAATTCATTTAATCATTTCTTCTGTAGCATTTGTGATCTGGGCCTATGTGACCAGTGGTGAAAAATTCCGCGGGATTTATTATGATGCAGACATCGCTTCTATCTCTCTAATCGCTTTCAGTCTTATTAGCGGAATTATTCCGTTAAAAAAATAATATATTTTCTCTAGAAGCAGCTGCAGCAGCATCATATTCTTAAATTTGCCACTAGTCAATATGATTTTATAATCTCTTTTTATGCCTAAAACCGATCCCTACGCAGCCCTGCGATATGGGGAATTTCGAACCTTCCTGCTCGTGCGCTTTGCCTTTGTTTTTGCCCGTACCATGCAATTTATTGTGATTGAATGGGAAGTATATAATCTTACTAAAGATCCTTTTTCCCTTGGGATGATAGGGTTAATGGAAGTAATTCCCGCAGTGGGCCTGGCTTTGTTTGCAGGGCATATTGTAGATCAAAAGGAAAAGAAAGGTTTGCTGCTTAAATGCCTAATTGGTTTTTCAATAATCAGCATTGGCCTGTTCCTGCTAACCTGGCCCAGGATAACAGTTGGACTATCCCGGCAGTTTATTTTGTATTCCATTTATTTCTTGATTTTTCTAGGTGGGATTGTGCGCGCATTTCTGGGCCCCACTAATTTTTCCCTTTTTGCCCTTATTGTTCCCAGGAAAGTATATCCCAATGCGGCCACCTGGAACAGTTCAATCTGGCAAATGGGAGCTGTGCTTGGCCCGGCACTGGCGGGCTTCAGCATTCACTGGATAGGAGTGCACTGGTCTATGTGTATCATCTTTGGCTTTTCAGCAATAGCGCTCCTGGGGCTCACGCAAATCTCCAGAAAGCCAATTCTCAATCCTAAAATTGGGGAACCGGTGATGAAGAGTTTAAAAGAAGGGGTTAGCTATGTCTATAATTCCAAAATTATATTTGGGGCGATTGCCCTGGATATGTTTGCAGTGCTGTTTGGAGGTGCAGTAGCACTTCTTCCGGTGTTCGCGCAGGATATTCTAAAAGTAGGGGCAGAAGGCTTCGGAATCCTAAGGGCTGCTCCTGCCGTGGGAGCCGTAATCATTATGTTCACTTCAGCTTACTACCCTTTAAATAAAAGGGCAGGAATAAAACTCCTGGCCGCAGTATTTGGATTTGGGCTCTGCATCATTCTTTTCGGAATTTCAGAAATATTCTGGATCTCGGTAATAGCCCTGTTTCTAAGTGGGGTTACAGACGGAATTTCCATGGTCATTAGACAAACTATTCTTCAGCTTAAAACTCCGGACCATATGCGGGGCAGGGTTTCTTCAGTAAATTCAATATTTGTGGGATCTTCCAACGAACTCGGGGCATTTGAAAGTGGTGTTACCGCTAAATTAATGGGTACGGTAAACGCTGTTATTTTTGGAGGGAGCATGACTTTGATAACCGTTTTTGGAATGGGTGTTATTTTCCCCGGGTTTAGAAAACTCGACCTAAGAAAGGATATTGAAGAACATGAAAAAACAGAATAGACACGATCCGGCTAAAGGAAGTATGAAATTATAGATTCAACAGGAAATTTGATAACATGATAAGGGAGGCCAGCATCAGGCCCAGCCCAATTAAATTTTCAAGGCTGTTGCTATCCAGTTTCACATTAAGCCGCTGGCCAGCCAGAGCGCCAGTGGCAAATCCCAGCATCACCGGCCAGGACTGTGATAAGGCAATATGCCCCTGCAGGTAATGGCTAATGCTCCCAGTAACACTGGTGATTACAATCATAAATAGTCCCGTTGCCGCGGCTATCTTGGCCGGAATTTTAAATACCTTGATCATAATTGGAGTTTTCAAAAAACCTCCTCCAATCCCAAAAAGGCCAGCCAGGGTGCCGGCAAGCATCCCCAAGAAAAGCACCATCCAGATGCTCACCCGGTAAGCCACGTAATTAAGCTGGTTTTTGATAATAAAGCGTGGCTTCATTTTGTTTAGCCAGTAAAATATATCAATACCGCCTTTGCCGGATTTCCTGAAATTGATCAGGAAGGACAGTCCCAGGAACAAAACCATAATCGCAAAGATCACTTCCAGCCTTTTTGCTGAAATAAACGATAGCAAAAGGCTCCCGGCAACTACCCCCAACATGGTAGGGAGCTCCAGAAAAACACCCATCCTAAAATCTACATGGCCTTCTTTGCGGTTGAGATAAGTAGAAATAATGGAAGAAGGGATAAGGGCAATCATCACCGCGCCCACCGCCTGGGTAAGTGTAAAATGGAAAATGGTAACCAGGAGGGGTACCATAAAAATACCCCCGCCAAATCCAACAACAGATCCAAACAGGCTAACAATAAAACTGATGAGAATTAAAATAAGCGTAATCAAAAGGGAGGTGTCCATATTGCCGGGATTGGAATAATCTCATGCTAAAGTTACTGATTTTTTGTAGCCGAAGCATCATCTATTTATATTCAGAGATGATACTTAAGAAAAATTAGATCCTGTGGTTTGGTTATTCTGAAAAACCTGCAGAAAAATATTGAATTTTAATTTAAAATAATGTAGCCTATGCGGTTGAATAAAGGATAAAACTTTATATTTTTTTATTTTATGGACTGAATGTTGCGAAACAAAAACAATTTTAATTACCATTGGTTGGAATATTGAAGAAAATAGCATTTGGCGGCGGGTGCCACTGGTGTACGGAAGCCATTTTCCAGGCGCTGAAGGGTGTGAGCAGGGTAGAGCAGGGGTATGTAGCTTCTACGGGTGAAAATTCGGGATTTTCAGAGGCTGTTATTATACATTTTAATCCTGAAGCAATTTCCTTAAAACGCCTTATTGAAATTCACCTGCGTACCCATAACAGTACTTCAAATCACAGCATGCGCGGGAAGTATCGTTCTGCAGTCTATTATTTCAGCAGCAGCCAACAGGAAGAAGCGGAAAAAATTCTTCAGGAACTTCAGCAAAAATTTAAAGAAAAGCTTATTACCAGGGCCTTCGCATTTCAGAATTTTAGGGCCTCCCGGGAAGAAATTCAGAATTACTATAAAAAAGATCCTCAAAAGCCTTTCTGTAAAAATTATATTGATCCAAAACTAAAAGTTTTAATTGAGGAATTTTCTGAAAACCTTAAGTAAATATAGCCTGTACTACTGCTGAAATTGATATAAATTCATAACATGAAAATTGCCACTTATAATGTAAATGGAATAAATGCCAGGCTGCCGGTTTTGCTGCGCTGGCTAAAAGCAACCCGGCCAGAGGTGGTATGCCTGCAGGAATTAAAGGCACCAAATGATAAATTTCCTGAAGAAGCCATACGTGATGCAGGTTACAACGCGGTCTGGCATGGGCAAAAACAATGGAACGGCGTGGCAATTTTAGCACGTGATCTGGAAATAAATGAAACCAGGAGAGGCCTGGATGGAGATCCTGAAGATTCTCAAAGCCGCTATCTTGAAGCCCTGGTGGGAGATATAATAATCGGGTGCATTTATTTACCAAACGGAAATCCTGCGCCCGGCCCAAAGCTGGATTATAAATTAAAATGGTTTGAGCGCCTGCAATCTCATGCCTCAAAATTGCTGCAACTGGACACGCCGGTGATTCTCGTGGGAGACTATAATGTAATGCCCACAGAACTGGATGTTTATAAACCGGAACGCTGGCTGGACGATGCGCTCTTCAGGCCGGAGGTAAGGGAAGCCTTTCACAGCCTTGTAGCACAGGGCTGGACCGATGCTTTAAGATTTCTTCATCCAGACGAGAAAATTTACACTTTTTGGGATTATTTCAGGAATGCTTACAAAAGGGATGCAGGCCTTAGAATAGATCATTTTCTTTTGAGTCCCGGTTTAAAGGATAACCTATTGGACGCCGGGGTAGACAGGGAAGTGCGCGGTTGGGAGAAAACAAGTGACCATGCCCCGGTGTGGGTTCAATTAGGGGATTAACGGGGCCTGGCAAAAGAGAGACTGCTACTTCCGGCATGCATTTCCAGTTCATTATTAATAAGATCCAGTATCACATCAATTTCCTGCATGAGCGGATTGTAGTGGGCGTTTTCTGTTACTATTCCGGTTAGTACAAAAATAAGTAGGTTATTTTCAAATTCCCGGGATCGCAAAATATTCATATTACTCGAGTGAATTTGATCTTCAGCAATACCCATTTCAGAGGAAATTCCGGTATGGTCAAAAATGGTTTTTATACTTCCCGAATTACTCCGGAAGAGGGCTACAATGTTTTCTCGCTGTAACCGCAGGCTGTTTTCCTGGCGGTGAATGCTTTGAATCATAGATTCCCAGTTGGTAAGATACCTGCGGAGTTCGGGATTAGAAATATCCTCGAGTCCGCCGGAATTTATTAGTTCATTCAAAAGGGAATTATTGGGATTGTAAGCAATTTCAAAAGAAAAGGAATTGTAAAGTAAGGCAGAGAGTTGCTCTTCATCTGTTTTACCCGAAGCAGTTTTAATTTTTGCTGCCAGCTTCCTCGAATTTTCATAATTAAGCTTATTGACTTTCATTAAATTCTGCAGCTTCAGTTTACTTCTCAAAAATTCTTCATTTAAACCCTGCAGGTAAAAATGTTCTTTTTCTTTGATCATTCTCTTTTGATTCCAGTTGTTCAAAGCCAGTGCAATTAGAATCCCAATTACGATCAGTAAAATTTCACCCGTGGCATACAGTAAATATTTACTTAACCTGTTGTTTTTTAGAAACTGTATTCTGTCTTTGCGGAAGATTTTCATGAGATATAATTTTACTTCATATAAAAGGACTTCAACAGCTTATAAAATTATCAAAATTTGATGAAAATACAGGTCCGTTTAAAAAGAACGCTTATTTAATTTGTTGTTATTCAGAATGCTGTAAATAAGCTGTCCATTTTAAAAAAACAGGAACAGGTTTATAATATTTTATACTTTTATACCGTACATTTTATTCACAATATGAAGAATTATACCATTGCAGTCGTGCAGTTAAACCTGAACGATATTCCAGAAAATAACCTGAAAAAATGCCTGGAATGGGTAAGAAATGCTGCCGGGAAAGGAGCTGAAGTCATTTGCCTGCCGGAACTTTACAGCAGCCACTATTTTTGCCAGAGCGAAGATGTTGAAAATTTCTCTATTGCCGAACCTCTTTATGGCACTTCCTTTAAGGCCTTTAGTGCCCTGGCAAAGGAATTGGGAGTGGTGATCATAGTTCCCTTTTTTGAAAAACGCATGGCTGGTATTTATCACAACAGCGCGTATATTATTGATACCGATGGAACTGAAGCCGGTTTGTACCGCAAAATGCATATTCCGGATGATCCCCATTTTTATGAGAAATTCTATTTTACGCCGGGGGATTTAGGCTTTAAAAACAATCCTACTAAAAAAGGCAATATCGGGACCCTTATTTGCTGGGACCAATGGTACCCGGAAGCAGCGAGATTAACAGCATTAAAAGGCGCTGAAGTTCTTTTCTATCCCACGGCAATTGGCTGGCACCCTAAAGAAAAAGAACAATATGGCCCCAACCAGTACGGCGCATGGATGAACGTGATGAAAGGCCACGCCGTTGCCAATGGAATTTATGTAGCCGCCGCAAACAGGATTGGCCTGGAAAAATATCTTCCTGATACAGAAGGTATTGAGTTCTGGGGACAATCATTCATTGCCGGGCCGCAGGGAGAAATTTTAGCGCAGGCTTCTGCAGATAAGGAAGAGATTCTTTTGGCTGAAGTGGACCTGGCATTGCAGGAAAATGTACGTCAAAACTGGCCATTTTTCAGGGACCGGCGCATCGATGCTTTTGGAGAACTCACTAAACGAGCCTTAAACTAATGAGAAGGTTTCCTGCAGAATGGGAAGAGCAGCAGGCATTACTGCTGTGCTTTCCTCACAATGGCAACGACTGGCCGGGAAAATACCAGGCCATACAATGGGCTTTTGTAGAATTCATAAAAAAGGTGACCAGTTATGAAATTTTGTATTTAGTGGTCGCTACAGAAGAGTTACAGGCTAAAGTTACTGAAATGCTGGAAATGGCCCATGTAGATTTGGAACGGGTAAATTTTATAATACAAAAAACAAACCGTAGCTGGATGCGGGATTCAGGTCCTGTAATTGTAAAGGACGAAGGAAAACGGGAAGCCCTCAATTTCAACTTTAACGGATGGGCAAAGTATAAAAATTACAAGTTGGACAGGAAAATTCCTGAAAAAGTAGCAGCCGCTTTAAAGCTGCCGTTAACCCGTGTAACCTATAAAGGAAAGCCGGTTGTTTTAGAAGGCGGCGCCTTGGAGACTAATGGCAAAGGTACTTTAATAACTTCTGAAGAATGCCTGCTTCATCCCGAAATACAGGTGCGTAACCAGGGATTTACCAAACAGGATTATGAAGCCGTTTTTAAGAAATATCTAGGGATAACCAATGTAATATGGATGGGGGATGGAATTACCGGGGACGATACCCACGGGCATATAGATGATCTATGCCGGTTTGTAAACAAGGACACCGTGGTAACTGTGGTGGAAACTAATCCTGAACATAAAAATTATAAGGCCCTAAAAGATAACCTGGATAGGCTGAAAAAGGCAAAGCTGGAAAACGGGAAAATTTTAAATGTTGTAGAGCTGCCCATGCCGGAAGATATTTGGTTTGACAGGATTTGTTTGCCGGCTAGCTACGCCAATTTTATTATTCTGAATAATTGTGTTTTAGTACCAACTTTTAATGATGTGAATGACAGGAAGGCGCTGGCTATATTAGAGAAATGTTTTCCCGGAAGGACAGTAACAGGTATTAGTTGTATAGATTTTATCTGGGGCTTTGGCACTTTACATTGTTTAAGTCAGCAGATTCCGGCTTAAAAAATATCACTCTTACAAATAAGAAATTAAATTGAAGAATTCACTCTTTTTAAAAGCCAAGGAAGTAAGTAAAAGTTAGCTGAAAATAACTGTCCTGGCCTTCAAGTTTCTCAATAGCTACAAGGGAGGCGTTGCGATATGGATCTGTAATACCGTAATAATACCGGAAGGTTAACCTGTATTGCTCCTCGTAGGTGGCACTAAGTCCTGCGGCAGCAAATAAATTCAAAGACATTTTATCAGACCACTTATCAAAATCTAAATAAGTTGGAGATGCATAAAAAGGTTCCAGAAGGTAATCTTCCTTAGTCTCATCCTTCAGGGAATAACCATAGTAAAAACTTACGGCTGGTCCTGCCTGCCCGCTAAAAACAAAATTATCATATTCATAAAAGTCATAATCCAGTAAAATGGGAAGGCTAAAATTAGTCATTTTAAATTTAAGATCAACAGGATCAGAGGTATACTCCTCCCGGCCTACAAATTTCACTGCATGTTCATTATAATCCATTTCGATAATTAATCTAAAAAAATCATCAAATTCTGCAGTTCCCACAAGACCCACCGTAAAACCTGTACCAGACTTAGAAAAAACAAGATTGGAATCTGTTATATAATTAGTTGCGCCAGCAGTGAAACCATATTTTCCTTCCAGTTGGGAGTATAGATTATTGAATGTAAAGAACAGGGCAAGGAGTAAAATTTTCTTCATAATTAACGGTTAGATATAAACAAATATATAGTTAATTGTATATTTACCTAAACTTTCGCCATGTATAAATTGAAATATTTACTTGCCTTATTAGTCCTGTCATCCTGTGAAATTGAAAATATTGAGTACAGGACCCCTATTGTAGTTACAGATGAACCTTCGGGAATATTATCTGGTTCGGCTGTGTTAGGCGGGGAGGCATTAGCTGAAGGCGGCAAAGATATAACGGAGTATGGAATTGTTTATGCACAAAGTGATCTTCCTACTATAAACGATTATAAGATTATTGAAGGCAGTAGAATAGGAGCGTTTTCAAAGCGTTATTCCGGATTCCAGCCAAATACCTCTTATTTCTACAGGGCTTTTGCAATTAATGAAATTGGTGTGGGGTATGGACAGACGTTTGAATTTTCCACAAATAGCACATCAACCTGTAATTTTGAAAGAGATAATTATGTAAAATGGCCGGGCGGGAGTATAAATGTAACGAAGCTAGAGAAAAATCAGGTTACCGGAAGCCAGATGCTGGATGATGGTAATCTGGAATTTATCGCTTCAGGATATTCTTCCTCTTTACGGATTTTTATTTATTTTAAGGAGGAGGATAGAAATTTACCTTTAAGCGGACAGTATACTACCATCAATTCTTTTAGCAGAGAATCTGAATTTTCTAATGGTGAAGCAATTTTCATTATTCAGGATTTTGGATTGGGATCTTTAGGCGGCGCAACGGCGCCTGAGGGTTTAAAATTTTATATTGAAAACAATAATGGCGTTGTGAAATTTAGTTTTTGTGATTTTAAGGTATCTGAAGATTATATCCTTAACGGCTCGTTTAATTACGAGGATTAAAATCCTCAGATTAAAATCCTCAGATTAAAATAAATTCCCTAAAATTCCTTTTTATAGCAATCCCAATCCTTATAATATAAAATCGTGAGGTTCTTTTCATTGAATATGATATCTGCACTATAATTTATATTATGTAAAATAGAATATTTTACCTTTGGCTAAGTTCAATAAAAATTTCTATACTTCCACTTCCGGTTAAAACCGGTTTGTGAGATCCTCTTTTTATTGGTTGGAAATTTGAATTGACAGATGTTCCCGAAGACCCAAAACTGGCATTAATACAACCCTAAACTTTTCAATTAACATTTATTCCAGTTTTATATTTTGTTTCACTAACCTTTGTTTACCATTCTTCAGCATTTGAAATACTTCAATTGTTGAGTGTTTTATTTTAATTTTATCTATTACTGACATAATTGAGCCATTTCCACGATTCCAGCTCTCAGGTAATTCTATGGTATCCTTTTTTTGTGTGTCAGTATCAACAATGATAAAACTGGGTTTGTTCGTGTAGTTACTGTTAGCAGCAAGATATAGGTTGTGATTATCTGTTTTATAAACAGCATAAGTTATTCCAGAATAATATTCAACAGGCATTATGATCGGTTTCTCAAATTTGACATTAAAAATTGTCACGTATTTGCAACTTGTACCGCATCCATTTAACAAGACAAAACTTTTATCAGTTATCCATTTAATTTGATTAGTGAATGGAACGGTGAGAATCCCGTATTCCTCAGTTTGTAAATCAACCTTGTATTTTTCTTTAGCATTTCCGAATTCAGCAGTAAGGTTTTGCCTGTTATTTTCACGTTTGGAATATATTTTTAAAAACTTACCATTTGAAATTGTATCAATCCAAAAAATGGCTTCACTTCTTTCAGTCAGTTCCATCTTTGTTAAATTTGAATTTTTCTGGTTTTTATTACAGGCAGAAAAAATCAGAATTATTAACATTAAAGGAAGTTTATTCATATTCCTGGCAACAGATGGATTGAATTATTCCTCTTCTTCTAAAGGTGAAATAGTACCGCGATAAGAAATGGAATTTCTCTGAGAGCTGTTTACTGAAGTTGT
The DNA here is from genome assembly GCF_041679265.1 of Autumnicola aciditolerans. Classification (NCBI taxonomy): domain Bacteria; kingdom Pseudomonadati; phylum Bacteroidota; class Flavobacteriia; order Flavobacteriales; family Flavobacteriaceae; genus Autumnicola; species Autumnicola aciditolerans. Next base: position 14,198 of record NZ_JBGFSM010000003.1, read on the forward strand.
AGCGTTCCCATTCTCAAAAACTTTTACTATAAACTGGAGATTTTCATTTCCATTATTTCCTTCAAACTGTACCTGCAAACCATCCCGGTTTAAATTTTCGACGGAAAGGTTTTTAGGTATGCCTTCAAATTTAATTCCGCCGGAATCCCCGTAGCCACCACCTGAATGTCTTACCCCAAAATAAGGCAGAAAAATTTCAACGCTGTCACTATCTTTTTTAAATCTTATATAATTAGGATTGCCAATTAAATTAATCATTCCAGCACCTAAAGGAATTGCCCACTGGTTCTGTATTTCAAAAGCGCCACTTTGCACAAGGTCCAGACTATTATTACCGGAAGTTACTTCAGAAGAACTTCCACAGGAATTAAGGCAAAAACCGCTAAAAACACATAGCAATAGCGTAAAGTTTTTAAGCCCAGCTTTACAGCCAGTAATATTCCAGACGCTTTTCTTGTATTTCATATTCAACTAAAATCTTAGGTACAGGCCGTAAGGCTAATGTGCTTACGGATTAAACTTTTAGAAAAATTTTACGCTGCTAACGGCCCCACTCCTATTGCTATTGCTAATTTACCTCTTCTCATTGTCATTTTCACGTTTATCTTCATCGGCAACAGAATCGGTCACTTTTTTTATATGCTCCTTCTCTTCTTCCGATAGGCCCTCCTGATCTTCATCAGTTTTTAAAGTTCCATCCCCTTTCACCTTTAAGCGATCGTCTTTTTCTTCTCTTCCAAAATTAGAAGATCTCCTGTATTTATCTTGAAAATCTGCGTGATCTTTCTCTTTTCTTTTATCTGACATGTTTGTACTTTTTTATTTAAGGTACAATAGTAGTTGGAAAGTACAAACAATTTAAAATAATTTTAGCAGGAACTTCAAGTTAAACCTTTACTTACTTTTTAATTATCTGTTACAGATGCCAAAGAAATTCTAAAATTGGTTTCCTCTTGTCTTCGTGAATAAGATTATTGTATTTTGCATTCACTAACCAAACCAAAAAATATGGCCGCAGGCGGATCAAACATTGCCATTTACGGTGCTATAGGTGCCAATTTACTTATCGCAATTAGCAAATTTACAGCTGCGTTTTTTACAGGAAGTTCTGCAATGCTGGCAGAAGGAATTCATTCCCTGGTAGATACAGGGAACGGTCTCCTCCTGCTGCTGGGGATTAAAAGATCTAAACAAAAACCAGATAAGATGCATCCATTTGGCTACGGGAAAGAAGTATACTTCTGGAGTTTTGTGGTAAGTATTCTCATTTTTGCGCTTGGGGGCGGCTTTGCCATTTATGAGGGAATTCATGCACTTCAGGAACCTACGGTTATTGAAGATCCTACTTGGAATTATATCGTTTTGGGTGCCGCAATACTTTTTGAAGGGACTGCTCTTTTTGTGGCCCTAAAAACCTTTAATAAATCACGTGCTAAATCTGGTAATCTCATTAGCAGCATTGTAAGGAGCAAAGATGCGGCTACTTTCGCAGTGATTATTGAAGATACCGCAGCCGTGGCAGGTTTAAGTATTGCATTAATAGGCGTTTTCTTATCTCAGCAGTTGCAGAATCCCTATATAGATGGTGCTGCTTCTATTGTTATTGGTTCTCTTTTGCTGGTAGTAGCAACATTTTTAGCTAAAGAAAGCAAAGGGCTGCTGCTTGGGGAAAGTGCTCACCCCGAGGTAATTAATGAAGTTGAAAAAATTATGCAGCGCAATAGTAATGTAAAGGAATGGTCTCTGCCGCAAACCATGCATTTTGGCCCTGAAAATATTTTGCTGGTTATAGAAATTGACCTAATAGACGACCTGGAACTGAGCCAGGCAGAACAAACCATGGAAAGCTTACGTCTTGAAATAAAGAAAAAGCAGCCCACTATTACCCAGGTATATATACAGACCACAGAAAAGGTGAGGAACCGGATTGCCGGGGAAAGTTAAACATAAATGAATCTACTAATTTTAAATTGATTTTAATCTATGGCGGGCAATTCTAATATCGCCATCTACGGCGCTATAACAGCTAATATTTTAATTGCAGTGAGTAAATTTATCGCCGCTATTTTTACAGGAAGTTCTGCAATGCTTGCTGAAGGAATACACTCCCTGGTAGATACCGGAGACGGATTTCTACTGCTCCTTGGAGTTAGTAGATCTAAAAGAAAGGCAGACCGTCATCATCCTTTTGGTTACGGAAAAGAAGTATATTTTTGGAGTTTTGTGGTGAGTATCCTCATATTTGCCCTTGGGGGTGGTTTTGCTATTTATGAGGGCATACATTCCCTCCAGCATCCTGAACTTATAGATGATCCCACGTGGAACTACGTGGTGCTTGCCGCCGCGTTCTTATTTGAAGGAACTTCTCTTATAATTTCTCTTCGCAAATTCAACAAATCTCACGATCATCCCGGCAACATTATCAGTAATATAATAGAAAGCAAAGATGCTTCCACTTTTGCAGTAATTATAGAAGACAGTGCTGCTGTAACGGGAATTATAATTGCCATCCTGGGAATTTTCCTTTCAGTACATTATCAAAATCCACTTTTTGACGGGATTGCGTCTATTTGCATTGGAGCCCTGCTGCTTACTGTGGCTACTTTCCTTGCCCATGAAAGCAAGGGTTTGCTGCTTGGGGAAAGTGCCCGTTCTTCTGTTTTAAGTGGCATTGAAGAGGTTCTTAAATCCCGGAATTACATTGAGCAATGGAAATTTCCAAAGACCATGCATTTTTCTCCTGAAAATATTCTTTTGATCCTGGAAATTAAACTTTCTGAAGGACTGAACCTGGAAGAAGCTGAAGAAAAAATGCAGGAACTCCGTGAAGAGATCCAGAAAAAACAACCAAAAATTAGCCAGATCTATATACAGGTTATAAATGGTATGGAAGACTCCTCTTCAGCTTCGCCAAAAAATTCCTAATTAGTCGAGGATCCCGCTTCCGGATTTCAAAAACATGCACCAGCGTCCTGGCCGATCTGTTTTTCATAGCTGTTTTCAGAATCAAAATGCTATCTTAAATGTTTCTTTATAAAGGCATAATTATCTTGGAGAGCTTTGTCAAAATAGGTTTATTGTAGGGAATAAAAAAAGATTTTATGGAGACCAATTATGAATTTGTTCACCTTCAGAAAAGTGAACGCCTCGAAGATTACACTCAGAAAAAATTAGAAAAACTTGAAACTAAGTACGACTTTATAGTTCGTGCCGAAGTACATTTCAAAAAGCAGGAGGGGCAGGATCCCAATGGTTTTATTTGCAATATAAAGTTAAGTGTCCCCGGGCCGCAAATATTTGCTGAAGCTAACAAAGATAGTTTTGAAGCCGCTGCAACATCTGCAGTAAGGGATCTTGAAAAACAGCTGGAAAAGCAAAAAGCTAAAATGAGTACGCATTAAAATCTAGCTGCTTTAAGTATTAAAAGCCCCTTTGATTCACAAGGGGCTTTTCTTTTTACTGGAAATCTATTGTTTATTTAACCTGTTCGCGAGAATTGCCGGTAATGGTATTTTTATCTACTGAAGATACCTCTTCATTAGTTAACCTGGATTTAAATTCATTAATAATACCTCCTTTAAGTAACACCCTTATCTGGCGATCACTCATAGAATGTTTTACTTCAAATTCCACAGGCTCACTTCCTTTTGCTGCTTTTTGAACCCGTACCTTAATATTATTTCTCTGCTCTACATCCTGTCTTAAATTCTTAAAGCTTACCACATCTCCCTGCTCGATTTTGCCATAGTCTTCCAGATTGATAAATTCCAGAGGAAGTATCCCAAAATTTACCAGATTTTGCCATGCAATGCGCGCATAACTATTAGCAATTACAGCCACCTGTCCAAGGTATTTGGGAGCAAGGGCAGCGTGTTCCCGGCTGGAACCCTGGGCATAATTATCCCTGGCTACCACTATATGTCCTCCAAAATCTTCCTTGGCTTTTTGTGCTCTTTCGTAAAAAGTTTTGTCTATTACAGAGTAAGAGAATTTACTAATCTCAGGCAGGTTACTTCTAAAAGGCAATACTTCAGCTCCTGCTCTCAGGATCTCATCTGTAGAAATATTATCTTCCATCTTTAATAACACCGGTACATCTGCACTGTCTGCTAAGGGTTGAATTTCAGGAAGAGACTTAATATTAGGACCTTTTTTTAGTTCTACTTCATCTCCATTTTCTGCAGGTTCCACAAGCATATCTGTATTGATAATTTCCATTTCCGGCTGCTCATATTTTGGATAAGTCATATTATACAACTTCTCCATATCGCGCGGATCGGTTATTTTACCGGTTAATGCTGAAGCTGCTGCTGTTTCAGGGCTACACAAATGTACCTGGTCATCTTCTGTTCCGGACCTGCTGGGGAAGTTTCTTGGCATGGTACGCAAGCTAATGGTCCCTGATGCAGGTGCCTGTCCCATTCCTATACACCCCATACAGCCCGATTGGTGAAATCTAGCCCCCGCGGTAATAAGATTGGCAAAGGCTTTATTTTCTATCATATTCTGAATAATCTGCCGTGAGGTGGGATTCACATCAAAAGAAACATCATTATTTACAGATTTGCCTTTTACAATGGCTCCAGCCATCCAAAAATCCCTAAGACCGGGATTGGCAGAGGATCCAATTACCACCTGGCTTATGGTTTTACCCGCCACTTCACTAACCGGCACCACATTTCCCGGGCTGGTAGGCAGGGCTATTAAAGGAACCAGGTCATCCAATATAATTTCATCATGCAAATCGTATTCGCAACCTTCATCTGGCAATAATTCCCTCCAGTCCTCTTCCCTGTGCTGGGATTTCAGGAACCTTTTGGTTTCCTGGTCGCTGGGAAATACTGTGGTGGTGGCTCCAAGTTCCGCTCCCATATTGGCAATTACATGGCGGTCCATGGCATTTAGATGTTTTAATCCTTCACCATAATATTCAATTACTTTTCCCACTCCACCTTTTACATCATATCTTCGCAACATTTCCAGTATTACATCCTTAGCACTCACCCAGTCGGGTAACTTTCCCGTGAGTTTTACTCCCATTACCTGGGGCATTTTAACAAAATAAGGCTGGCCGGCAATAGCGGCTGCAACATCCAGCCCTCCTGTACCTATCGCTAGCATTCCAAGGGATCCTGCTGCCGGAGTGTGACTGTCTGATCCCACCATGGTTTTTCCAGGCTTCCCAAATCGCTCCATATGTACCGGATGGCTAACCCCATTTCCTGGCCGGCTAAACCAAATGCCAAATTTTTGTGCTGCGCTTAACAGGAACAGGTGGTCATCAGCATTTTTAAAATCTGTTTGCAACAGGTTGTGATCTACATACTGTACGGCAACTTCGGTTTTCGCCTTTTTAAGCCCCATTGCTTCAAGTTCAAGTTGTACCAGTGTTCCGGTTGCATCCTGGAGCAAAGCCTGGTCAATTTTTATCCCTATTTCTTTTCCAGGAGTCATCTCTCCTTCAAGCAGGTGTTCTTTAATCAGTTTTTGTGTTACGTTTAATTGTGACATAGTTGGAGATTTTAGCTTCAAATTATCAAAATAGATTCAAACCTATAGGCCATTTAACAATATCTTATAGCATTTGCTTCCCTGTTTTCCTTATTTTCAATCCTATTCCAAAAAATCGCAAATAAGAAATAAATGGATATAATTTTAAAACGCGCCATTGTTGGCGGGGTGGTATCTACTGTTGTAATGGGAACCGGAACTTTTATACTGGGGGAATTATCTGGATACAAAGCCATGGAACTGCTCTCGTCTTCACTCTCAGGGATTAATATGCTGTGCAACACAGTAATTCTTGGCTCTTCCACCATTCTTGCGTTAATGCTTACATTGCTAAGCATTAGCCGTGCAGCAGATTCCAGCCTTACTCAAAAGCATTACCAGGATGTGCTAAGGCTGGCAAAGTATGATACCGCACTCATTATAACTGCGATTATAACCTTTTTAATGCTCAATCTGCCTATAGTGGAAAGCCATGAAGTGCCGGAAAACTGGTATGTTACCATTTACTACATCAGCCTTGGGATGGCGGCTATACTTGGCGGTGGTTTAATAGCGATAGTCACTATGTTATATGGTACTATAGCCAATATCATCCTGATTGTTGGCCTTGGCGTTAAAGATCATCCACTTGTGAATTCTGAAGATAATGATGAAGCCAGGGAAGAAGCGCAAAAGCAACAAAAGGAAAAACAACAAAAGGAAGAATCAAGAAATAATCAGCCAAAAGAAGAAAAGCAAACCACTTAAAAAGGCCATTTGAAAATATCCCTGTTTTAGTTATCTCTCTTCCCGACCCCTGTTTAACAGGATGTTGAAGGAGCCAGCTGATACTTTAAAATGGCCTTTTCCAGAATATTATATTAGAATAATTAGCTTCTGCTAAGGTTATTGAGGATATCAATTTGATGCCCTTCTTCAAGATTAAATCCTGGTTTGCCTTTTCTGGGGAAGAAATATGTGAACGGATCTTCAAAAGCGCTCCAGCTTTCAGCTAATCCATAATCATTATTTTTATTCTCATTTTCAGGACGGCTGAAGGTGTTGAGATCGGAATCATAGTTAGATCCCACCGCATCTTCGCCGGGGAAAAGCATACCATCGTTGATCTCAGAATATATCAACACAGATTCTCCTCCATTGCCCGGTAGATCAATTACTTTAAGCGCAAAATCCTTTAGAACCGTTTCTTTGGCGGTAATATCTTTGGTTTTAAAGTTGTCTTTAAAGTTATTTCTGGGATGTGCAAAAACCGGAGCTCCGCCGGCATCTTTAGAAATTGTTGCAAGATCTGCATAGGCAGAATCCATAATATGATCACAGGTAATTAAAATTCCTTTAATTCTGTACCCATCTTCCACCAGTTTTTTAACAGCATTTTTAGTAGATTCTTCCACCACATCAATAAGGATCATGTCCTGGCGGTTTATGTGTCTTATGGCATATCCCTGGTTAAAAACGCCATCTTTTTCTTCTCCTTTTATTATAAATGTATCGGGAATAAGTTTCAGGAATTTCCCCGTTTCTCCCTGCTTAATAAATTCAGCCGACTGGCTGTGCAATACCTCCATCTTATCTACAGTCTTCATATATATCTTGATTTTAAATTAGTTTCTTCAAGATACAAATTCAACAACTTCTTCTCAAAGGTTTTTTAGAAGGGTTTAACTGCCTTTTAGCAGTTAATTAACGGCATATGCAAATGCTGAAAATCTTCCGTGATGGGAGAGCGAGAAAGCGTGCCGTTTATGCTTTCCACAATAGAGCAGCTGCGGAATGCCATTAGGATGTTTTAAAATTTCAACATCTTCTGATTGGAGCCTGTGAAGCCTGGAGAAAGAGGATATTAGCGCTTTTTTTAGAGCCGTTTTTTCGCTGAAAATTTTAAATTTTATCTCTTCGGAAGGTGAAGCTGTGGCAAGACAGTGAATAAATCCTTCTGAAAGTTTAGCATCTGTAGAATATTTAAAATTCTGAATATAAACAGTTCCAGATATTCTAAAATCCATAGAAACCTTGCAACTGCACTTAAACTCTTTAGGATTGAATTTCCTAGATAGGTTAAACCTGCGCTGGTGCGCTTTGTAGACAGCCTCCTTCATGGTCCAAAACAGCCAGAATTGCTCTTCCGGGAACTTTGAAGTTCTTATTACATATCGCTCCGCTTCAGTTAAAACTTTCTCCTGCAATCCGGGTCTCATAAAATTGCTTTCCCTAGCGGCAAGCTCTAAATCAACAATATCGTTCCCTATCACTTCTCCTCCAGTTTTGCCTGGATGATCCTTTTTGCATCACCTACAGTCAACATGCCTTCCATAGAATCATTATCAATTTCAATATCAAATTCATCTTCCACATCCAAAATCACATCTACCAGGTTGGCGGAATTTATTTTTAGATCATTCAGAAAATCTGTTTGTTTATTAAAATTTTCCAAACCTTCCTGGCGTTGTACGTATGGAGTCACAATTTTTTTTATCCGCTCTGTTATTTCAAGATCTGTCATTCTGTAAATAATAAAAAATTTAAGTTTAGTGTATAAGGTCTAAAAAGCTTCAATATTTTTTAAAGATAACCACGGCATTTACATCTCCAAAACCAAAGCTGGCTTTGGCTAATATCCTGGAAGAACATTCCAGCGTTTGCTGCAGGATTTTTTCCGAAGGTATTATTCCGGTTATGTGGGGATGGGGATCTTCGCAATTAATATTTCCAAAAATAAAGTCTTTGTATAACTGCAAAACCCCGGCCACGCATTCTATACTGCCTGAAGCACTTAAACAATGCCCGGCCATGCCTTTAAGAGAATTAATAAAAGGAAACTCCTTTTTTTTAAGTTGCAAGGCTTCCTTCCAGTTTCTTACTTCTGCCACATCTCCGCCGGTAGCGGTTAAATGCCCGTTTATCGCATCAATTTCTCCGGGTTTTATTCCTGCGTTTTTTAAAGCTCCTTTTATACAACGTTGGACAGCTTCATTGTTGGCTGCTGTCATACTACCTCCACCGCGCTGGCCGCCACTATTCACTTCCCCGCCTAAAACTTCAGCATAAATTGTGGCTCCTCTTTGTACGGCAGATTCCAAGTCTTCAAGAAGCAAAGCTCCTGCCCCACTGCCGGGAACAAAACCTGCCGCTGTGGTACTCATGGGACGGGAAGCTTTTTCAGGATTCTCATTATACTTTCCCGGGAGGATTCGCATAGCATCAAAGCCTCCCCAAACATAAGGCCCGTCATCTCCGCAACTTCCAACCAACATTCTTTTTGCTTTTCCCAACCGGATGCGTTCATAACCCATTAGTAAAGCCTCAGTGCCTGTAATACAGGCAGAAGAATTTGTAGTAACCTGATTGCCGCATCCTAAAATCCCTCCCAAATAGGCACTTATCCCGCTGGCCATGGTCTGGATAACGCTGGTACTGCCTAATCTTCTGGTTTTGCCTTCATCAATTAGGTGAATGGCTTCCCGAAATTTATCTACTCCCAGGATTCCGGTTCCAAAGATAATCCCCGAATTCCAGTCTGGGCTTTCTTCCGCAGAAGTTGCCAATCCGGCATCTTTCCAGGCATCTGTACCCGCTATTACCCCGTAAACAATTCCGCTGCTGTTAAGGCCCCGCATTTGCAAAGGAGTAAAATATTCTTTTATCTTTTCTTCTGAAATTTGTGGCCTGCCCCCTATCTGGCAGCTAAAATTAAGTTTATGTAACTCCTCGTGGTAGGTTATCCCGCTTTTACCTGTTTTGACAGCCCATTCAAAATCCTTAATTCCAACTCCATTGGGAGCAGCCACGCCAAGGCCGGTAATTACCACACGTTTCTTCATTTTGTAGGTTTGCAGTTTGTTTTTGTAGGTTTTTTATGGATATGCTGTATGGTATTTGTTTTTGGAGGCAATTTTAACTCCATTTTTCTTTTTCTTACCGGCCGTTACCCATTATCATTTTGAATTTCTAACCTCTACTTTTATCTAACTTCTTTCCATTCCCTTCATCATTCCCGCCAGGATTCCTTTACAAATTAGATTCCCTTCAGCATCAAACATTTCCACCCGGCATTTCAGCTTTTGGAATCTAAAATAGATCTTTTCTGATTTTACGGTGACCTGCTCCCCCGGAAACACCGGCTTAAGGAATTCCACTTCCGAAGAAGTCATTGCCACACCTGGTGTTGTATCCTGAGGTTTATCCTGGCTTAGTAAAAAAATTCCCAGGCATACCAGACCAATTTGTGCCATACATTCAGTTAAAATTACCCCGGGCGTAATGGGATTGTCTTTAAAGTGTCCTTTATAAAAGAAAGCATCAGCAGGGAAAGAGTAGCTGCCGGAAACACTATTTTCATCAATAGTATGAATATGATCTACAAATAAAAAAGGATCTGTATAGGGTAGTTGGGAAAGTAGCGTATTAGCATTCACAGGCATTCAGGTTTTACATTAAATGTTCGCCACCATTAACAGGAATAATAGTGCCGGTTATCCAGCTGGCTTCATCCTTGCTTAAGAGGTAAACCGCATTTGCCACATCTTTGGGTACGGTAAGCCTTTTAAAAGGATTATGTTTTAGGGCGTGAGTGTGCAGGGTTTCATTGTCTGGGATCATTTGGAAAGACCTGGTAACGGTAATCCCTGCCTGGATGCAATTTGCTCTTATCCCATGCGGCGCAAATTCCAGCGCAATATTTCTGGTTAAGGCTTCCAGGGTAACTTTTGCGGCTGAGACGGCGGCATAATTCTTCCAGGCTTTCTTATTGCCTTCACTTGTAAAAGAAATAATACGGGCATCTTTGGCAAAAAGGCCTGCCTTAAAAATATCCTGAGTCCAGTCGTAAAGGCTTAAGGCCATGGCATCTATGGTAAGCTGAAAATCTATATTTTCCAGCTGCTCTTCTTTCCCTATCATTGGCTTAAGGTTTCCTTTGGCAATGCTATGTAACAACGTCCTTATTTTTCCTTCTTTTCCAACAATTTCAGTTATCTGGTCTACCAGGTTCGCCCTTTTTTCCTTCTGAATGGCATCTACATTAAAACTTTCAAATTCTACTCCCGTCTCTCTTATTTCATCAAAAGACTCTTCAATATTGGGAATTTCAGACCTGCGGTCCCTGTGCACGATAATAATATTCATGCCATGTTTTGCCAGTTTACAGGCACTGGCATAACCAAGGCCGCTACTTCCCCCAAGGATTAGCGCCCAGTAATTTTTGTCTTTAAATTCTTCTACCATTGCAATAAAATTCTTTGCGCTGAAAATCCGGGGCCAAAACTCAGCATTATTCCCTGTTCCCCTTCAGGAATATCTTTTTCTAAAAACCGCTGCAAAACATAAAGCACGGTGGCACTGCTCATATTCCCGTACAGGCGAAGCACCTCCCGGGTATCATCTATATTCTTCCCTAAGTTACCAAAAAGATCAGACACTGTTTGCACAATTTTTTTCCCACCCGGATGGAAAATAAGATGGTTCACCTTTTCTATGCTGCTGTTGTTTTTTTTCAGAAAAGGGAAAATAATATCTTCAAAGCGGTTTGAAATGGTTTCGGGGACTGCAGGATCCAGGATCATTTGAAGCCCTGCATTGGTAAGCCCAAAGCCCATGAGGTGTGTGGCATCATAAAAATGGTACATTTCTTCAGCCAGTATTTCGGGCCCTTTAGCATTTTCTTCCGAAGAAAGCAAAACACAGGCTGCCCCGTCTCCAAAAATAGCCGCGCTAACCATATTAGCCATACTAAAATCTTCCAGCTGGAAGGTGGCGGTAGGACTTTCTACAGCAATTACGGCAGCTCTTTTTCCTGGGTTCGATTTCAGGAAATTATTGGCATAGATCATTCCGGAAATTCCTGCGGCGCAACCCATTTCTGTTACCGGTAACCTGGTAATATCCTGCTTTAGCTGAAGTTCATTAATAAGATAAGCGTCCAGGGAAGGGATCATAATTCCCGTACAGCTTACGGTAATGATATAATCCAGTGATTGCGGTTGCCATGAGGCCGCATCTAAAGCATTTTTTAATACTTTCCTGCCCAGTTTTTTAACTTCCCGGGCATAAATATCATTCTTTTCTTCAAAAGAAGTAGAAGTGAAAACTTCTTCCGGGGACATGATAGAGTATCTTTTATCTACCCCGGCTCCTTCAAAAATTTTTACAATCTTCCGGCGAAATCTTTCCTCCTGCCCTTCCAGCCAGCCTTCTACCATAGGAATAACTTCTGTTGTTTTCCTGGAATATTTTGGAAGTTCCTTTACTGCTTTTATAACTTTTACGCTCATAAATTTAGTGTTCTTTTTCTATAATCCACTGGTAGCGAAAAGCCCATTTCCAGCTTATATTTTGTTTTAGTGAAGGAAGTTTGGAAGCCATTATGGCTATTTCTTCTTTTTTAAAACCACGCAGGATGGAGATTAAACCATCTTTACGGGCAATTTCATTATTGATAAATACTTTGCAAAATGCCTGGAATAACCTGTAAGCTGTTTTGCTTCGGTGGAGGTCATTAATCACAATTCCTAAAGTTGCCTGATTATAAAAATCTTTCAACAAGCTTACAATTTGCTCATCTTTAAAATGATGCAGCGTGAGTGTGCAAAGGATAATATCGTACTTCTGGCTCTTAAATTCTTCGCTAAAAATATTTAATGCTGAAAATTGCAGTTCCGGGTAAGAAGTGTTTAACTCCCTCGCAATCGCTATAGCATGAGGATTAGCATCAATACCCACCAGTTGAAATTTTCTTCCCTTTTTTCTTCCCCATTTGGCGATCTCCCTTAGTACTGCGCCGTTGCCGCAGCCAACATCTGCAATGCGTATTTTTTGTTCTTTCGGAATATCTTTTAGCAGGGTTTTCACACCGTCTAAGGTGATCTGGTTCCCTCCAAGCCACTTATTGATATTATCCAGGTCCTGCAGGGTTTTTCTTAATTCCTTCCCGCTTAGTTCAAAATCATCCATGACTTCGGCTAAATCGGTTCTTCTGGAAGTATCAATTTTACTCATGCTGCTAAAGGCTTTCCATGGGTTCTTTTAATAATTTCAGGAATTAGAAAGGGCATTTTTTTAATCATATTTTGAGAAATTTCGGCCAGGCCTGGATTCAGCAATATTTTTTGAAGAATCCTGCCGGTTCTCATTCTGGTTTTAAAATTTTTCTCCCACTCATTTTTATATGAAAATTCAACAGCCTGCCTGTCCCTAATTTCCTTTTTATAATTAGCTATAATCGCTTCCGAAGCAATTTTTGCACTGTGAATAGCCATAGCCATCCCATTGCCGCAAAGCGGATGGATTAATCCGGCGGCATCTCCCAGCATTAGTATATGATCTTCTACAACAGATTTTTTATCAAAAGAAACCTGGGCTATGGTGAGATCTTTGTCGAAAAGTGGCTGGGCTTTTTCAAAAAAGCTTTTCAGTACAGGATTTTTAAAAAGGACATTTTCCTTAAGATCTTCAGGATTTTTATATTTCCCGAAGCTCTCATAAGTCGCCAGGTAGCAAACATTCACATTGCCGTTCTCCACTTTGGAAAGGCCACAATAGCCACCTTTAAAATTGTTGAGGGAAACCAGTTCCTCATCAAATTGATCCTGACGATAATGTGCCTTTACGGCCAGCCATCCGGATTTTTTCCGAATAAAATCCCGATCCAGTTTTTTATCCATCAGAGAACGCTTTCCAAAAGCACCTAATACAAAACGGGCTTTAATTTTATTTCCCCCTGCGCAATTTACCAGAAAAGAGTTCTCCTTAAACTCAACATTGGTAACTATTTCCTGGAGGATTGTAGCCCCTTTTTCCAAAGCCTTTTCATATAAAAAATTGTCTAAAGCATACCTGCTTATCCCAAGCCCTCCCATTTTTAAAGCGGAAGCAATAGTGCGGCCGGTAGAAGTGCTAAATTCCAGGCGCTTAATCCTTTTAGGGGCCAGAGAGGAAATATCCACTTTTAAAGCTGAAAAGTATGGCAATATCTCCTGCGAAAGATATTCCCCGCAAACCTTGTGGTGGGGAAATTTTTCTTTTTCCAGAAGCACAACATCCAAGTTGTTGGCAGACAGATGTATTGCAGCTGTTAAACCGGCCAAACCTCCTCCAATAATTGCGATATCTGCATCTCCCATAAATTGAAGATACTTAAAAGAATAAAAAAATCCCGGTTAAGGACCGGGATTTAGGAAATGTTTATGGTAAAGAAATTTTTATTCTTCAGTTGCCTGCTTGGCTTTTTCTTTAAGATCCTCACTTGCAACAATGGCTAACTCCACTCGCCTGTTCTTGGCCCTGCCCTCTGCCGTAGTATTGTCATACTTTGGCTGGGCTTCTCCATACCATTTTGTGGTAAACCGTCCCTGGGAAAGGTTTCCGTTATTTACAAGATAATTAGTTACCGCCTGTGCACGATTTTTGGATAAGGTTAAATTATAGCTTTCAGGGCCTGTATCATCTGTATGTCCTTCCACAAGTACATTGGTATCTGGGTATTCTTTTAAAATAGAAGACAATTTGTTCAAGGTTTGCTCAGACTCTGCATTTATATTTGCTTTATCTGTAGCAAAATAAACTCCGCTGTTTTCATCGAAGGTTACATTAATGCCTTCTCCCACTCTTTCTACTTCTGCACCCGGAATTTCTTCTTCAATCTGCTTGGCCTGTTTATCCATCCGGTTACCAATATAACCGCCAGCGGCACCACCAACAACCCCGCCAATAATGGCTCCAAGTGCAGTGTTGCCATCTCCGGTATTATTACCGATAACCCCGCCTATCACCGCTCCGCTAGTTGCGCCTATCACCGCGCCTTTTTGCTTATTATTGGCATTTTTAGTTGCCTCGCATCCCACTAACATGCACATGGCAAAAAGGATGGCGAAATATTTATTTGTTGATTTTCTCATAACATTCATTTTTAATTTTTACTAAAGTTCATTCGTATTACAAAAGGTTCCCCTTCAAGCATTACGGTTTGTTCCCAAACCATACTATCCTGGCTAAGACTTCTAAGATTCATACGGAATCCCTGTCCTCCCATTGTAGAATTCGCATTTTCATCTGTTGGTTTCAGAAGAAAATCATACATTCCCTGCGGAGTGTTCTCTTCATCTATAGACCAGTTAAAATAACGTGTTCCACTGGCACAATTAGCGCCCTGCAGCGTGTAAGTTCCCTGGTTGTTATTGGAAACAAAATCCCAGGTACTGTTTTCAAAACAGGAAGCCGAAGCGTCATTTAATAAAGTGACATTAAATGTACCCGTGTTCTGCGGATAGGTAACACTGGTTAGCGTCCATCCACCATCAAAGGTTTTACGGGCTTCTTTAGCCACCTTGCTGGTTCCGCAGGAAAAAATAAATACCGAGACAATGAGTACGGTGAAAATCTTTTTCATTTTACTTGTTTTTAATTAAAATAAAAACCCAATGCAAATGCCGGCATTTGCCGAAAAAATACATTGGATTTATTTTTGTTTTTAATTCTCCTTATTTCCTAAATAATCTGCTTAAAAGAGAGATTACCAGTAATACAACAAATATCCAAAAGATAATTTGGGCGATATCGGCAGCTCCCTCAGCTATTCCACCGAAACCAAAGATTGCAGCGATTATAGCGATAATTAAGAAAATAATAATTAGTCGTATCATAATAATTGAATTATTGATTAGCTATAACTAAAGTACTCTACCCCTCTGCGGCAGGCAAAAGATTATTAATACTTTAACAGTGGTTATGTTAATAGATCTTAATTAATTACCTCTAAAGTTGTTAAAATATTAGTATTCTGTTAATTGAAGTAGCTTTTCCCTCAGTCGTTGTTTAGGAAGGTATCCTTGTTCCAAGGAAGCGGCAAAGGGAATGGGAGTTTCCATGCTTCCTACCCTAAATACCGGGGCATCAAGATATTGAAAGCAGTTTTCTGAAATTTGTGCGGCAATTTCTGAAGCAATGCTACCAAAGAGGGAATCTTCAGTAAGGACCAACACTTTCCCCGTTTTTCGAACCGATTGAAAAATTGTTGAAAAATCTAAAGGCTGAAGGCTTCGCAGATCTATTATCTCTACCTCCCTAATTTCCATTTCCTCAATAGCTTCAAGAGCCCAGTGTACTCCTGCGCCATACGAGATTATTGTGATTTTATTACCTTCTTTTATAATGGAAGCTTTCCCCATCTGCAGGCTAAAATATTCTTCAGGAACATCCTGCCGCACACTCCTATACAAAGCTTTATGCTCAAAAAAAAGCACTGGATTAGTATCGTTAATTGCAGCATTCAGCAAACCTTTGGCATCGTAAGGAAAGGCCGGATATAATACTTTTAAACCCGGGACTTTTGTAAACCAGGCTTCATTGGTCTGGCTGTGGAAAGGACCAGCACCAACCCCAGCACCGCAAGGCATACGTATTACCACATCTGCAGGTTGATTCCAGCGGTAATGGGATTTGGCCAGATAGTTTACAATGGGATTAAATCCGGAACTCACAAAATCTGAAAATTGCATTTCCACAACCGCTTTCATGTTATTGATAGAAAGGCCCATAGCTGCACCCACCACAGCAGATTCACAAATGGGCGTATTGCGAATACGTTCTTTACCAAATTCTGCTACAAAGCCTTCCGTTATTTTAAAGACCCCACCATATTCGGCCACATCCTGTCCCATTAAAACCAGGTTCTCATGCTTTTGAAAAGACTGCCGAAGTGCCTGTGAAACAGCATCTACAAAACGTATATTTTCGGTTTTTTCTAAATTCCTATTATACTGATATTCAAATTCTTTAAAAACATCATTTAACTCATTTGATTCATTAAATGACACCTGTTCTTCAGAAAAAGATTTGCTGAGGTTTTCTTCTATTTCAAGTTTTATTTCCTGCTCAAACTGTTGTTGAATTTGCGGCGTAAGTATGCCTTCTTTTAGGAGATAATTCCTGTAATTTTCTATAGGATCTTTTAAAGACCAGGAAGCCATAAATTCTTCAGGCACATACTTTGTGCCACTGGCCTCTTCATGCCCCCTCATACGAAAGGTCTTGAATTCCAAAAGCACCGGCCTGGGGTTTTCACGCATACTTCTGGCTATTTCAGAAGTTTTTTGATAAACTTCAAGTATATTATTTCCTTCTATAATATGTGATTCCATACCATAACCTGCGCCGCGATCTGCCAGGTTTTTGCAACGGTATTGTTCATTTACAGGAGTGGAAAGGCCGTAGCCATTATTTTCAATACAAAATAATACCGGCAAATCCCATACAGCAGCGAGGTTTAAAGCTTCATGAAAATCGCCTTCACTGGTACCGCCTTCTCCTGTAAAAACTGCGGTTACCTTATTTTCCTTTCTAATTTTGTGGGCAAGGGCAATCCCATCTGCCACTCCAAGTTGGGGGCCTAAATGAGAAATCATCCCAATAATGTGATACTCCTGGCTACCAAAATGGAAACTGCGGTCGCGGCCTTTTGTAAATCCTCCTGCTTTTCCCTGCCACTGGGAGAATAACCTATGTAGAGGAATGTTTCTGCCGGTAAAAACGCCCAGGTTGCGATGCATGGGAAGAAGGTATTCATCTGGCCTTAGTGCCTTGGTCACTCCTACCGCCACCGCTTCCTGGCCAATCCCGCTAAACCATTTAGATACTTTTCCCTGCCTTAAGAGGATAAGCATTTTTTCTTCTATTAAACGTGGTTTTAGCATAGATTGATACAAATCAAGAAGTTGATTTGCATCCAGCATACCACGATCATAATCAAAAATACAGGAAGCTCTTTTATGTAGTGGCATAAAATGAAGTTTATCAAATGTACTTAAATTTCTATATGCCCGGAAACTTAAATTTTTACGGCATCTCGCTTTATTTATTTAAATTTGTCTATTGACTCTATAAATAAATACCACACAATATGGCAATGAATAATATTCCCAGCGTAGATCTGGCTGATTTTCTCTCTGATGATCCTGATAAAAAACAAAAATTTGTTGATGAAATTGGCAAAGCTTATGAAGAAATAGGTTTCGTGGCCCTTAAAAATCATTTTTTAAGTGATGAACTTGTAGATGAACTTTACAAAGAGGTAAAATCATTTTTTAACCTTCCGCTGGAAACCAAACGCAAATATGAAATTGAAGGACTTGCAGGGCAAAGAGGCTATATTTCCTTCGGAAAAGAACATGCAAAAGGAAAAAAAGAAGGAGATCTTAAGGAATTCTGGCATTTTGGACAGGAGCCTGCCGAAGATGCAAACCTTACCGAAGAATACCCTGAAAATGTACATGTAGAAGAATTAAAAGATTTTAATCATGTAAGTATGGAGGCTTACCGGATGCTGGAAAAAACCGGAATTTATGTTCTTAGAGCCCTTGCTCTCCATATTGGGCTGGAGGAGCATTATTTTGACCATTGGGCAAGTAATGGAAACAGCATTCTGAGACCTATACACTACCCGCCAATTACCGAAGAGCCAAAGGGGGCTGTACGTGCCGGAGCACATGGCGACATCAATTTAATTACCTTATTAATGGGAGCTTCCACCGGGGGGCTTCAGGTGTTGAGGAAAGACGGGGAATGGATTGATGCCATTCCGCAGGAGGATGAGCTTGTGATTAATGTTGGGGATATGCTGGAAAGGCTAACCAATAATAAACTGCGTTCCACAGTACACCGCGTTATCAATCCGCCTAAAGAAGAATGGGGCAAACCACGTTATTCCATTCCATTTTTTATGCACCCCAGAAGCGAAATGCCACTAAACTGCCTGGAAGAATGTATAGATGAAGAGCATCCTAAACAATATGAAGATATTACCGCAGGTGAATTTTTACATCAGCGGCTTGTGGAGATAGGATTACTAAAAAAGTAAGTTATGGCAAAGAAGAAACTGGGACTGGAAGATCTTGGAGGTTTTGTTTTTTCAACTGATGAAGATTTTGATGAAAATCAATTTTCCGAAGAAGATCAACATCAGAATTTAAAACCTGAAGAACAGGAGCTGGAAGCACATTTTAGCAGTAAAGGCCGTGGCGGGAAAACCGTAACTATCATAAAAGGTTTTGAAGGCCCTGAAGAAGAACTCATAGCCTTAGGGAAGAAGTTGAAAAAGAAATGCGGCGTTGGCGGTTCTGCCAAAGATGGCGAGATTATTATACAGGGAGACGATCGTGAAAAAATAATGCAGCTGCTTGAGAAAGACGGCTATAATGTAAAGCGTGTTGGAGGTTAAAAACTCCGCCACGCTTTTTTATCTAAATTTATGAGCAGTAAAACCATACACATTATTAATGGCGACAGCCTGGCAGATAAAATGCAGGAGCTTGATATCCCGGGAGAAAGTATTGTCTGGAGGGAATTATTATGTGAAGGCCCCACAGCACAAGAAGTTGGGAGTAATGAATTTATCAGGCTACGAAAGGGATTTTTAGAGCAAACATATGGGATATCTGCTGAAGATTATGAAGAAAAATTCCTGTCTCAACTCCAACTTCTAAAGCGAATAGAAGAGTATGATGCGGTGGTACTATGGTTTGAATTTGATCTTTTTTGCCATATTAATATGATTGCTGCAATAAGTTTTTTCCTTAGCAATAAAAAGGAAGTGCCTATGCACCTGGTTTGCAGCAAAAAGCTGGAAGGAGACGAAGGACAAAAATCCCTTTGCCAGCTTAGCAGTAAACAACTTTTTAGCCATTATAAAAACAGGATCAAACTCACATCAGACGATCTTGAAATTGCCGAATATATATGGGAATTGTATTGCAGTAACAATCCTATGCAACTTAAATCCCAGATTAAAAGAAACTCTAATTTTGAATATCTTTCCAGTTGTATACGAGCACATATAGAGCGCTTTCCAAACAGTACCACCGGAATTAATTCATTGGAAAGTCATGTTCTGAAAATAATTAACCGTCATGAAATTTCTTCAGAAAACCAACTTTTGGGTTATGCTTTGGAATATCAGGGCTATTACGGCTACAGCGACACCCAGATGAAACGTTTGCTTACCAAGTTGCAGGGGTTTTACCTTCTGGAAAATGATAAAGTAATATTATCTAAAGAAGGAGAGCAGGCCATAAATGGAACTAAGAATTTTTACAGGCAGCTTAAAAATGAAGAATATTTTGGCGGGGCCAAGATGTATGACTTCCTTTACGATCCTGAATCGCACAGATTACTAAAACTTTAATATGAGCTTAGCAGCATCAGAATTTATCCTGAATACAAACGGGAGCATCTACCATTTAAATTTATTACCTGAAAACATTGCGGATACCATTATAGTGGTAGGAGACCCGGACAGGGTGAACCGGGTAACCACTCATTTTGATTCCGTAGAATTTAAGGTGAGAAAAAGGGAATTCCATACCCAAACCGGGTTTTATAAAGGTAAAAGGATTAGCGTGGTATCCACGGGAATTGGAACAGACAATATAGATATTGTATTTAATGAACTTGATGCTCTTGTAAATATTGATTTTGAAACACGATCTTTAAAAGAGGAACTTCAAAGCCTTGATATTGTGCGTATTGGTACCACTGGTTCTATCCAGAAAGATATCCCGGTGGATTCTTTTTTAATGACGGAGAAGGCGGTGGGATTTGATGCTTTACTACATTTTTACGATAGCAAAAGCATACAGGATTTAACCTTTGCAAAAAAATTAATGGAACATCTGGAATGGCCTCCCCAAAAGTCTTATCCATATGCAGTAGACTGCAACAGCGAGCTGGCGGAGAGAATGGCTTCAGAAGAAGTTTTTAAAGGAATAACAGGTACTAATGTTGGTTTTTACGGGCCACAGGGCAGGATATTGCGTTTGCCGCTGCAAGATCCCCAATTAAATCAGAGATTAGAAAGTTTCTCCTGGAATGGAAAGAGAATTACTAATCTTGAAATGGAAACTTCCGGCATCTACGGACTTTCAAAATTGCTTGGGCACCGGGCGGTTTCTATGAATGCCGTTATAGCAAACAGGGCAGGCGGGACCTTTAGTAAAGATCCTAAAGAGGTGGTAGAACGTCTTATTAAATACTGCCTGGACAAACTAGTTGCACAATAGCTTATTTAACAGAAAATTAAACTTCATGGCATGGCCTTCTTTGTATTTTTGGGCCTAAACATTTCTTTATGCAGGAACCTGATGAAAACCGCTTCAGACACCGCGACCTTAACTGGTTAAGTTTTAATGAAAGGGTTTTACAAGAGGCCGCAGACAAAATCAATCCGCTTTACGAGCGCATTAAATTTTTGGCAATTTTCTCCTCGAATTTAGATGAATATTTCAGGGTGAGGGTTTCCCAGTTGCGGCAAATGAAGAGGGTAAAAAAAAGCATTCGTAAAAGACTTGCCCTGCGCCCCAGCAGGATTACCAAACAAATTATTGAGCAGGTAAAAATCCAGCAGGAGAAATTTGGTGTGCTTTATAAAAAGCAAATAATCCCTGAACTCGCTGCAAACGGAATCCATCTTTTAGATTCTGAACATTTTAATGCCGAACAACAGGAATTTGCTTCAGAATTCTTCAGCAAAAAAGTAAAAGCCTATTTAAAACCGGTGCTACTGGACCTTCAGGATGAAAATGAATTGTTCCTAGAAAATGCCATATTATATTTTCTAATTACTTTTAAAAATGAAAACAAACTGGGAATCGTAAATATTCCTGTAAAAAATTGCGGGAGGTTTGTTCCTTTAAAGGTGGGGGAAAATGATAATTTTATTACCTATTTAGATGAAATTGTACGGTTTAAGCTGAAAGAACTTTTTCCGCAGCAGGAAATTACCGGAATATTTGAAATAAAACTTTCCCGGGATGCCGAGCTTTACATTCATGATATTTATGAAGGGGAACTTTCACAAAAAATATATGACTCCCTGAAACAAAGGACTAAAGGGCAACCCACCCGGTTGCTTTATGACGCAAATATGCCCCCGGAGGTTCAGAAAAAGCTGAGAAAACTGCTCAATCTCGGCAAAATAGACATGATGCCAGGAGGGAAATATCATAATTTTAAAGATTTCTTTTCCTTTCCCGATCCTACCGGTAACAAAGAATTACACCTGGAGAAACGGCCTACGATTCCACATAAAAACCTGGACAAAAGCAGGGACTATTTCAGGACAATTTCAGAAAAAGACCAGGCGGTGCATTTCCCCTACATGTCTTTTGAATATGTTGAAAATTTTCTTGAACAGGCCGTAAATGATGAAGAGGTAACCGATATAAAGATCTCTCTCTACCGCGTAGCCGATGAATCCCGGCTTACCTCCTGCCTTTTGCAGGCTCTTGAAAATGGTAAAAAAGTAACCGTCTTTGTTGAGGCCAAAGCCCGTTTTGATGAAGAAAATAATATAATATGGGGCAGGAAGTTTGAAGAAAAGGGAGCACATGTTATTTACAGTTATCCCAAAGTAAAAGTTCATTCTAAAATAATGCTCATTAGCCGTTTAGAAAATGGCCATGACAAACATTTTGCCTATATAGGAACGGGAAATTTTAATAGCGAAACCTCAGAAATTTATTGCGATCACGCCATTTTTACTGCTGAACAGCATATTGCAAAAGAATTAATGCGGCTCTTTAAGGTGTTGGAAGGAGAATTGCTTATTCCAAGGGAAAAAAATCTCCTTATTTCCCCTTTTTCCACAAGACAGAAGTTCAGCAAACTTATTTATAACGAAATTGAAAATGCCAGGGCAGGTAAAAAAGCCGGTATTACAGCTAAAATGAACAGCCTGGAAGACAGGGAAATGATCGAACTTCTCTATAAGGCCAGCGCGGCGGGCGTTAAAATCCGGCTACTGGTTAGAGGCTTTACCTGCCTGATTCCCGGGGTAAAGGGTTTAAGTGAAAATATCTATATTACCAGTATTGTTGATAGTTTTCTGGAGCATGGCCGGATCTATATTTTTGAAAATGCCGGAGATGAAAAAATTTTCTACGGAAGTGCAGACTGGATGAGCAGAAACCTGGACAGGCGTATTGAAGTGATCTCCCCCGTGATGGACAAAGAGATCGCTGCAGAATTCAAAGATATACTGAATATTCAGCTGAATGACAATGTAAAAGCGAGGATTCAGGACGTCTGGGAAGATAACAAATATGTACAGCAGGAAAATGGCGAAAAGGCTAACCGTTCTCAACATGAAATATACAATTACCTAAAAGAAAAACATACTTCATCATGAAATCTATAAGAATTGGCGGCGTACCAGAACATTTTAATCTTCCCTGGCATTTGTGCATAGAAGAAAATGAATTTAATAAAGAAGAAATCAATGTGATCTGGAAAGATTTTCCTGATGGAACCGGGGCCATGAACCAGGCTTTGCGTTCGGGGGAAATTGATGCCGCGGTTATTTTAACCGAAGGCGTTACCCGGGATATCATTAACGGGAATCCGGCTAAAATTGTTCAAAATTACATTGGTTCGCCTTTGGTATGGGGAATTCATGTTGCGGCAGATTCTAAGTACAAAAATTTGGAAGATCTTAGAAATACCAAGGCTGCGATTAGCAGAGAGGGTTCAGGTTCCCAGCTTATGGCCTACGTTAATGCACAAAATAACGGCTGGAATATCGAAGATTTAAAATTTAAAATTGTTACCGATGTAGAAGGCGCTGTAAAATCCCTAAAAGAAGACAAAGCGCAGTATTTTATGTGGGAGCATTTTACTACAAAACCATTGGTAGACAACCACACCTTTAGGCTGATAGCCGATTGCCCCACGCCCTGGCCCTGTTTCGTGATAGCGGTAAGGGAGGAAGTACTAAAGTATAATGCTGAGCGTATCCAGAAAATGCTGGAAATTTTAAATACCAAAACCAGCACTTTTAAAAATATTCCTGAAATTGATAAAATTCTTGCTGAAAGATATGATCAAAAAATTGAAGATATAAGGAACTGGCTTAAAATTACTTCCTGGAGTGACAGCCAGTTGAGGGAAAATGAACTTGATGAAGTACAGGAAAAATTGCGACAGTTAAAACTTATTCCAAAAAAAGTGCGGAATTCAGAAATTCTTCATAGTTTGTAAGCTGTAATTCATCAATCAAAAACATGAAAAAACCTATTTTATTGCTGGCATTGCTATGCCTTGGAATTTCTGCTGCCGCACAGGAAACAGAAGATGCTTCTTCTACATTAGAAACAAGAGACACCGCCCAAAATGAATTAAGCATTGGCGCTTTTAACCTGGTAGCATTTGGCGCAGTGGACCTCGCCTATGAACGAATAATAAATGAGAATTCAACCTGGTCTGGCGAATTATTTTTTCTTGCCCTGAACAAAGATAATGAGGATGATGGCGACCCGTTTTATAAAAAGTTTTCGCTTACCGGGAAATATAAATATTTCTTCAGTTCAAACTATGCACGTGGATTCTATATTCATGGTTTTGGAATGCTCTCCAGTGGCGAGTATAATGAGTATGATTACATTTATGATGAGAATGGATATATGTTAGGTGATGTAGACCACAACTATACAGATTTTGCCATTGGTTTTGGCCTTGGGGGAAAATTTGTGGCTCCCGGAGGCTTTTTCCTTGATTTAAGCGCCGGGATTGGAAGGAATCTTCTAAGCGAAGATTCTCCCATTGTTGTGGGACAGTTTAATGTAAATCTTGGCTTTAGGTTTTAATCTACTGCTAAGGTTTTCGCAAAATCTTAATTACTAACTATACCAATCATTATTCATCATGCCAAGAATTATTCAGAAACTAGTTGTAATAATATTTATACTTTTTTCTTTCCAGACCATGCAATCTCAGGTGAGTATTGCATATTTTGGAAATTCCAATCTCTCTAAAATAGGAGTTGGATATGATTTTAATGAAAAATTATGGGCAGATTTCAGGGTATATTCTGGAACTTCAATCAGCGGATTTACGCCTGAAGTAGTTTTGAACTATAATTATTTGAGAAAGGAAAATTACAAAACTTATTTTGGAGGTGGTTTTGTGCTGAATTATTTTAACGGAATAGTGGCGCAGATTGGAGCCCAGATAATGCCTCTCAACAATTTAAAGAACTTTTCTTTGCACCTGGAATTCCAGCCATTATACGAAGTAGAAAGGGAAGAAGTTTATTTAAATGGTTTCTGGGGAATCCGGTACAAATTCAACTAAACAAAACCTTACAATTAACTTTTTAAGCATTTAATTCAAGATTTTCTTAATTGAAGAAAAATCCTAAATGCCGGAATGGCAATTTTTCCGCTTACCAGTCTATGGGTTGCTTCCCTTTGTCTTTAAGGTACTCATTGGTTTTGCTGAAGTGTTTATTGCCAAACCAGTAACCCCGATTGGCACTTAATGGCGAAGGGTGCCCGCTGGTAAGGATCAGGTGTTTGGAAGCGTCTATTTTTTTAGCTTTCTTCTTGGCATAACCTCCCCATAACAGAAATACCACGTTTTCTTTGTCTGCGGAAATGAATTCTATCACTCTGTCTGTAAATTGTTCCCAGCCTTTGTTCTGGTGAGATCCTGCCTGGTGTGCCCTAACCGTTAAAGTAGCGTTTAAAAGCAAAACGCCCTGTTTTGCCCATCTTTCCAGGTTGCCATTATCAGGTACGGGTTTCCCGAGGTCATCCTCAATTTCCCTGAAGATATTTACCAGCGAAGGAGGCACGGCAACATTTTCTTTTACAGAAAAACAAAGGCCGTGGGCCTGGTTTACCCCGTGATATGGATCCTGTCCCAGGATCACCACTTTGGTATTTTCAAAGGTGGAATATTCAAATGCCGAAAAAATATTTTTACCTGCCGGGAAACATTTATAATTGGCATATTCATCTTTAACAAATGCCACAAGGTTTTGAAAATAAGGCTTTTCAAACTCTTGCTCTAATTCTCTTTTCCAGCTGGGATGTATTTCTACCTTCATTATAATTGAGTAAATTTGCAACACCTCAAAAGTAGGGAAAAATTACTATGATAAAAATTGCACCAAAGAGCCTTATTGATCTTGAATTCCCTGTAGTTCGCGAACAAATCAGCGAACTTTGCGTTACGGGAATGGGAAAAGAAAAGGCACTGGAAATAACACCATTTTCAACTTATAAAAAGACCTATTTCGGCCTTAACCAAACTAATGAATACGTGAAATCCAAAACCCAGGAAAGCCCAATTCCAAATCATGGTTTTGACAGTATTCAGCAGGAAATAAAATTACTCAAAATAGAAGATACCGTTCTGGAAGTGGGAGGCTTCAGGAAAATAAGTTCAATTTCAGAGACTGTAAATACCCAGTTGCGTTATTTCAGGAAGTTTAAGGAGGTTTATCCTTCGCTTTATCAAACCACTTCAGAAGTAGAATATACCCCCGAGATTATTGAAAAAGTTGGGCAGGTTATAGATAAATATGGCGAGTTAAAAGATGATGCTTCTCCCCTTCTTCAAAACATCAGGCGGTCCATAAATTCTGTAAAAGGGAAAATTAATTCCAGTTTCAGCTCTGCCCTTACCACTTATGCTGGCTATGGTTATTTAGATGAAATACGGGAAAGCGTGGTAGAAAATGTTCGTGTTCTTGCCGTAAAAGCCATGTATAGGAGAAAGGTAAAAGGCGGAATTATGGGCAATTCCAAAACCGGGAGTATAGTTTACATCCAGCCGGAATCTACTTTTCAGTTTACGCGGGAGCTAAATAATCTTCATTATGAGGAAAAGGAAGAAATTAACAGGATTCTGAAAGAACTTACTAATTTCCTCAGGCCGTACAGGAAATTATTAATTGATTACCAGGAACTGCTGAGTGAAATCGATGTTATTGCCGCCAAGGCCAAATATGCTGATAAAATTAATGGCATCTTACCGAAAATTTCAGAAAATAAAGAGGTTCAGCTAAAAGAAGCTTACCATCCCCTGCTGTTGCTTTCCAACAAAAGAACCGGTAAGAAAACTTTTCCGCAGACCATAGAAATGGCTGCAGATAACCGCATTATTGTAATTTCCGGGCCCAATGCCGGCGGGAAAAGTATTACACTTAAAACGGTTGGCCTGCTGCAGGTAATGCTGCAAAGCGGGATCCTGGTGCCTGTGCACGAATACAGCCGCATGTGCTTTTTTGATAAAATCCTTACCGATATTGGCGATAACCAGTCAATTGAAAATCATCTGAGTACCTATAGCTACCGGCTCAAAAACATGAAAAAATTTCTTCGGAAATGTGACGAAAATACGCTTTTCCTGATTGATGAATTTGGTACCGGAAGTGATCCTGAGTTAGGCGGGGCTTTAGCGGAAACCTTTCTGGAAGTTTTTTATGAAAAAGAATCCTATGGGATCCTTACCACGCATTACGCGAACCTGAAGAAACTGGCTGGAGAATTGCCAAATATGAGCAACGCCAATATGCTTTTTGATTCCAACAGCCTGGAACCAATGTTTAAGCTGCAGGTGGGGGAAGCGGGAAGTTCGTTTACTTTTGAAGTCGCGCAAAAAAACGGCATTCCCTATAGCCTTATTAACCGTTCCAAGAAAAAAGTGGAAAGAGGAAAAATCAGGTTTGATAAAAGCATTGCTAAACTTCAGCAGGAACGGTCTAAATTACAAAAAACCACCGATTCCCTTAAAACCAAGGAAGTAAGGGCCGCCCAGGAAAAAGAGAAATTGGAGGAAGTTAACAGCAGGGTTCAGCAAAAGCTGGAAAGTTACCAGGAATTGTATGACGCCAACCAGCGACTTATTTACCTGGGCCAGAAAATAAATGATATAAGTGAAAAATACTTCAACGATAAGAAGAAAAAGGAATTGATTGGAGAATTTTTGAAACTGGTGGAAATTGAAAATTCCAAGCGCAAAAAAGAATCAGCCAGGCAGCGCAGGGCGAAGAAGGCACAGGAAAAGCAGCTTCAGCAAGAAGTGGCGAAAAAAATTGAGCCCATAAGGAAGCAAAAAAAAGAAGAGAAAGAAAAGCAAAAAATAGCTGAACAAAAGGAAGCCAGTAAGCCCAAAGCAACTTTAAGAATTGGAGACCGGGTAAGGCTTGAGGATAGCAAAAGTGTGGGAACCCTTGATAAGATTGAGAAAGGCAAAGGAATTGTTAATTACGGGATGTTCACCACATCTGTAGATATAACTCAACTGGAACTGGTGCAGGCAATGAAAAAATGATACTATGGAAGAAGGAAAAAAAATTGTGCTTTTTGACGGGGTTTGTAATCTTTGCGACGGCGCGGTGAACTTTATCATTAAACATGATAAAAAAGATGTCTTCAGGTTTGCTTCCCTACAGAGCGAAACCGGCAAAAAGCTGGTAGCAGAAAGAGGATTGAACCCGGAGGCCATAGATTCTGTAATTCTTATTGAACCTGGCGTGGCGTGGTACAGGAAGTCTACCGCCGCGCTGGAAATTTCCCGCGATCTTTCAGGAGGCTATTCTTTATTGAAAAACTTTTTAGGGCTACCTGAAGGTTTTCGCGACATGGTTTATGACCTTATCGCCAATAATCGCTACAAATGGTTCGGGAAAAAAGAAAGCTGCATGATCCCTACTCCGGAGTTAAAATCTAAATTTTTGGATTAGAACCTGAATTTTTTTCTGTTGAAGCTGAAGTATTGGTAGTTTCTACCTCTTCTTCATAATAATTATCGTCCCATTCCTTTACATTTGGCTCACCCATTTTATCTACAGATTTGGCCACCATCAGGGCAACAGCGGCATCCCCGGTAACATTTACCGTGGTCCTGCACATATCCAGTGGCCTGTCTACGGCAAAAATCAGCGCCAGGCCTGCTTCAGGGATTCCCGCCTGGGCCAGTACAATTACCAGCATAACCATTCCTGCACCCGGCACCGCTGCACTACCAATAGATGCGAGTGTGGCGGTGGCAATAATCCCCAGCTGGGCGCCTATAGTAAGATCTATCCCAAAGGCCTGTGCAATAAATACAGCCGCAACAGCCTGGTAGAGGCTGGTCCCATCCATATTAATAGTGGCACCAATGGGGAGGACAAAACTGGTCACTTCCCGGTGAACACCCATATGCTCCTCTACCCTTTCCATAGTTACCGGTAAAGTGGCTGCACTGGAACTGGTGGAAAATGCCAGCAACTGGGCCGGGGCTATCCCGTTAATAAAAAAAGAAGGAGTGTTTTTGGTGAAAATCCAAACCAGCAAAACATAAACCCCAATCATTAAAGCCAGGCCAATTAGCACGGTTAATGCATACATGGCAAGTGCCGCAAACAGGTCGGCACTGGGAGATTCCACCACTAAAGCGGCAAGCAGGGCAAAAACACCATACGGTGCCGCAAGCATGATAATATCTATCATTTTCAGGATTACTTCATTAAATCCATCAAAGAAATCCTTTACCGGTTTTGCTGTTTTTTCGGGGATGAGTATCAGTCCTATTCCGAAGAAAATGGCAAAAAAGATTACCTGTAGCATATTGGCATTATCCCCCGCCGCGGCAAAAATATTGCTGGGTACGAGGTCTTCTAAAGCCTGCAAAGGGCCGGACTCCCGTTGTTTTGCAGCATTAAGCTGGACTCCCGAGGCATCACCTTCATAACTTGCCAGAAGATCCTCTCGGGTATCCTGTGAAATAGAACCACCCGGATTGATTAGATTCACCATTACCAGCCCAATGGAAACTGCAATAACTGTGGTAATAATATAAGTTGCAATAGTCCTGGTGCCCATTTTAGAAAGTTTGGAAATATCTTTTAAATCTGATATTCCTTTAATAAGGGAAGCCAGGATAAGCGGCACTGCGATAAGTTTAAGCGCATTTATAAAAATATTGCCAAAAGGTTTAATCCAGTCGCTTACAAATTCCGGTCCCCAGCTAAAATTGGTGAGGACAAGTGCAAATACAACCCCGGCAACCATTCCTAACAAAATCTGCCAATGCAGTGCAAGTTTCTTCATAGTAGAGCGTTATCTATAATTTTAAATTCTGGATGTTTTATTCTGAAGCAAATAATCTGCTATCACTAAAGCGGCCATGGCTTCTACAATAGGAACTGCCCTTGGCACCACACAGGGGTCATGCCTGCCTTTGCCCTGCATTTCTACAGATTCCCCTTCAGAATTAATAGTTTCCTGATTTTGCATAATAGTGGCCACAGGTTTAAAGGCAACATTGAAATAGATGTCCATCCCATTGGATATTCCGCCCTGGATCCCGCCGCTAAGGTTGGTTTTGGTAGAGCCATCATTATTAAAAAGGTCGTTATGGGCACTGCCTTTCATTTTTGTACCTTCAAAGCCGCTGCCGTACTCAAAACCTTTTACGGCGTTTATGGAAAGCATGGCCTTCCCAAGTTCGGCATGTAATTTATCAAATACCGGTTCTCCCAAACCTTTGGGAACATTCTTAATAACACATTGCACAGTGCCTCCCACAGTATCCCCTTCAGCCCTTATTTTTTTGATATAGGCCTCCATTTTTTCTGCCGTAGCAGGATCTGGGCAGCGTACAGGATTAGTTTCCGTAAGGCTAAAATCCAGTTCATTATGTTTTTTCTGAAGCTGAATTTCACCTACTGAAGCAACGTAGGCGTTAAATTTTATTTCTTTAAGCAATTGTTTTGCC
Source organism: Autumnicola aciditolerans (assembly GCF_041679265.1). Taxonomy (NCBI): domain Bacteria; kingdom Pseudomonadati; phylum Bacteroidota; class Flavobacteriia; order Flavobacteriales; family Flavobacteriaceae; genus Autumnicola; species Autumnicola aciditolerans. The sequence goes on from NZ_JBGFSM010000003.1 coordinate 44,237, forward strand.
AGCGCGCCTGCCACTACCCTGCAGGCGGTTTCCCTGGCCGAAGATCTTCCCCCTCCGCGATAATCCCTTACCCCGTATTTTTCATCATAAGTATAATCGGCATGGGAAGGGCGGTAAGTATCTTTTATATGGGAGTAATCTTTTGATTTTTGATTCGAATTCTTAATAACAAAACCAATGGGGGTGCCGGTTGTTTTTCCTTCAAAAATTCCGGAATAGAATTCAACTGTATCAGGCTCTTTTCTTTGGGTAACAATTGCCGACTGGCCTGGCCGGCGCCTGTTAAGCTCTTCCTGTATCTTTTCTGTATTAAGTTCTAATCCTGCAGGACATCCGTCAATAATTCCTCCAATTGCCTGACCGTGTGATTCTCCAAAGGTGGTAAGTTTAAAAATTTTTCCGAAGGAATTGCCCGCCATAGTTATCGTTTTGAGCAAATGTAAATTTTTAGCCTCACTTTTAAAAGGCTAAATTCATTTATTGTAGCAATAACCATGGCTAAAGTAGAATAATAACCAGCTACCCTTATAAAACTAGCCTTATGAGGAAGAAAAAAGTCTAAAGAAAGCACAACTTTACCACCTTAATCTTTGGTGGAATGAGCTGCTAAAACTTCATCTATTTTAGAAAGCAAAGTGGCCATATCAAATGGTTTGGCTATAAAGGCTACTGCTCCTGCATCCCGGCATATTTTATCGGCATTATGAAGGGCAGACATCATTACCACAGGAACTTGTGCCACATCTTTATCTTCCTTAAGCTGTGCGCAGACTTCAGTTCCATCTACGCCTGAAATTAGTTTATCAAGCAGTACAAGTTCTATATTATTAGAGACAATGTTTTCCCTGGTTTCCAAAGGTCTTTGAGACAGGGTAACCTCATGGTCCTTAAATTCAAGGATATCTCTAATCATATATCCTATAGACGCATCGTCATCTACTACTAATATTCTGGCCATATTATTTTAATTTATACAGGGTATGGAAATTGTAAATTCTGAACCTTCCCCAAAAGTGCTTTCAACATTTATTGAACCTCCATGCCTTTTAATTATCTCATTTGAGAGGAACAGGCCTATCCCAAAACCACTGTACGTGGCTTCATTTTTAGCACCTACACGGTAAAAGCGCTGGAAGATTTTATCGTGTTCGTTTGCAGGAATTCCTATGCCATTATCTTTAATCTTTACCGCAGCAAAGTGCTCTTTTTCCTTTTGTACACGAATGCTTACTTCTTTTTGACCGGGGGAATACTTAATGGCATTATTGATAATGTTTATAAACACCTGGCCTATACGAGAGCGATCCCCTATTACTTTGCATTGGCAGCTCTCTTCATATTTTATAGAAGGTACTTCCTGATTTGAAAAATGGATATCCTGAATGGTTTCTTCTACCAGTTCATTTATAACAAATTCTTTTCTCTCAAATTCCATTTCATTATCCTCTATGCGTGATAAATCCAGAATTTCAGAAATAAGACGCACCTGCCGCTCTACCTGGTTCTCTATTCTATCCAAATATAAAGACAAAGGTATTTCTTTAATTCTGGCTTCTTTGTTTTGATCCAAAATGCAGTTAAGCAGCTGCGTATACCCTTTAATAGAGGTCACCGGAGTTTTTAGTTCATGGCTCACCAGCTTCAGAAATTTTTCTTTCTTTTTTTCCTCGTCCTTTAATTTCTGAATTTCTGTGCTGGAACTTACCCAGCTAATTATTTCTCCATTTTCATCCCTTAGCGGGATTCCTCTTGTAATATGCCATTTGTAATCCCCGGTTTTATTAAGGACCCTCATTTCCAGTTCTAACTCCTTTCCTTCGGCTAAGCTTTCCTTTACCTGGTTTTCCACGTATTCTTTTTCCTCAGGATGCATACGCTTAGAGCTTTCCTCCTGCACGAGTTCTTCCATGGACATTCCGGTATAAAATTGCCAGCTGCGGTTATAATAAAAGGATTTTCCGGAGGTATCGGCAATGGTTATTTTATGAGGCATAAAATCTATAAGTTGCCGGAACCTCAATTCATTTTCAGAAATTTTTTGATGCAGTTCTGCTTCTTGAGATACTAAACTGGCAATAACACCCACTCCCTCAATTTCTCCCTGCAGGTTTCTTTGCGGCTGATAATAAAAATTAAAATATTCCAGCTTTCTTTCCCCATTTATAATATGTTCCCCGGGCATTTCAATGGCCCTTACCACTTCTCCGCTGTGGTAAACCTTCATCAATAATTCATAGAACCCCTGGCCTTTAAGTTCTGGAACGGCTTCCATTAAAGGTTTACCTATTACCTGTTCTCCTTTTCCCCAATTTTCAAGAATGGTCTTATTTGCTATTTCAATAATGAGATTTTCACCTTTTAAAAATGCAATTAAAGATGGTGAAGAATGTACAATATCCTTGTAGCGGTTATTGATTTCCTTTTCATGATCAAGACAGGAACGCAGCCTTTCCACTTCAGCCTGCAGATGGGCGATATTCGCCTGTTTAAGGTTTTCTGTCTTAGATTCTTTTTCCATTCGGCAAGGATTACGCGTCAAATATAAAGATAAATGCGCGCGGGGCTTTTGAAGTTTACTTACAATGTTTTGTTAATATTCTGGCCTCTCCCTTAAAGCATTTCTTAAAATACTTACAGGATGCTGTGCTTCTTTTTTTGTACCGTCTTTTATCTGGTGCCTGCAGCTGGTACCGTTTGCTGAAATTATGGTGCCCTCGTTGGCTTTTCTTACCGCCGGAAAAAGTGTTTGTTCTCCTATATTCATACTCACCTCATAATGCTCTTTTTCATACCCAAAAGATCCCGCCATACCGCAACATCCCGAAGGGATAATAGTAACCTTATAATTTTCCGGTAAATTGAGCACGCTAAAAGTATAAGCAGTATTTGAAAGTGCTTTTTGGTGACAGTGACCGTGGATTTTGATTTCTTTTTCTTCTGAAGTAAACGAAGAGGACTTTATATTTCCCAGGGATATTTCGGTTTTAAGAAATTCCTCTATTATAAAGCAGTTTTTCGAAAGTTTTTCTGCTTCATCCCGGCTTTCAGCCAGCCTAAGGTATTCATCACGAAAGCTTAAAATAGCTGAAGGTTCTATCCCTATAAGCGGAGTTTCTTCAGAAATAATATCCTTGAAAATCCTGATGTTTTTATTTGCAAGTTCTTTAGCCTCCTTCAGAAAACCTTTAGAAATGTGGCTGCGGCCGCTTTCTTCATGCTCAATAATGTTCACCTGATAATTCAGCTTAAATAAAAGTTCCAGCGCGTCAATGCCAATTTCAGCATCAAGATAATTAGTGAATTCATCATTAAAAAGGTAAACCTCTTTTATAGGATTTTCCAATTTAAGGCGCTTCCTGTTATTTTTATAATAATCGCAAAGCGTCTGGCTTGCGAGTTGGGGAAGGCTCCTCTCTTTTGCTATTCCCAAAGCGCTTTTAGCTACTGCGGAAGTGATTTTGTTTTTGAAGAGAAAATTGGAAATTCCTGGAACCTTAGATCCCAGGCGGTTCATTTTTGCGTTGTTCACGAACATTTTATTCCGCCTGGTAAAACCGTTTTCCTTCTGGTACTGGTATTGAAACTCTGCTTTTAAGGCCGCCACATCAACACTGGAGGGGCATTCGCTTTTACAACCTTTACAGCTGATGCATAAATCGAAAACTTCCTTTAATTCAGCATTATTAAAACGGTTCTTTTTATCTGAATTGGTAAGAAATTCCCTCAAAGCATTTGCCCTGGCCCTCGTGGTATCTTTTTCATTTTTAGTGGCACGGTAACTGGGGCACATGGTACCTCCAGCTTCTGAAGATTTTCTGCAATCCCCACTGCCGTTGCACTGTTCAGCAAGCCGGAGAACACCCTGGGTTTCAGAAAAGTCCATTAAAGTCGCAATTTCAGACTCTTCACGGTCCACTTCATACCTGAAAGAAGTATCCATAGGCGCGGCATCTATTATTTTACCGGGATTAAAAATATTCTGCGGATCAAAAGTAAACTTCAGCTCTTTTAAAATCTGGTAATTTTTAGGACCAATCATATATTCGATGAACTCGGCCCTTACCCTGCCGTCCCCATGTTCGCCGCTCATGGAGCCGTTATATTTTTTTACCAGTTTTGCAACATCTTCGGTTATGCTTCTAAAAAGCTTAACGTCTTCAGATTTTTTCAGGTCCAGGATTGGCCTGAGGTGTAATTCCCCTGCCCCGGCATGGGCGTAATAAACAGCATCCTGCTTATAATTTCCCATTACCTCTGTAAACTCGTTTATATAAGGAGCCAGGTGCGGAAGGGCGACTGCGGTATCTTCTATACAGGCCACAGCTTTCCGGTCGCCGGTAATATTTCCCAGAAGGCCCAGCCCCGCTTTACGAAGTTCCAGCGCCAGTTCTATCTGTTCCCCGTATAGCACCGGGAAAGCGTAACCAAGATTGGAAGATTCAAGGGTATCAAGCAGCTCGCGGGTTTGCTTTTGCAACTCTTTCTGGCTGTTTGCCCTTAGCTCCAGCATTAAAATGGCTTTGGGATCACCTTCTATAAAAAACCTGTTTTCCTTATATTTTAAATTCTGCTTTGTACAATCCAAAATGGTTTTATCCATCATTTCACAGGTAAACAACGGATGTTGCATTGCCGGGACCACAGCCTGCAGGCAGGCTTCGATAGAAGTATAATGGGCCGCCACCATAGCAGCGTTTGGAGGAGGAAGTTTGTCCAGCTGTAAAGTAATTTCTGTAGTGAATGCCAACGTGCCTTCGCTTCCTGCCAGGAATTTAGCAAGGTTAAATTCTTCAGCTTCCTCAGGATCAAAAGCCTGTGTGTACAAGAGGTCATCTATGGCATAACCTGTATTTCTGCGGTGCATTTCCCTAGGTGGAAATTTTTCCTTTATCTCCTGCTTATTTTCTTCTGAAGATAACTTCTCCTTAACTTCACGGTAAATTTTTCCTTCCAGATTTTGTAGCTGAAGTTTTTCACCAAAAGCCTGATTGGAAATATACCCGAATTCAGCATCACTCCCGTCGCTTAAGATAGTTTTCAGGGAAATAAGCTTTTCCCGGGTAGTGCCATATTTTATGGAAGTTGTCCCGCTGGAATTATTTCCTACCATCCCACCCAACATACAACGATTAGAGGTTGAAGTATTGGGCCCAAAAAATAAACCGTATTCTTTTAATATCCTGTTAAGGTCGTCCCTAATTACACCTGGTTGTAGCCTTACCGTTTTTTCTTCAGTATTTATTTCCAGGATTTTTGTAAAATGTTTAGAGACATCTACCACTATTCCTTTGCCCACACATTGCCCGGCAAGGGAAGTTCCCGCTGTACGCGGAATGAGCGAGGTGAAATTTGCAGATGCAAATTTAATGAGGGTCTTTAGGTCTTTGTTGTTTTTAGGATAGCAAACTGCTAATGGCAATTCACGATACACTGATGCATCTGTGGCATAAATTGATCGCCATAGATCATCAAAAAAAAGTTCGCCCTCTATTTCTCCGGCTAAGGCCGTAAGTTTCTCTTTCATAAAAAAATTACTTTTAACTTAATAAAGGTCTCTAAATACCTGATCCAAAAGAAGTACATTTAATTTATAACTTTTATTTCTACAGTTATTGCACATAGGAAATGAGATTTTTTAATTTATGAATGTTCTGTATCTATGCTTAAAAATTTTATAAGAAGTTACAGTGATCTGTGACCTATAAAGCAGTATCATCATAAAAAAATCTAAAATTAAGGATTTAGCTTGTAATGCGCTTAACACATTTTTAAACATTATTAACAATAGATTGGCCTATCACGACGTTTGCCTTCATAACGAACAATTAAATTTGTCATACTAACTAGTAAAAATTTCAAAAGAATGAAGAAGTTATTTTTATTTGCCGCATTTAGTATTAGTGCAGCATTCCTCACTGGAGCAAAAGCCCAGGAAATTTCTGATAATGCCATAGGTTTACGACTGGGAGGTGGTAATGCCTATGGAGCTGAAATATCTTATCAACGCGCCCTGGGTATGGAAAACAACCGTCTTGAACTGGATTTAGGCTGGAGAAACGACAACGATTACAGCATGTTCAAGTTAATGGGACTTTACCAGTGGTTATGGAATATTGATGGCAATTTTAACTGGTATGCCGGTGCAGGTGCCGGAATTGGCGGAGTTTCTGATGACAGAGGCCTTGATGAATCTGATGAAGGGGCATTCTTCTCTATTGCCGGAGATGTGGGAATAGAGTATAATTTCGATATTCCTTTGATGGTTTCCCTGGACCTTCGTCCGGAAATTGGCCTTAGCGGTTACAATTATATCAACGATTTTACCCCAGATATCGCAATTGGGGTGCGATATCAGTTTTAATAAAACAAAAACATAAAAATAAAAAAGTGGGAGCATTTCCCACTTTTTTTTATTTTATACTTTTTCCAGTAAACCCTGGTAAAGTGCCTCATACTGCGGAACAACCATGTTAATGTCAAATTTTTCGGCTTCCCTGTGGGCGTTTTCCTTGAATTTTCGCAGCCGTTCTTTGTCTTCAAGAATATAAATGGCATTTGCTGCCATTTTCTGAACATCACCAACATCATTAAGAAAACCGGAAACACCTTCCACATTTACTTCAGGTAATCCGCCGGTATTTGTAGAAATAACAGGCACGCCGTTTACCATAGCTTCCAGAGCGGCCAGGCCAAAACTTTCTTTTTCAGAAGGCAGAAGAAACAAATCTGAAAAACAAAGGATTTTATCTATCTCATGGCTTTCTCCCAGGAAAAGAACTTTATCCTGTATCCCAAGCTCTTTTACCAGCTCTTCGGCCATCTCTTTTTCCGGCCCTTCCCCAACCATCATTAGTTTGGATTTTATTTTTTTCTGAATTTCAAAAAAGATCTTTACCACGTCATCAATTCGCTTTACTTTTCTGAAATTACTAACATGAGTAATGATCTTTTCCTCTTCAGCAGCCATCATTTCCCGCTGACAATCGGTAAAAGATTTTTTGTCAAATTTACTTACATCTATAAAATTTGGAACCACCTGGATTTCTTTGGTAATATTAAAGGAACTAAGAGTATCTTCCTTTAAGCTTCGGGAAACAGAGGTTACCACGTCGCTGCTGTTTATGCTGAACTTTACCGCGGGTTTATAAAACGGATGACGGCCCACAAGGGTAATATCTGTACCGTGCAAAGTAGTGACCATAGGAATAAAAATGCCTTCTTCTTCCAGCATCTTTTTTGCCATATATCCAGCATAGGCATGAGGGATCGCATAATGTACGTGTAAAAGTTCAATCCCATGAAGCTTTACCATATTTACGAGTTTGCTGCTTAAAGCCAGCTCGTATGGCTGATAATGAAACAGCGGATATTCCGGCACATGCACTTCGTGAAAACGTACGTTACTAGAAAGCTGGTCCAGCCTTACCGGCTGTTTATAGGTAATAAAATGGATCTCATGTCCTCTTCTGGAGAGTGCCAGACCAAGTTCAGTAGCTACTACGCCACTGCCCCCAAATGTGGGGTAACAAACAATAGCAATTTTCATTAATTCTTTTCTTTATAAGGACCTGATATCAGTTTTGTAAAGCTTTTAAGGGCATTAAAAATCGATAGCTTCATAAATTACCTCCTGTATTTTTGAGCGGATATCCTGCCGTATCAATGCCCGGTTATTCGAATCTGGATACGTCCTGTTAGACAAAAATACATATATAATTTCTTCTGCCGGGTCTGCCCATGCAAAAGTTCCGGTAAATCCGCTATGCCCAAAACTGGAAGGCGACACGCAACCGCAGGTAGGTCCTGCATTATGTAATTGAGGTTTGTCGAATCCAACTCCCCTCCTTACATCTTCATCGCAATAATAACAGGTGTTGAATTTAGAAATGGTTTGCGGTTTTAAAAACTCATCTCCTCCATAGCTTCCTCCATTGAGGTACATCTGCATGATCTTAGCCACATCATTGGAGGTACTGAATAATCCCGCATGGCCGCCAATTCCTCCTTGCATAGCCGCACCCTGGTCATGAACATAGCCATGGACAGTTTGTGCTCTCCATAGTTTGTCTTCTTCGGCTGGAGCAATTTGTTCAATACTAAAACGGGAAAGAGGTAAATATCCGGTGTAATTTGCTCCCAGCGGGCGGTAAAATTTTTCCTGGGTGAGACTGTTCAAATTGGTGTGGTAATAATCTTCCAGGTAATACTTCAGAATATAAAAAGGTAAATCACTATACTTGTATTCTTTTTTCCTTTCCAGACTACTATCTCTTATAAGGCTCAAAATAGTATCCTGCGCATCATCCTTAATGTACATGTGGTCTGCCACCTGAGTATGAAAAGTTTCCCGCGGCACCTTGCTGTAAAAGGCATCTGAAGGTTTACGCGTACTTTTATCCAGCGTGGAGATATAAAAAGGGATCCATGCCTTTAATCTCGCGTAATGCATCAACATGTCCTGCAGCCTGATATTTTCTTTATTTGAACCTTTAAAAACAGGCATCATTTCTCCCAAGGTAGTATTAAAACTTACAATTCCTTTCTCCTCCTGCTCCATAATTATGGGCAGAGTGGCAAGGATCTTTGTAAGCGAAGCCAAATCATAAAGAGTGGTATCAGTCACCGATAGATTTTTGTTGTAGGTCTGGTAGCCAAAATTACGCTGGTAAACCACTTTTCCTTTCCTGGCTACTAAAATCTGTGCACCGGGAGTCATCTTTTTATCTATGGCATCATTTATAATAGAATCTATCTCCTTAAGCTTTTCTGAATTTAAACCTACCGTTTCCGGAAGGCCATAACTAAGGCGGTTCAGGTTTTTGGTATGTAAACCTGTACCTTCCGGAAACTCATTGCCAATGCTCACAGGCAGTTCACCTTTGGCTTCAGTAGCACCAAAAAGCACCTGGGCCACCTTTTGCTGGGCAATTTCATTATTCTGGTAACCTAAAACTACAGCATCAATATCATTAAAACTGGGGATATCCAGTAAAGCATATGGGCGGGCAAAAACGCTGAGCAGTGTCTTGTTCTTTCTGGCAATTTCATAGAGCCACCTGATCTCTTTACCGGAAAACTTATAATTTGCCCAGGGGCTGGTATCAGGTTTATGAAAACCAACGACCACCAGATCGTATTCATCTAATTTCTCCTGTAATTCTGAAAGTGTACTGGCCCTTATCCAGTCAATTTTGGTGTATTTTTTTAGTTGCTCTAAAAAAGCGCTACCGTCCCCATCGCCAAAATTTACATACGCGATCTTCTTTTTTGCCAGCTTTTTAATTGGCAGAATTCCGGTGTTGTTCTTTAGGACGGTAATGGAATTTTCAGTGAGCTTTTCAAAAAGTGCTTTATCCCGAATATTGTTCAGTTCTTCAACAAGGTAGTTTTCATTTACCGCTTTATAATGGTTTAATCCGGCCTTATACTTAGCATAAAGAATTTTTTTAACCGAATGGCCCAGGCGTTGTTCAGTAATTGTGCCTGAATTATAGGCATCAATAATCTTTTGCGAAGCTGTAGGAACATCTTCAGAAATCAACAAAACATCGTTCCCGGCCATAAATGCGGCAAGGTCTATATCTCCCGGTTCGCTGTAATTGGAAGCACCTTTCATGTTTAGCGCATCTGTAAAGATAAGTCCGTTAAACCCCAGCTCTTGTTTTAAAATACCCGTTACCACAGCTTTGCTTAAGGAAGAAGGGACGCCATCTTCTTTCTCCAGTGCCGGAACATTTAAATGCGCAACCATTACACTGGAAAGGCCTTCCTGGATCATTTCGCGATAAGGAAAAAGTTCAACACTATCTATTCGCTTTTTAGAAAAGGAAATGGTGGGCAGGGTTTTATGGGAATCAGCATCGGTATCACCATGGCCCGGGAAATGTTTAGCGCTGGAAAGGATTCCTTCCCGCTGCATCCCTTTCATAAAAGCAATGGCTTTTGCCGTCACTTTTTCCTTATTTTCACCAAAAGAACGATTCCCGATAATTGGATTTTCGGGATTGGTATTAATATCTACAACAGGAGCAAAATTTATATGAACTCCAAGTCTTCTGGCATTTCGGGAAATAGCTGCCCCGGCCTCTTCTATAAGCTGGTTATTTTGAATGGCTCCAAGGGTCATATTCCACGGAAGGGCAAAAGTGGAATCCAGCCGCATGGCCAGGCCCCACTCTGCATCCATACCTATTAAAAGAGGAACTGCTGAAATTTCCTGAAACTCATTGGTTAATTTCGCCTGCCTTACCGGGCCACCTTTAGAAAAGATCACGCCTCCAATCTTTTCTTCTTCAATCAATTTTCTTGTTTTGTCTATTTCAGCGGCACTTCCGCTGGAAAAAACGTCCACCATAAACAGCTGCCCCACCTTTTCCTTCAACGTCATGGTATTGTAAAGGCTGTCCACCCATTTTTTTTGAGCGGCAAAATCTTTACTGATTAAAGGACTGGTTTGCTGGGCAGAAAGGTTTAGAAATGATAGAAAAAAAAGGAAGCTGAAAAACAGGATTTTCGGAACTGTTTTCAAATTCATTTATTTCAAAAATCGGTTATGCCAGCTTTCAGAAGCGGGAATTTCCCAATCTGAAAGGTATTCGGCTTTATTATTTACGAGGTTATTAAACACAATCGTCTTGGAAGAAACAGCCTTTTCTTTGGCCATTTTTCTGAAGTCACTAAGATTTTTATAGGCGATAAATTCTCCCTGTTTATAAGAAACATTCATTTTGTCCAGAAGGTCTACCTCATATTCCTTCTCTAACTGCTGAATAAAATGAACGGAAGCATCTATGGAACAGCCTGAAGCGGCATTCACCTGCTGGTCCAGCGCCAGAATAATAAAACGCCGGTACTTTATTTCGAACGAAGCTTTAAGCTCTGCACCATGCGCAGTCCATTGCTTAATAAAACGTTCCAGTTTTGGAGTGATTTCCTGAAGTTCTTCTTCAGTAAAGGGGCGGTTTGATTGATAGATCCACACCCGCGAACTATCAGGTAAAGTATTAAAAGGTACTAACATTGTTATGTGAAAAAATAGGTTTCTACAAAGCTAATTGTTTAGGCTATAGCTTCAAATATAGTACCGGAATTTAACTTTTAGGATTAAAAAGCAGCTTTTGTATTTACGCTGAAATTTAAAAAGAAGTATAATTTAAAGATCATCGGCAGAAGCAATCATTTCAGCCACATCCATTACCGCAATGCTGTCTTCCTTATCCTTATTCTTAACCCCATCGGTAAGCATGGTATTACAAAAAGGGCAGCCTGCGGCAACCACCTCCGGCTTAACTTCCATAGCCTCTTCAGTGCGCTTTATATTGATGTCTTTAGTGCCGGGTTCCGGCTCTTTAAACATTTGCGCGCCACCGGCCCCACAGCATAAACCATTGCGTTTACAGTTTCGCATCTCCACAAGTTCTACTTCCAGCTTGCGAAGCAGATCACGCGGAGCTTCATATTCTTCATTGCCACGCCCGAGATAGCAGGGATCATGGAAGGTGATCTTTTTACCTTTAAATTTACCGCCTTCCACTTTTAGGCGCCCTTCATTAAGAAGCGATTTTAAAAACTGGGTGTGGTGCATCACCTCATAATTGCCGCCAAGGGATGGATATTCATTCTTCATGGTGTTAAAGCAATGCGGACAGGTAGTTACAATTTTTTTAATCTCGTAACCATTAAGCACTTCTATATTGGTCACTGCCTGCATCTGGAACAGGAATTCGTTCCCGGCACGTTTGGCAGGGTCCCCGGTGCAGCTTTCTTCTGTGCCCAAAACCGCAAAATCTACTCCCGCTTTATTTAAAAGTTTTACAAAGGCTTTGGTGATCTTTTTTGCCCTGTCGTCAAAACTACCGGCGCATCCCACCCAAAACAGGACTTCGGGCTGTTTGCCTTCTGCCATGAATTCAGCCATTGTTGGAACTTTTAATGTTTCTGCCATATCGCTACTCCTTGTTTTGTAATTATGAATTTTCTTTGGCCCAGTTTAACCTGTCCATCTGGTTGTAAGGCCAGGGTGCACCGTTGTTTTCTATATTGGTCATAGAAATTGCCAGCTCATTAGGAGCCGCACTTTGTTCCATTACCAGATATCTTCTCATATCCACAATAATAGACATGGGATCTATCCCTACGGGACAGGCTTCCACACATGCGTTGCAGGTAGTACAGGCCCATAGTTCTTCTCTTTGAATATAATCGTCCAGCAGTTGTTTACCGTCTTCTTTAAACTCCCCGTTTTTGTTAATATTCTCACCTACTTCCTCCAAACGGTCCCTGGTATCCATCATAATCTTTCTTGGGGAAAGTTTTTTTCCGGTCTTGTTAGCGGGGCATTCTGCCGTACATCTCCCGCATTCGGTACAGGTATAGGCGTTTAGAAGCTGAACACGATTAAGATCCATAACATCTGAAGCTCCAAATTTCTCAGGTTCTTCAGTTTCTTCTCCTTCAGCCGGAGCCGCAAAAGGGTCGGCATCGGGATCCATCATTAGTTTTACTTCATCTGTTACCGACTGTAAATTGTCAAATTCTCCCTTCGGCTTTAATTTTGAAAAATAGACGTTGGGAAATGCCAGTAAAATATGAAGGTGCTTGGAATAATATAAGTAATTCAGAAAAAATAAAATTCCGAGAATATGAAGCCACCAGGCGGTTCTTTCAATAATAATGAGGGTGCCGTCGCTTAAACCTTCAAAAACAGGTAACATAAACTGGCTCACAGGAAAAGAACCCATAATTCCGGCCTCATTGGCATAATGCTCCACGCCATTTACCTGTAATTGATAATCTGCCACGTTCATCGTTAGGAACAACAGCATCAGCACCATTTCAAAATAAAGGATATAATTAGCGTCATTTTTAGGCCAGCCCTTCAGCTCACGGCCCAGAAACCTGTAAATGTTGGTAATGTTTCTCCTGGTCCAGAATATTATTACCCCCAGAAGAACCAGTAGCGCGAGAATTTCGAATGCAGCTATCAAAAAATTATAAAAGCCGCCCATAAAGGAAAAGATGCGATGGGTACCAAACACCCCGTCTATAATAATTTCCAGAACCTCAATATTAATAATTATGAAACCGAGGTAGACTATAACATGAAGAATACCAGCGATGGGTTTTCTAACCATCTTGCTCTGGCCAAACGCGATCCTGGCCATTTTGGAAAATCGTTCCCCTGCCCTGTCTTTTCTATCTATTTCTTTCCCTAATTTGATATTTCGAATGAGCAGGCGGATATTTTTCGCGAAAAATCCCAGGCCTGCCACCAGGGCAATTAAGAATAAGATTTGGGCGATAATTTGCATGGATATTACTTTAGGCTATCTTCAGGCTCTGTATAACCCTTTGGGCGTTTTCCAAAAACCGAAAAATGTACATACCGCTTAGGGTTAAGTTTTATATCCTGCAGTAATTCTTCCAATTGTTTGGTGGCACGATCCAGGTTATTGTATACCTCGGGATCATTAATAAGCTTTCCTGCTGTGCCTTCCCCTTCGGCAAGGCTATTGGTGATATTTTCAAAATCGGCGACCACATTTTCCAGGTCATTCGTCATTTTGCTAAGATTTACATTAGCCAGGGTATCAGAAAACCTATTAAAGTTGGTGGACATTTCGTCCAGGTTGGTAAGGGTGTGATCTATTTTACCTGCATTGCCATGAACAATTTCTTCGAGAGACTCTGCGGCTCCCCTAAAAGACCTTGAAGTAGCACTTAAATTCTGAAATGTATTTTGGATGTTATTTGTTGTGGAATCATTCAACACCCTATTTATTCCGGAAAGCAGGGAATCGGCGCTCACAATGGCATTTTCAACTTTAGCCTGCAGCGGGGTAAGCTTGTCGTTAACCAACTCCATTATCCCCTCTTCAATTTCGCCGCGAAGGGTATCACCAGATTTTGCAAGATTCCCTTTTTCATAATTAGGAACTATGGCAAGAGATTTCCCGCCAATAATATTACCACCGTAAATGTTGGCCACACTGTTGGCAGAAAAAGGAAAATCGTTATCTACAGTAAATTTCACCACCAGTAAACCGGTATTGTTCAGGAAATCTATACTGGAAACCTGGCCAACCTTAAGACCATTAATAGTAACTGCGGAAGAAGGCGAAAGGCCTTCAACATCGTCATAAACCGCATAAAATACTCTGCTGTCATCAAGGAGATTTTTGCCTTTGAGGAAACTATAACCGAAAATAAGAATAAGTATGGCAATGATGCCAAGTATGGCTGTTTTTACCTCTTTAGAATACTTCAAAAGCTATTTTTTTAGGATCCGTACAAATTTAGAAATAAAAATAGAAAAGTACATCTAATTGAGCTTTGATTTTAACGCCTCATTAACTGTAATCTTATGCCCGTTCCTGAAAGCGACAATATAACTGGAAGAATATCCGCTTTTTATGGCCTGCTGATGCAAATGCTGAATTTGAAGATAATCTGAAGTCGCACCAAGATAATATTTATAAAGGGAGCCTTCTTTAGCACGGGTTACATTTTCCAGCCCTTTAAAATTATAAGGTTTGGTTTCCAGTTTTTTAGAACCGGCAGCCAGCTGCACTTTAAAAGTAATGCCTTCATAATAACTGGAATTGCTTACAGGTGTTGACTCTATATTTCCGGCGGTTTCAGGAATACTTTCTAAAGTAGAGAGGTTAATGTTTTTACTGTAATTAATAATGGCCTGGGAAATAGCATCGGCCATTTTATTTTGCCCGCTGTTGCTGTTTAAAAAAGCTCCTTCTTCATCATTGGTAAGAAAGCCGGTTTCTATTAGCACACTGGGCATTACAGCTTCACGTAATACAAGAAAGACATCCTGTTTAACTCCCCTGTTATTCCTTTCAAGCTCGTTGGTGAATTTCTTCTGAATAAAATCTGCGAGCAGGATGCTCTGATTTAAATATTCTTCCTGCATCAAGGCCAGACCTATATAAGATTCAGGAGAATTAGGATCAAAACCATTATAGGTAACCTCGTAATCCTCTTCCAGATAAATTACGGAGTTCTCCCGTTTGGCAATTTCTAAATTATCATCACTTCTCCTAAGCCCCAGCACAAAAGTTTCGGTTCCTTTGGCCTGTGAACTATGGGAGTTGCAATGCACCGAAACAAACAGGTCTGCCCTGGCATCGTTGGCAATTTGTGTTCGCTCTTTGAGCGGAATAAAAACATCGCTGTCTCTGGTATAAATTACTTCTATCCCGTTCTTTTCAAGCTCCTTCCCTACTTTTAGAATGATACTAAGCGCAATGTTCTTCTCTTTGTACCCATTTCCCATGTTACCGGGATCTTTACCTCCATGGCCTGCATCCAGGACCACTACAAAACGATCTTTTGGAGGCACTTCACTGGCAAAGGCATCAGGCCGAAAATTAAAAACAAAAAGAAATAATACGAAAAGTTTAATTAAGTTCGTTCTCATAAACAGGTAACGCTAATATCGGGGTGAATATTTTAATTACTATTTTTCACTCATTCACAAAAGTCAGGTGGAAAAATATATGTAATTTTGGAATCGCAAAAAGCAAGCCACTCTATACAAAAATAGTACTTAAAGCATTGCAAACAAATATACCTTATATACTTTTTTGCTGTATTTTTATACTGTCATTCCCCTCATTTATCACCGCCCAGGAAATTGATTCTCTTGGTGGCATTCGTATAGACGCGGCGCGTGATACTATAATTTCTGTAGGTGAAGGCATACCGCTGGCCCAGACCATTCGTATGCAGGACAGCATTCTGGCAGATACGGTGCGCCCTCCGCAGGGAAACCAGCTTTTAACAGATAAGGTGACTTATAAAGCAAAGGATTATCTGCGCCTTAGCCAAAGGGAAAACCGTATGTACCTGTATAATGAAGCTGAAGTGGTCTACGGAGACATGACGATTAATGCCGGCCGTATAATTATTGATAATGAAAAAAATGAAGTATATGCTTTTGGAATAGTAGATTCCACAGGCACTTATACCCAGGCTCCTGTTTTTAAACAGGGGCCTAAAACAGTAGAACCAGATTCTATAAGATTCAATTTTGATACTGAAAGGGCACTCATTTACAATTCCCGTACCCAGGAAGCACAGTTTAATGTAAAGGGAGAAGTTACCAAAAGGGAGAATGATTCTGTCTATTTTATGCAGAACGTGCGCTTTACCACTTCTGAAGATGTGGATAATCCCGACTACTATTTTTATGCCCGAAAGATAAAATTTGTACCAGACAAGAAAATTGTTGCTGGTTTGGTGAATATGTACATTGCCGATGTTCCCACACCATTAGGATTGCCTTTTGGTTATTTTCCGCTTACCGAAGAAGAAACCTCGGGCTTTATTATTCCTTCTTTTGGAGAAAGCAATGCCCGGGGGTATTACCTTCAGAACGGTGGCTACTATTTTGCCATAAGCGATTATGCAGATCTTTTGGCCATAGGAGACTATTATACTAACGGTAGCTATGCCATGAACCTCGAAAGCAATTATGCCAAACGTTACCGCTTCCGCGGAAATATAAGTTTCAGGTATGAAAGGCTGTTAGAAAGCGAAAGAGGTTTTCCCGATTTTGCGCAAAGCTCTAACTATAACTTAAGGTGGTCCCACAGCCAGGATTCCAAAGCCAGCCCTTCTTCAAGATTTAGTGCTTCGGTGAATTTAGGAAGTAGCGATTATTACAGGGAATCTGTAAATCAGGCTAATACAGGTAACTTTTTAAATAATACCTTAAACTCTTCGGTTTCCTACTCAAAGACATTTGAGGGCACCCCGCAGGTCACCTTAAACCTGGCTGCCCGGCATTCGCAGAACACCAATACCGGAGTGGTTAATTTAACTTTGCCTACCCTAACCGCCAGCATGTCCAGGATTTATCCTTTTGAACCCAAGGTGGGAGCAAAAAAAGGAATTATAGAAAACATTAATTTTCAGTACAACTTAAGAGCTGAAAACAGGATTAGCACGTATGATTCTCTGTTCTTTAAACCGGAAATGTTTGAAGGCGCGGTTTATGGCGCTCAACACTCAATTCCTGTCTCTACTAATTTCAAGCTTTTTAGATATCTAAGCGTTAGTACCGGTGCCAGTTACGAAGAAAACTGGGTTTTTGAAACATACGACCGGTATTACGATGAAGAAACCAATAGTGTTTTAAGGGATACCATTAAAGGCTTTGATGCTTTTCGCACTTATAATTTTAATGCCAGTATAGGAACCACAGTTTATGGAATGAAAAGCTTTGGGAAAGACAAAAAAATCCAGGCTATAAGGCATGTAATGCGTCCTTCACTAAGTTATAACATCAATCCGGCTTTCGACCAGTATTACGACCAATTTGAGCAACCGGACGCAGCAGACCCCACGCAGATAAACCTGGTGGACTATTCCCGCTTTGACGGGACGTTATATGGTGCCCCGGGAAGAGCTTTTTCAAGCTCAATTGGCCTGAGCATTAGCAATACCCTGGAAGCCAAAGTCCGGGATAAAGATAGTACCGCCACAGAACCCAAGAAGGTTACCCTCCTTAATAATTTTAGCGTAAGTACATCCTACAATCTTGCCGGGGATTCCTTAAGGCTGGCTCCTATTTCTATGCGCGGAGGAATTCCGATAATAGACAACAAGCTCACCATCAATTTTAGCAGCTTACTGGATATTTACGCGCTGGATAATAATAACCGCCGCATTGATAAGCTCAATATAAATAACGGTGGAAGCTTATTCCGTTTCACCAACGCCAATGTGAGCTTTGGATATTCCTTCTCAAGTAAAGATTTTGATAAGGATACGGAAAATGATGATGAAGTAGAAAACGATACGTACCGCAATGGCGGGCGCAGGGACGATCTATTTGGAAAAGGGACAGATCTTGATGGCACATTTTATGAAGACGGGGAAGATCCTTTTGAAGGCAATGAAGAACGGGAAACCAATAGTGAATGGTACAACTACAAGATTCCGTGGGACCTGAGGCTTTCTTACACCATGACCTATAGCAATAATGCAAGACAGGATGAAATAACTTCTCACTCCCTCATGTTTTCCGGTAACGTGGAATTATCGCCTAAATGGTCTGTAGGCGCATCTTCCGGTTTCGATATTAAAGAACAAGGGTTTACCTACACTCAGCTTCGCTTTGCAAGAGACTTGGACAGTTGGAGGATAAACTTTAGCTGGATACCCTTTAGCCAGCGCAAATCCTGGAATTTCTTTATTGGGATAAAATCTTCTATTCTTAGTGATATCAAATACGAGAAGCGTAGGACCAGGGACAGGAGGCTTTAAATAAAAAACAATTGACAATGGGTAATTGATAATTGATAATGTGGATTGAATGTAGAGAAAAAGTAAAGAGGGAAGTAAGAGAAAGAAAGATAATTCAAAATGAGAAATTTTAGAATAAAGAATCATTTCATAATTTAGAATTCATCCTTCAAAATAATTTTAAATTGGAAGGACAATATTTTTTAGATTAAATTTATCAAATATGAAGAAAATTATTAAAACCAAAAATGCCCCTGCACCAATCGGTCCATATAACCAGGCAATCCTGAGCGGTAATATACTTTATGTTTCAGGCCAGATTGCTATTAATCCCATGACTGGTGAACTGGAAACAGAGGATCTTGCCGCGGAAACCAAACTAGTGATGGAAAACCTTAAAGCTATTCTTGCTGAAGCAGAAATGGATTTTGATAATGTTATTAAAACTTCCATCTTTATAAGTGATATGAATAATTTTGGAAAGATAAATGAGGTTTACGGAAGCTATTTTGATACCGAAACAGCTCCTGCACGGGAAACGGTGGAAGTAGCAAACCTCCCAAAATTTGTAAATGTTGAAATTAGCGCTATAGCGGTAAAGTCTTAATTTCGAGACCTAAATACCCTTTATTAATAATCCGGCTGTGGCAGGGTTTGTAGCCAGTGGCACATCATGAACATCGCAAAGGCGCATTAACATAAAAATATCGGGTTCATGAGGATGTTTATCCAGCGGGTCACGAAAAAAGATAACCATATCTATAAGGCCCTCAGCTATACGTGCCGCTATTTGTGCATCACCTCCTAATGGACCGGAGAGTAGTTTTTCCACTTTAAATCCCGCCAGTTCTGTTTTTGCACCGGTTGTACCTGTTGCCACCAGGTTGATATCTTTAGACTGAAGGGTTTCCCGATGCTCATTAAGGAACTGAACCATCTCTGCTTTTTTACCGTTATGGGCAATAATGGCTATTGTTTTCATATCATTATTTAGGTAGATAAGATATCTGAGATTCTCAGAAGATCTTTATTAACTTTATGCTCGGTTTGTAAGGCTTCCATAATTCCGGTTGCTTTTATATCGTTATTAATGATTCCTACCATCATGTCCCGTTCTCAATCCATCAATAATTCTACGGCTTTTACACATAGACGGCTGGCCAGTACGCGGTCAAAACAAGTGGGCCTTCCTCCCCTCTGGATATGCCCCAACACAGTAACTTTTGCATCATAATAGGGTAAATTATCCTGCACATATTCTGCAAGTTCAAAAACATTTTTACCTATTTTATCCCCTTCAGAAACTACCACAATACTGGAAGTTTTCCCGGACCTCCTGCTTCTTTCCAGGGAATTTAGCAATCTTTCCAGCCCAAGATCTTCTTCAGGAATCAGAATTTCTTCAGCCCCCGCTCCTATTCCACTGTTTAAAGCAATAAAACCAGCGTCCCGTCCCATAACTTCCACAAAGAATAGGCGGTTATGAGAACTTGCAGTATCTCGTATTTTATCTATTGCCTCTACTACTGTATTCAAAGCCGTATCGTACCCAATAGTATAATTGGTACCCGAAATATCATTATCAATAGTACCCGGTACTCCTATGCAAGGAATATTATGTTCTTCGCTTAAGGCCAGCCCTCCCCTGAAGGTGCCGTCACCTCCAATTAAAATCATGGCATCTACATGGCCTCTTTAAGTTTTTCAGCAGCTTTAGCCCTGCCTTCTTTTGTACGGAATTCTTTGGAGCGCGCAGACTGTAGCATGGTCCCTCCATATGTAATAATATTACGGACACTCCTTGCATTTAAAGGAATGTAATCGCCCTCTATCATTCCCTGAAAGCCCCGGTAAAAGCCCACACATTCTGTATGGTAATAAGCACAGGCCCTTACTACTGCACGAATGGCAGCATTCATCCCTGGTGCGTCGCCACCGGAGGTCATCACTCCTATTTTTTTTATTTTTTTTGACATAAATTATGCTGTACTTTTCCTCTTTTCTTTTAAAGAATGATGTAAATCTAAATACAAATAGACATCTGGCAAAATATTATAGAAACTTCAAATAATATTTTGTAGAATACTAATTCCATAAAAGAATTATTTTAGCCGATGAATGGATTTGTTGTTAACATTTCTTTAACGCCACTAATGTAGAATACCTAGCTTGTCATAGCTTTAATATGTAAGAATTTTTGGTCAATATTGCTATTTTTTAAGATTTATTTAAGTATAACTAGTTGTATTTGTGTTAGTTAAAAAAGTTTTTGAGCTATGGGAGTTCAGTAAAATTTATTTTCTTTGATAACAGATTAACCATTCTACTTAAAAGCCATGCATTACAAACCAACCCAGGGCTTCCTTTATGTGCCCAGCAAACCAAAGCCTACGCTAAAAGGTGCTACAGAAATTAATTTTGATTATTATTTTTCTGCCCGCTACTTTGAAGAAAACGTCCTCCTGGATGTGACTACTAAAATTATTTCGCATTATGACAAGGTTTACACCAGAATTTCTAATCATCTGATAAATCGAGGTGAAGTAAAAACCTGTGTTAAAGAATGTATCCTTACCCATTTGCTTAGGATGGGAGTGTCCCGCAAAAGAGCCGATCATATCCTGAAAGATTTCAGGCTAAGTCCTAGAAAGATACAATTTCAATAATATAATATACTATTTACCGGCACTCGTGCCGCTTAAAATATATTTGGGTTAGCTACATTTGGGGAGATGTACTAATCTGAAAAAGGGAGTGAATTAATTTTTGCTCCCTTTTTTCATTTTGCTTTATTACCACGTAATTAATCTTCAGGGAAACTAATATAATCAGGCGCAAGAGATTGTTGGTTCGTTTCTTCCTCATCCTCTTCTTTTTTAGCCTTAGAAAATTGACTGTCTGCTATTTTCCGAAGCAATTCTTTAAAAGTATCAAAATCTACCGAGTACGATAAGCCCACTCCCTGGGTGAAACCTATTTCTTCTCCAATAAACTGGATATTATTTTCACGGTTGAAGACTTTAGCGCGCAGAGTACCGTCTTCATTTAAAAGAAAGTCTATCTCTACATTTCCAATAATCAGCGATTCCGTAACTCCGCCGATAGGCACCCCAACCTGCCCGTTTATTAAAACGCGGTCACTAATTTGGGTGGAGAGGGTTAGCCCAAACCTGTCCACGGTTTGCTGATCTGGAGTACGGTCTCCCTGTACATAATTAACCCCAACCTGGAACTTCCCTTCTTCATCTGCAAAAATATCATTCACAATACTGGAAGCCCGCTCTGCCAGCGTCCCTGTAATAGCTGTTTGATTTATGCCAAATTCACTGTAAAAAGCACCCTGGGTAACCAGGAATAAAGCCTGTAATTCCTTACTGGCCCGATCGTCAATTTTATATTCAAGCTCAGAGCGTACTACAGAACTGGCACTTGGAAAGTCAATATCAAAAGTAATATCAGGCTGTACGATTTGACCCTGCAGGTTAATCACCACTTCTACAGGGATTTTACGGTTGATGGTGGGATTTTCCAGCAGGACAGAAGGATTGGCATTTAACTGGTACACCGCGCTCACATCCAGTTCAGCCCGTACAGGATTCCCGTCCCAGTTAATGCTTCCTCCGGATTTTACACGGAAAACCTTTTGGACCAGCCCGGCATATTTAAAATTATAAACACCTTCATAAACAATAAAATCTCCCCACATGTTAAACTTACCGTTGGTGTTAATCTCCAGCAGCAGGTTTCCTGCCCCACGGCCGCGCAAAGTACTTCCACTGGTTTTATCTATCACCACTTCCACCTCGGCATCATTGGTCACATCAAGATCAAACACCATTTCCAGCCCCTTTACTTCAGGCAAAACAATTTCTTCCCCGGCAAGTTTGGCTGCTTTTTCTTCCGGGCTAAGGAAATGTATATAGGAATTATCACCCACAGATTCGGTATCACTTAGAGGGATTTTAAAAACCGTACCTTTTTCTGTTGTGGCATTTACTTCCATTAAAAGTTGGTCTGTAGGTCCTTTAATAGAAGCGTCTCCACCTATAAAAGCTGTTCCGTAGTAAAGAGCATCTTCCTCTGCCTCAGTATCCAGAACTAAAAGCCTGTCTGTATTGATATTTAAATCCAGAAACCATTGGGTAAAATTTTTATGAGAGATATTGCCGCTAAGGATGCCGCGGGTATTGTATTTGGTATCTGTAAACCTGATGTTATCAAAATTAAATTGCTGCCTGGAGAGATTAACCTGCGCCATATCCTGGAAGCGGTAATCCACATCCAGGTAAGGAATGCTTAACCCTGCATCCTGTAAAACCAATTGCCCCCCAAATTCAGGGTTTTTGTAATTACCCTCTAGCCTTGCGGTACCAGTTGCACGTCCCCTTATATTGCCTATGGCCTCTCCTCCCAGCGGACTAAAAGCGGCCAGATTTAATTCTTCCAGGTCTATATCCAGGTCTATGGTGGGAACGGCGCCTGCCACATTTATATTTCCCAAGGCCTTCAGGGACTCTACGCCCTGCTTCTTAAGGTGGGCATTAATGTTATAATTGGTTAAATCCTGGTTGCCTTCCACCTCAATCAGCAGGTTCCCCAATAGAATCTCATTTACATTAAGAGAGTCTATACGCAGGGAAGTATTAGGATAGTACGCGCCATTCTCCTGAAGCAGGTCCAGTTTGCCGTTAATTCTTCCGGAAAGCCCAAGCTTTTCTATGTCTGGAGTGATTTTGTTAAGCTCTACATTTTCAAACTCCATATTAAAATCTTTATAGGTAGAATCTCTCATCATCCCGCTTAACCTAATTTCTTCATTGTTATGGCTCATCACCAGCGAATCGATCACGATATTCCTGAAGTTATCTTCAATAACAACCTTGTTGCTTTTGTTACCTTCTTCGTTGAGATACCAAACATTGTTTTTAAATTTAAGATCTGAGCGCTGTATGCCCACAACAGACCTGTTATTCTCATTGATAGTATGAAAGAGGTTGATGTTAAAAACATCTTCGTTATTTTTCCCGCCCTGAAATTCAGACCTGATGAATAAAGTATCCCGCTGGGTTACGTTTATGAAACTGAATTCCGAAAAATTATAAAAATCGGTCGAAACACTATCTGCTTCAAAATAAGTATTATAGATGGGGTTAGTATTGTCCACCTGAAGGTTTACCTCCTGGAACATATTTTTAAAGGCTTCAATTTTTGGAGACCTGAAGGTAAGTTTAAATTCAGATTCATCAGATTCCACCCTTCCTCGAACAAAAGTATTAGGAGCCAGTGTAATTTCAGGATAAAAAACTTCCACTATTTTATTGTAAATATCAAAATCAAACTCCATGTATTGATTGGTGGTAATGGTCCTGGGTTCGTAATTGGTGTAAATGCTACCCAGGGAGTTTTCAAAAAGCGCTCCTACTTCCCGAAGCTGAAAAACCCCCTGCACCTGCCCACTTATCACATCTGGTGAATTTATGGCAATGGTTCTAACATTTCCTTCAAATGAAGATACTATGCTGAAATCGTCAAAATAATAGAGGTCGTTCTGGTTTCTGTAAGAAGTATTCAGCAGCAGGATATTTCCGAAGGCATTATCTATATTGGTACCTTTCATATTCATAATCACATCGCCCTTAAAAACCGAAATACTGTCACGGGATATAAAGTTAAGGGCATTGAGATCTGCATATCCCACAGAAGCTTCAAAATCATATACATTTATATCTTCTGAAACATCCACAAGCCCGTTAAATTCCATTTTCAAATTTGGATCATTGGAAACCAGGTTACCATTAAAAACCGGGTTCCTTAAATTTCCAATTACCCTGATATTCTTGTAATTATAATTATTATATTTTAAATTTGAAATTGCTCCCCGAAGCTGCGCATTGATATTTTCTTTTTTAAAGCCACTTCCATCCACATCCAGGTTGAAACTGGTTTTTCCAAGTTTTTCGTTGTTTAACAAACGGCCGACATTGAAATTCCGGAAAATTAGATTTCCTTTATAATTCACGGTGTTGGAATTATCGAAATTGCGCAAAACAAAATCGGCATCGGCAGATCCCAACTGGGAATTAACGAGAATATCGGCCACGAGTGAAGTCGCGGTTAAAACCGCTTCACCGCTCATCCTTAAATTTCCAAAGTCCCTCAGGCTTTGGGGCAGGTTTCCAAGCAGCGGGCCTGGCAGCAGGTTTACGAGGTCGTAATAATTGGAATTGAATTCTTCAAACTGCCCGGAGATCCTAAAATCTTCTGCCTGTTGTGAAAAAGCCCCCTGTACTTCAAGGTTGCCATAAACGGCACTACGGTCCATGCCTTCCAGCTCCAGGTTTTCCAGGAAAAAATCATTCAGGGTTCCTGTCATGTGGGTGTTAAAAGTTACAAGTTCCCCATTTCCAAAACCATCATAAAAGACCTGAAGATCTGTACTGGAAATAGAAGATTCCCTAAAAAGGGCATTTACCTGTACTTTATTTTCAAAGTCTGAAAACTGCTCCCTAGTGTAGTTAAAGTTTAGATCCCCCTTTATTTCAGAATTTGCAGTATTAAGCACCAGGTTTTGCAACTGCATGTGGTGAGGGGTATAACTAAACGCTGTGTTTAAATTGGTAACCGCAATCCCCCGCCGCTCTTCAGCACTTAAAGAAGTAATCTTCACTTTTATAAGTTCGCCGTCTATCAGCAGATCTTCGGCATTCAAATTAAGATCATCCAGTAATAACACATTTTCAGTATCCAGATTTTCATCCCGGTAACTGTAGTTGCTATTAAGGATCTGCACATCCTCCACCTGCAGTGTAAATGGAGCCGGAGGTTCTCCTGTGGGTTCCTTCTTTAATTTGGAAATAAGCAAACTTAAATTATCCCTGTCTTCGCCTTCATAGCGTTTCATTTTTAGCGTAAGATCTTCTACTACGGTATTTCCAAAATTGGGACTGTTATTAAGCAGGTTTCTCAGGCTTAGAACAGAAGTGGAGACCTCGCCGGCATAAAGCAGGGTGTCCAGATGATGGTCTTCCACATAAATGCCTTTTACCTTTATATTTCCAAAATAGGAAAGGCTCACGCGGTCTATGCTAATATTAATATCTTTGTTTTTGCGAAGAGATTTTGTGATCCTGTCCGCGACAGAAGTTTGCACGGCGGGAATAGAAAATACGATAAGCAGAAGTATAAAAAACAAAAGAAGCGCAACTACCACTCTTTTTAATATTTTCCAAAATTTTTTGATACGCTTTTATGTTTTAAATTTGTACGAAATTAGCAACTTCTATGCCTCTTTAATTTTCCTGATGACACCACAACACATCTATATTCTCGCTATTGAATCTTCCTGTGACGATACGGCTGCAGCTGTACTTTGTAACGGTAAAATCCTTTCTAATATTGTTGCCACACAGGAAGTGCACCAACAATATGGCGGGGTGGTTCCCGAACTTGCTTCGCGGGCCCACCAGCAAAACATTGTTCCTGTAATCCACCAGGCATTGGTTAAGGCAAATATCGACAAAAAACACTTATCTGCAATTGCTTTTACGCGTGGCCCCGGCCTTATGGGTTCCCTCCTGGTAGGAACTTCTTTTGCCAAGTCTTTGGCAATGGGTTTAAATATTCCCTTAATTGAAATCAATCACATGCAGGCCCATATCCTGGCACATTTTATTGAGGAGAAAGGCTTTGATAAACCTCAATTTCCCTTTCTGGCTTTAACTATTAGTGGCGGGCATACCCAAATTGTAAAGGTTATAGATTACTTTAAAATGGAAGTTATAGGGCAAACCACAGATGATGCCGTGGGAGAAGCGTTTGATAAAAGCGCGAAAATTATGGGGCTTCCTTATCCCGGAGGGCCACTTATAGACAAATATGCCCGCGAGGGAAATCCTAAGGCTTTTAAATTTCCAAAACCAAAGGTTGCCGGGCTTGATTTTAGTTTTAGCGGACTTAAAACAGCGATCTTATATTTTATTCAGAAGCAAACTAAAGAAAATCCTGATTTTGTGGAAGAAAATTTAATGGATATCTGTGCTTCTATCCAATATACGATTATTGAAATATTGATGGACAAGCTGAAAAAAGCTGTAAAAGAAACGGGAATTAAACAGGTTGCCATTGGTGGGGGCGTTTCTGCAAACAGCGGAATTAGAAATGCGCTGAAGGAAGCTGAAAAAAAACACGGCTGGAAATGTTTTATACCAAAATTTGAATATACTACAGATAATGCAGCGATGATTGCCATCGCAGGACATTACAAATTCCTCAAGAAAGATTTTTCAGAGCTCTCCACTACTGCACAGGCACGCTATAAATTTTAAAAGATGCAGCTATTTTATCATCCCGGTTTAACTGAAACAGCTTCCCAGGTTCTCTTTCCTAAAGACGAAAGTAAACATATCACCAAAGTTCTTCGTAAGAAAGAAGGGGATCTTCTGGAAGTGACCAATGGAGAAGGATTGTTATTTACCGTTGAATTAATACAAACAGGAAACCAGGCGCTGGCCAAAGTCATAGAAGTAAAAATTGAAGCTGCGGCACCTTATTACCTGCACATGGCCGTGGCGCCCACCAAAATGAATGACCGTTTTGAATGGTTTCTTGAAAAGGCCACAGAAATTGGGGTACATGAAATCACTCCTGTAATTTGTGACCACAGCGAAAGAAAAGTGGTGAAATTAAACCGTTTTGAAAGAGTGTTGCAGAGCGCGATGAAGCAATCTTTGCATTACAGGATGCCCAAACTTAATGAGCCGCGAAATTTAGCCGAATTTTTAGAATCGGTACAGGAAGAAAATAAGTTTATTGCTCATTGTGAAGATCATCAGCAACGCTTCCTGCTGAAAAATAAAGTCTCCCCAAGATCCAGGGCAATAGTGCTTATTGGCCCGGAAGGCGATTTTTCTCCGGAAGAAATCGAGCTGGCACTACAAAAAGGATATCAGCCGGTAAGCCTTGGGAACAGCCGCTTGAGAACGGAGACCGCTGCTATTGCCGCCTGCCATACTTTTGCACTTGCGAACCAGGATTAAGCTTTTTCTTCGTTTAAAATTTATACTTTTAAGGAATTAAAAAACCATAATGAAAAAAGTACTTCTGCTTCTTCTTTTTTATTGTGCAGCTTACTATGGCAATGCCCAGCAAATTGCCCTTCTTAAGTATAATGGCGGGGGAGACTGGTATGCCAATCCCACCTCCCTTCCTAATCTTATTGAATTCAGCAATAAAAATATTGGCACTGCTATAAAGCCCAAACCAGGAACGGTGACTCCGGGGGCGGCAGCTATCTTTGAATATCCCTTTGTGCATATGACGGGGCATGGAAATGTATTTTTTAGTGAAGAGGAAGCCAAAAACCTCAGGAACTATCTTTTAAGCGGTGGTTTTCTTCATATTGATGATAATTATGGGATGAACCAATATCTTCGGAAGGAATTAAAAAAGGTTTTTCCGGAAAAAGAACTGGAAGAATTGCCTGCCAACCATCCTATTTTTAGCAGTGCTTTCAATTTTCCTAACGGACTGCCCAAGATACATGAGCACGATAACAAACCACCACAGGCCTTTGGCATTTTTGATAACAACCGGCTGGTATTGCTGTTTACGTATGAGTGTGACCTGGGAGACGGTTGGGAGAACCAGGAAATTCATCATGATCCCGAAGAAGTACGCAAAAGAGCCCTACAAATGGGTGCCAACATTATAAAATACGCTTTCGAAAATTGAGTGACCAGCTTTCCCATTATCAATCCAGGTTCGATAAGAAGCAATTTCCCATGGTTATGATCCTGGATAATGTTTCTGGCGAAGCGAATATTGGAAGCCTCTTCCGGCTGGCCGATGCTTTTGGCCTTGAAAAAATTATATTTTGTGGGATCTCCCCTAACCTTAACAGCAATAGGCTAAAGAAAACTGCCAGAAACACCCATCAATATGTGAATTTTGAAATTTTTGACTCTACGCCGGAAGCGGTAAATTTTTACCAAAAACAGAATTACCATGTATGCGCGTTGGAAATTACCAGTAAAAGTGCATCCCTAGCATCTGCAGATTTCTCATCCAGGAAAGCTGTTGCCCTGGTCCTGGGAAGCGAAATTCATGGTATTCAGGAGGAAGTGCTTACTCTTTGCAATGAAGTACTGCACATTAATATGTTTGGCAATAACAGCAGTATGAACGTGGCACAGGCCGCAGCAATTGCTTTGTACGAAATCACTAAAAGCTTCCATTCTTTAAATTAGAAATAATATATTTACGCCGTGAACGCAAAAGAACTTTCTTACGGGATATTACGTGCAGCCGGAATAATGGTTGGTATTATTATCCTTCTATATTTTTTATACGAGATACAGTCGGTTCTGGTTTATATAGCAGTGGCGGCAGTAATTTCACTTGTAGGCCGGCCAATCGTAATATTTTTAAAATATAGGCTGCGGCTGCCAAACCAGCTGGCGGTTATTATTGTCTTACTGCTCGTACTATCTCTTTTTATAGGGTTAATTTATGTTTTTGTCCCTATTGTGATAGAGCAAAGCCAGTACCTGGGCAGGATAGACATGGACGCCTTCAGGAGCGACCTTAATGACCTTAACACGCAGATAAACAGCTATCTTGGCGTGGAAGAAATAAATATAATCGAAGGCCTTAAACAAAGCGAATTTGTAAGAAATTTTGATATTACCGCCATTCCTAAATTTCTAAACAATGTTTTTAGTTTACTTGGAGCCACTTTAATCGCTATTTTCTCCATAATTTTTATTTCCTTTTTTCTACTGAAGGACAGCAAATTAATGATTAACAGTATTTTAGTATTTGCAAATCATGGGGAAGAACTTAAATTCCAGAGGGTATTTAATAAAATTAAAATCCTTCTTTCCCGGTATTTTGTTGGCCTTACCATGCAGGTGACGGTACTTTTTATCCTTTACACGATTTTGTTGAGTGTTTACGAAATAAGAAATCCCATAGCGATCGCTTTTATTTGTGCATTTTTAAACCTGGTGCCATACCTGGGACCGCTTTTTGCCGGAATTTTAATGGCCCTGTTTGTGATTTCAAGCAACCTTGGCGCCGACTTTTCTGTGGTGATCCTGCCGCGCTTAATTTACGTAATGCTTGGTTACAGCATTTGCCAGTTGATAGATAATTTTATTTCCCAGCCAATGATCTTTGGAGCGAGCGTGCGTTCACATCCACTGGAAATTTTCCTTATTATTCTTATTGCCGGCCTTATGTTTGGAATTGGAGGAATGGTGGTGGCTGTCCCCTTCTACACTGCCCTTAAAGTAATAGCAAAGGAATCTTTAAGCGAATACAAAATTGTAAAAAGGCTTACCAGGGATCTTTAAATTTACATTTTGAACAAATTTTTACTTCATGAAGCGGTTCAGGAATTTATCCGGGAAAATCTGCATTCAGATCTTTCCAGGATTATTCTGAAGGGTAGTCCGTTTCCGGAAGTTTCCATTCAGGAGATAGCCACTCAAATTATCGGTTTAAAAACTGCTGAAAAAAAATTTCCTGATTTCTTCAGTACCAAAAATATTATTTTCCCGCCCGGCCTTAATCTGGAACAGGCTTCTTCTGAAGTTACTGCGGAATATAAGGCCAGCCTTATTTCTGGGAAATCCCTGCTGGATATCACCGGTGGTTTTGGCATAGACAGCTTTTATTTCTCCCAAAAAGTCGAAAAGCTTAGCTATTGTGAAATTAATAAAGGCTTAGCTGAAATAGCCGCCCATAATTTTAAAGTATTAAAAGCACAAAATATCCAGGCCAACAATGTTAACGCAATGGATTTGCTAAAGAATGCTTCTGAAGTTTATGACTGGATTTTTGCAGATCCCGCCCGCAGAGATATTCATGGGGGAAAAGTTTTCCGTTTAAGCGATTGCCAGCCGGATATCCCGGCTCATCTTGAACTTCTGTGGGCCCGTGGCAAACATATTCTGATAAAGACTTCTCCCCTGCTGGATTTACATGCGGGTATAGAGGAACTTCAAAACGTTGCGGAAATCCATATTGTTGCCGTAGAAAATGAAGTGAAAGAATTGCTATGGCTTCTTCAAATAAATGCTTCCGAAGAAATAAAAGTGAAAACCATAAATTTTCAGAAGAAAGGAAACCAGTGGTTTGAAGCGGTGCTTTCAGCAGAAAAAAGGGAAACGGCATATTCTCTTCCGGAAAAATACCTGTACGAGCCCAATGCAGCCATCATGAAAAGCGGTTGTTTTAAAAAGCTTGCTGAAGTCACCCAAACTAAAAAACTACAGGTCAATTCTCATCTATACACTTCAGATAAAATAAAAAATTTCCCAGGAAGGGCATTTGAAGTTGTTGATATCATGGAATTTAACAAGAAAGATTTAAAGAAAAACTTCAGCGGTAAAAAGGCCAATATCACTACACGTAATTTCCCTCTATCTGTAGCTGAAATAAGAAAAAAGTTTAAAATTAAGGATGGCGGGAAAGATTACCTGTTTTTTACCACCAGTCTAGAAGAAGAAAAAATAGTGCTGGTTTGTAAAAAAGTGAATGTTTAAAATTTATATTTCATTGCATATATTAGCCAAATATCAATGAGAAAAAAATTCCTTATCAGGAGAGTTTCCGCAATTCGATAATATGGTTCTGGCGGTAAGTAATCTCAAAATTCAGGTCCAGGATCCAACGGTAAGAATAATCAGGGTCAAGAATAATCACTTTTTGAGCATTTTTGCGAATCATTTCTTTCAGCTCCTGCTGGAAATTGTTATCAGATTTTTCAATAATATAAATTCCGGCATCTTTTAAAGCCGAGATTTCCTTTGTAAAACAAAGGAAATCATGACCGTTCCTAAATGCATTGCGCGATATTCTTAATTTGGCATCTTCCGTTTCAAATCCCGTGATCTGGTTTTTAGGATGTTTATAACTTAAATAAATAGCCAGCATTCCGTAACCGGAATGGAATACCGCCACCTTGTCCTGGTCTTCTATAAAGCCTGAAATTCGCAAATAACGTTCTCTTTGTTCAGAAAACGTCTTTTGCATTTGCCTGTAGACAGATTTGAAGCGGTAATTATCCAGCACAAGCCTTTTAAAGTATAACTGGTTTTTAAAAGAAACCTTTTTTTTAGGATTAGAAATCAGGTTTCTCAGCCTGAAAGGGGCAAGACCTTTTTCTGCCCTGCGGTGAAACAGAAAATCGAAAAGATAAGCCTGCAACACAAAAGCCACAAAAACAGCCGTCAGCAACCCAATACTCACAATTAGCGAAACAGAGCGTAAAGCGGGATGTGTAGCGAAGAGCAAGGCGCCTGTTCCTATTATAGTGGTAAATACAGCTAATAAAATAGAAGTGCGGCAGGTACTTAGTACGGGCAGCCCTTCTTCATATTCTTTAAGCGCTGCATTGGTTATAAAAATGCTGTAGCCCAGCCCAGGACCAAAAATAACAGCTGTAAGAATAATATTTATCATGGTAATTTCAAGTTGAAAAACACTCATGATTCCGAGGCTAATAAACAAGCTCACCAATACAGGCAATATGGTGAGCAAACTAATTTCCAGGCTTTTATAAAACATAAGCAGAACCAGGAAAACGGCAAAAATGGAAATCCCCGTTAGCTGATTAAAATGATTTTTAAGATTTCCCAGGAAACCCTGGTTAATCCTCTTGCGGCCTACCACCACCAGGCCTTCCATATCCTGCAGTTCTTTTGCAAGATCTACGGAGCTGTCCCCGGGAAGGTTTACCGTGGTGGTTACTGTTGCAAAATCCGGGCTTATGGAAATAAAGTTATTAAGGTAAAGATTGGCAGTATTTCGATAGGCGTCTAAGAGAATAGGATCAAAATCTTTTTCCAGTTGCCGGTAAAAAGTGTTGAAGCTTTCCTTTTTAAAACCGTAATTCTCGGACTGATCAATAAGATCCTGTTTCAGTTGTTCTTTTTTGCCTCCACTCCAAAATTCATCCCAGCTGGCTATTCGTGCAGTTTGGGTATTGGTAGAGAGAACCACTCCCCCAATGCTACTAAAATTTTTAATTTCTCCCGCCTCCTGCATTTCCTGCAGCCTGGTATAAAGATTATAGTTGTGCAGTAGTGCTTCATCTACCGTATTGCCATAACTTACCAGAAAATTTGTTTTTCCTGACCTTCCTGCTATCCCCAAAACTTTTTCTTCAGTATTCTTTAGTTCTTCAGGAGCATAGCTTAATCTGGAAATATCGTTATTAAATCTAACGCCTGTAAAAAAGAAAAGTCCACCTGCAAATAGAATTCCCGCCAGTACCACCAGGACGGTTTTCTTATGAAAATCTATGGCTGCAAACTTATGGAAAAAACCACTCTTTTGGTTTTCCAGAGAGGAAGGAATCCTGTAAAGCAAAGGCACAAGAACAAGAGCAAAGATTGCAGTGCTAAAAATACTAATCGCTGCCAAAATTGCCAGGTCCTGCAAAGCTTTGCTCTGTACAAACAGCAGGCATAAAAAAGCAACCGAGGTGGTAAGGCTATTCATTAAAACGGGCCTGGTTACTTCTTCATATAACTGCCGTATATTGAGATTACTTCTGTAAAGCGTTATAATATGCAGGGAATAATTAAGGCTGATGCCCAAAAGGATGGCTCCCAAACCCAAAGAAACTGCCGAGATGCTCCCTTTTAGGAAATACAAAAGTGCCACGGCTACAAGCCCACCCAGCACACTGGGTAGAAATATAATAAGCGACACCTTAAACCTTTTGTAATAAATAGTAAGTAATAGCAGTAATATTCCAAAGGCTATAACGATGGTGGTCTGGAGGTCATCTTTAATAATTTTTGCTCCGGCCAGGGAATACAAAACCCCTCCAAAAAAATCTCCTTCCACATCTTCATACTTTTGATTAAGAGAAGATTGAATATTCCAGAGCCTGTTAATAAAAGGCCTGTTTTTAACCGTTTCTGAAGCCGGCAGAGAAGGGCTAATAAACAGCAATAAATGCTGCCTGTCTTTGGTAAGTAAAAAATTATTATAGAGTTCATATTCATTCCCCACCTGCAACTCCTGTAGCTTGGTTAAGCCCAGGTTGGTGACAGACAAAGGATCTTTAAAGATAAATTCTTTGGTGACAAGACCGGTGGGAGCAATGAGGTTGCGATAATCTTTTCTCAAATATCTGGCAATACTGTCTTCTGTAATCCTTGCCTGAATTTCTTGATAATCTTCAGAATTTAAGAATAAAGGCAAATGATTATACACAAAATCATACACCTCCAAAACCCCTTCTTCAGGCAATTCCCCTTCTATTTCTTCAATATACTCTGGCAATTCTTCCTGAAGCGAATCAATAAATTCTTCTGCATAACGGGTAAGGCGGTCAGGGTTTGTTTTTTCGGAAGAAGCCGAAATTGTAACGATGATTTTATCTGAAAATTTAGTTTCCTCTAAAACCCTGCGCAACACCTGGTGATCTTCCCCAGAAGGAATTAACTGGCTAATATCTTCTTCAAATTTTATTTTCGAGGCAAAAAAAGACAAAACAGCGGCCAGAATAATAAGAACAGAAAAACTTACCAACTTCTGCTGTTTTAATAGAGAATAGATTTTCAGAAAAAGTTTGGACATCTGGGGCTTTATAACCTGTTTGGCTTTAAAACCGAAAATAAGAAATAAAACACAATCCGTATAAGTAATGCAATAAAACCTGTAAAACCCACTGAAATACCTGGTAATTTAAGCAGACGCAGTGTGACCAGGTGGAAATTTATTTGAAGCTGGCATTGATTTTTAAAGAAATATTACCATTATTTTTTGCCATCCCTCTAAGTTCTACAGTCTCTTTATTATCTTCCATTTCAGATTCTAAAACAAGCACATCGTCTATATTAGGATCTACCACGGCCATAAACTTTACATTGGAAGCTTTGGACAATTTTAACCTTTTACCAGTTAACCGCTCCATTTCTTCACGAAACATGTGCATTAATATCACTCCCGGGGTTACAGGCCTGCTGGGAAAGTGCCCATTGTAAAGTTCATGGTTTTTATTAATCCTGAGATGGGTAATTGTTTTTCCATCTTCCTGAAAGGTTTTTAAAACGGAATAGAAATCCTGTAGCAGCATTTGCCTGATTTTTTTGATTGACTAAAATAGGAAGAATTTCATTGGAAACACGAGAATTTAAATGGCAGCGAATTTTTTTCCTTACTGCTGAAAAACAGCACCATCCAAAGGCTGATTCATCTGTACATTTTTAAGATGGATTTCTGTGGAATCTCCACCTTCATCAATAAGTTGTACAGACTGTACCATGAATTCATTGTTAAAGCGCATTAAGATTTTGCTGAACATTTGTGCTATAACTTCATCCTTGGGCTTAAGGCTGGCGCAAATTTGTGAATTATCACGAAAGTATATTACTTCAAAATTATCTGCTTTTCCCAGTAATTTGCCATTCATTGTTTCGGAAATCATGGTAATCATTCTTCCAAATAGTTTGTTTGCCGATGCTTCTGTTATACTTTTTTGCCCGTCATCATTAATATAAAGTTTTCCATCCATAAAAAGAATGGTATATTGAAAGGGCTCGGAATACTGCCATTTAATAGCATCAGGAGACCGGAAAAAAATCTGTCCCTTACTCTGCGCAACCCGGGTGATCATTTCCAGGTGTTTGGTTTGCACAAAGTCTGCCTGAAGCGTCTCCATGTCCCTTACCCGGGAAGCAACTTCCTGCTGAAATTGTTGCTTTTCAGCTTCGTTAAGTTGGTTCCCCTGTGCCATTACATTAAGGGCCACAAAAAACATCAAAAGATTAAGTATCCGCATCAATTAATAAAATTATTTGCCTTAAAAACTCAATATTGCGCTCTGGCAGAAGTATCAACAATTGTTCCAACCCTTCTGCCATTTCTCAATTTTCTAAATTGAAACATCTTATGAGCAATAACCTTGCACTTATTAGAAATTGAAAATATAAAGAACAAAAGAAGGATTACAATATGGCGGTTTAATCTACAGTGACCGTTCTCATCTCCGATGTGGCAATTAATTTCCCATTCTGGTCTTCAGTACGTGCCGTTACCAGGGTCACCATCATAATTTCATGAAGGATCTCTACAAAAGTAGTAAGCGTACTTCCCGCTTTTGGCAATTCCAGCACTTCCACAGATTTAATTGCTCCTATAAATCCAGTTTGTGGCTTATCCAAACCCGCAATAAATCCACGATATCCGCGGTGCAGTGACATGCTTTGAGCCATATGCTCTATAACCCCCGGCTCTGAAAAAATTCCCTTTTCAACCAAAAGATTATCCGGTGGAATGGTAAACCCCATTTTACCGGTAAGCGCAGTATATTCATATAAGCTATCTACCATCACGAAAGGCGGTTTCTGCGGGATTAATTTCAGAATCTGGTCTTCTTCCAGGATAGGTTGTTTCAGTAGGTTTTCTGCCATAGATCATGTTTTATTCTCTTCCCGGGAATTGGTTCAGATAAAATTAAAGTTTCCGGGGGTTATCAGCATTACTTACAGGTTTTGAAGATAAGATTTTTGAAACTGTTCTCAGGAATTTTTTTACAGTTTATACCGCAATCATAAAATAACAGGTTAAGCTATGTAATTTTGATTTACAGACTTTTATTTTTTTTCTTGATACAGCTAATTTTCTGAAGTAAAAGTCTTTAAAGGCCGGGGGCAAACTTTAGCTGTTATTTTTAGCTGAAAAACGGAAGGAAAGTTTGGAAGGTAAATAAGTAAAACCTACATTTGCATCCGCAAAAACAATTGCGATGTTCTTTATATAACGGAGAGGTGGCAGAGTGGTAATGCAGCAGCCTGCTAAGCTGTCATCCTTTTTGGATGCCCGGGTTCGAATCCCGGTCTCTCCGCTTAAATTTTAGTCTTTGAATATTTGTTCTCTTTTCTTCTGTAAAACCGGAATAAATTTATCCGTTGCACGGCTGCTTTTTTAAAGTGATTTGGAACGGAAAAGGCTGAAGATAATTATTCAGGGGGTATTGAATTTGAATCTTGAATAAAAAATATTGAATTAATTGCGAAAGCAATTTTTGGGGTGTAGCCCTTCGACAAATCTCTTACAAGATTTGCTCAGGATAAACACCGCCCGGTTCCCGGCCTATTTTATAGTCTATCAGGAATCTGAAATATTAAATTTTGAATTGAGTAGCACTGGCTATTTATTCGGGGTGTAGCGTAGCCCGGTTATCGCGCCTGCTTTGGGAGCAGGAGGCCGCAGGTTCGAATCCTGCCACCCCGACAATTACGGTGTCAATAGACACCAAAATATAGCTAATCTTATGAAAATCAAGGATTTTCATTTTTCTTAAAATCATAAGATTGGCTTTAATATCAATTCAAAGGTTACCTATTCGGTTACCTGATTTATTACCGGAATTTTCACTACATTGGTAATTCAATAGACTTGACTTTCGCAGCGATTTGACTTTCGTAAACAAATCGATTATTCACTTAAAGCGAGAGTTTATGCAGACTTCCAAGACTTTTACCATTCATTTTTGGCTGAGTATGGCCAAAGCAAAAGATGATTTTGCACCTATTTATGCCCGTATCACGGTCGATGGAAAACGTGCCGAGATCAGTTTAAAACGATCCACATCGGTTACCTATTGGGATACCCGTTCCAAAAGGTCAACACTAAGGACTTCCGACGGCAAGGCACTCAATGTTTACCTTGACCAAGTGTATTCCGATTTGTTGGCTTGTCACAAACAGCTTCTGGGCGAATCCAAATATGTTACCGCCCAGGCCATCAAGGCCCGGTATCTCGGAGAAGATGAACAGCACAAAACGCTGCTTCAACTGGTTTCCTACCATAATAAGAATATGGTTTCGGTACTCAAGCCCGGCACCTTGAAAAATTACTTCACTACGGAACGCTATATCAAACGGTATTTGAAGCACAAACTAAAGACCAACGATGTTTTCCTTAAACAATTATCCTATAAATTCATCATTGACTTTGAACAGTTCCTTCGTAATGGAAAATCCATAAACCGCTCCCAGCCCCTAAAGAACAATGGGGTTATGAAACATTTGG
Organism: Autumnicola aciditolerans; assembly: GCF_041679265.1. Classification (NCBI taxonomy): domain Bacteria; kingdom Pseudomonadati; phylum Bacteroidota; class Flavobacteriia; order Flavobacteriales; family Flavobacteriaceae; genus Autumnicola; species Autumnicola aciditolerans. Next base: position 81,554 of record NZ_JBGFSM010000003.1, read on the forward strand.
AACGCTTGAAAAAGATGATGAACCTTGCCCTTCGGTTGGAGTGGATCGAAAAAGACCCCTTTGTGAGGTTCTCGCTAAAGTTCACAAAACACCAGCGAGCATTTCTGTCCCAATCGGAACTTGAAGTTCTGGAATCCAGTCAGCTTTCAAAAGGGATGCACCAAAAAACAAGGGACGTTTTTGTTTTTGCCTGTTATACGGGTCTGTCCTATATCGACGTGAAGTTGCTTTGCGACGACCATATTGTACGCGGCATCGATGGGGATTACTGGATATTCACAAAAAGGGAAAAGAACGATGAAGCGGTAAAAATACCGCTTTTGGATAAAGCCCTTGACATCCTGAAAAAGTATGACCAGGGAACTGAAAACAAAAGCGAAAAATTGCTGCCGGTATTTTCTAATCAAAAAATCAATAAATATTTGAAGGAAGTAGCTGCTATCCTAAAAATCAATAAGAAGCTTACGTTCCACGCGGCAAGGCACACGTTTGCTACTACGGTTACGCTTTCCAATGGCGTGCCCATTGAGACCGTTTCAAAATTACTCGGTCATACAAAGCTTTCCACAACGCAAATCTACGCCAGGGTCATCGAACAAAAAGTGTCATCTGATATGCGTTCGTTGCGTAGTAAATTAAACACCACGGACAAGGCCGAAACAAGGGTGCACTATCAATAATTTGATTTGGAAAACACCTTTTAGGTTCTAATCCAGTCGGCACTCTTTTTTTTTCGTCTAATAATCCCTTGCAGATTTAGGTTTTGTATTGAGCCATAAATTTCTGCGTTAAGTCATTTTTTGTTTCGGTCAGCTGAGGCAACCAAAACCAAACCGGGGGCAAATGTAGCCACCTTCCACCGCTTGGTCAAGGTCAAGCCCTTCGGGATGCCGAACATTTTTCTGCGAAAAATAACCGCTCATACCTTGCCCCTTCCTCCCTGTGGCTGTTAATGCCCTGTTTTGGTATTGCTCGTTGCCTTACAAGCTGCCAAAACGATTTAAAATAATGTTTAACTTAAAAATTTTAATTATGGCAACAACAGTAAAACAAAACGGAACTGCAAAAAAGGAAAATGCATCCGTTAAAAAGGAAGTACAGAAAAAGCTGACCGATGAAGCCATTGGAAAAGCTGCTTCAACAGAAAAAGCGGTAGCATCGAAAAAAGCTACCATCAGTTTGGATGACCGGATCCAAAATTTTGAAAAACTGAGAGGATTGGCCACCCAACGGGAACGGTTGAACCAGACCTTGAGCGAGTTGACAAAGTTCAACTATAACCAAGGGGATTCAGCTTCATTTTACATCCGGGATTCCCACAATTTGGAATTTAAAACGACCAATACGAACCTTATCAAATTGGTTACAACTCACTTACAGTCCACTTTGGAGGAACGAAAATCCGAAATTGAGGAACAGATTGTAAAATTTGAACTCTAAGGTAACTTCAAATCCTTAAAACAGGAAGCCTACTCCCCAAGAGTAGGTTTTCTTTTTTCCTTAAAAAGGGAGGTATAGTATTCAATCAATATATGCGCAAAGGTAAACTCGTAAAATACTCCCATCAAAAGCTTACGGCATAAAGCCGCTCCCGCACTCGCTATTTATATTCCGTTTCCTTTTGAGCTGAGATTTTATCTTCCGTTTGGTTCTAGCTTAAATATTAATTGTTTAACTAAAATCAAATGTTATGTATTTATCAAATTTACAGCAGGATGAAATCTTCGTTCCATCAGAAATGAAATCCTTGAAAAGCCTGACCCAGATGGAATCCCGAAGGGGACTTGAAAATGCCATAATTTCGAATGGCAAAATTGTCAACGTGGTATCGAACAGCTACGGCCACGTACCGAACGAACTTTTCTTCAAAAAGGCCGAAGAAATGTTGACCGATGCCAGACTGAATTATCAGAAGCGGACAATCAACAGGAATGATAGGTCTTTCATTACCGACTTTATCATTGATGATAACAACCAATTTTCGGTAAAGAATGAAAAAGACCTGATACTGCCGATGCTGCGGTTTAAGAATTCCTATGATGGTAGCGAGAAAACTTCTGGACATTTTGGCTTTTATAGGGAAGTATGCTCCAATGGCCTACACGTTTCACAAGCGGAAATTGAGTTTTCCATCAAGCATAGTAAGAACAATACCGACCTGATAATGCCAAGGTTGAACAATCTGTTCGATAAGTTCTTGGACAATGAATTTTACACCATTACCAAGAAGTTCGACAGAATGAGGGAATTTGAAATCATCGACACCAAGGAATTTGTAAAAGAAATTCTGGAAAGCACGAAATTGTTCCGGTACGAATGTAGCGATAAGAACAATGATCCTTCAAAGAAATCCCGGGAAATACTTGAAATTCTGGATAACGAAGCGTTGTTACTTGATGAAAAACCTAATTTGTGGATAGGCTATAATGCTTTCAATCAAATGCTTCACAATACATTGAAAAAAAGCTTTTCACAACAGGAACGCTTGGACAAAAAACTGTTCGATGTCGTTTATGAAATGGCTTAATGTCATAATAGGTTTATCCAGTACCTTAAACTGGATTTTTTTTATTCTGAGCAAAAGAATTTATTTGGAAAGTTAGCTTTGCAATCCCACTCAGCCCATTCCCCTACATTCCGCAGAAAAAGCTCCATTCCGCGAAAAGCGCTTCATTTCAAAGGTCTTGGACACAACTCTAAAGCTTCCGATTTCCATTCCACTTGTCCGCCTATTCCCGAGAAAGGTCGGGAAGCGGCCAAACTCCATTCCCATCTACAGCTTTGAAGTCAAGTCCGCTTTAAATACCATTTCATACGATAATTTTAGTTGGTATTTAAAAAAACGACAAAACCAACCATTTCAAATATTTACCACTTTATCTGCATAGTGGCAATAATTAGTTTTCAAATATTTACCACTTTTTTGTATATTTGGCAAAGTTTAGATACATAGGTTATGCCAAAAGTTATAGAAAATAAGATTATAGAGGTATTTAAGGAGCGAAAATCCTTCGATAGGGACGAGCTATTTCACTTCTATTTGGAATCTGAACCAGACTTGAAAGAAAGTACTTTTAGTTGGCGGATTTATGACCTTAAAAAAAAAGATATTATTAAAACTATTGGACGTGGATTATATGTAATATCCTACAAACCCAAGTATAAACCAGTACTATCTGATAGCGTATTTAAAATAGCTCGCAAAACAAATGAACGTTATGAGGATATTAAATATGCTGTATGGGAAACCGAATGGCTAAACGAGTTTTCTCAGCACCAGACATCCAATGAAATGATTGTAGTCGAAGTAGAAAAGGAATTTGCCGATTCACTTTATTATTACCTCAATGATACTATGCGAATGGATTTTTTTCTTAACCCCGATGAAAAGGAAATCCAGTTTTATATTTCTGAAAGTAACGTGCCAGTTGTCATCAAAAACCTCGTTACACGAGCCCCAATTATTAAATTTGAAAATAAAAAAGCAGTTGTGTCTATTGCAACACTTGAAAAAATAATGGTGGATCTGTTTGCAGATGAAGATTTGTTTCATTTTTATCAAGGTTCTGAAATGATAAACATTTATGAAAAGATAATAGACCGCTACAGTATTAATTTCACAAAACTGTTCAGCTATGCCAAACGGCGTAGGAAAGAACAGGAAATCAAACAATTTATAAGTAACCATATTCCAAATTTTCTAGAGGACATCCAATATGATTGATAATAAAAGTTTCACGAAAGAATGGCTGGACAGCTTCCGTGCAAAAAAAGAACACAAGGCTATTAACGCAACTATTCTCGAAAAGATGGTGCACGCATTATTTTTATTGGAACATTTGAAGGAAGCTGGACTAGACTTTGTTTTTAAAGGGGGAACGTCGCTAGTACTATTGCTCAAAGAAGGAAATCGATTTTCAATCGATATCGATATAATTTCAAGTGTAACCCGTGAACCTTTAGAAAAAATTCTTGATGCGGTAGTTTCCAATTCCCATTTCAAAAAACACGTATTGAATGAACGTCGAAGCTACAAGGAAGGTGTACCCAAGGCACATTATACTTTTGAATTTAATTCGGTGTATAACCCGAACGTTCCAGGAACAATTCTGTTGGACATTCTTTTTGATAGTCCGCACTACCCTGAGCTAATCGAGTCTTCCATAAATACACCGTGGCTATCGTATGACGGAACTGCAACAACAATTACAACACCTTCTATAAATGCCATTTGTGGCGACAAGCTAACTGCTTTTGCACCGGAAACCATCGGTATACCTTATTACAAAAAAGACCAGCTCTTTGCAATGGAAATTTGCAAGCAAATGTTCGATTTAGGAAAACTATTTGAAAACATTACAGATATGGAAATGGTAAAGAAAAGTTTTTCGGCTTTTGCGAAAGCCGAATTATCCTATCGAAGTTTAGATAAAGATTTTAGCAGCAGGAAACTTACAGAAGCAGACGTACTTTGGGATTCCATAAACACTTGCACCATTATTGCTAGAAGGGAACGCAACCCAACTGCCGAATCAAAAAAGAAATTTACAGATTTGAATTTGGGTATTCGCAGTTTTGGTGGTGCATTTTTAATGACCGGAAATTTCAGAATTGAAGATGCATTAGCAGCTTCGGCCAGAGTAGCTTATTTGAATGCCATCCTTTTACAACCAGAAGTGTCTGAAATTGAATATTATGAGGGTCAAGATTTAAGCAAACTTACTATTGACAAAACAGATTGGGCATACTTGAATAAATTGAAACGCCAACCAGATAAAAGCATTTTTTATTATTGGTGTAAGGCTGTGGAATTGTTACCAGTTTAAAAAAGAGGAGAATGCTTAAAACCAAGAATAATTTGAGATCAGTATTAAACAGTTAAACACGCCACAATATGCAGACTGCACATATTGAAGAGATTTTTAAAGAATATTTAAAGAAAGAGGCAACACAATACGCTTTACTAATTAATGGTACTTGGGGAAGTGGCAAGACCTTTTTTTGGAAAAAAACGCTGCACGCAATAGTCAAAAAACAAGAGCTAAAGCCATTATATATTTCGTTGAATGGCTTGAAAACCGTAGAGCAGTTGCAACAGCAATTGATGATTAAATTAATTCCTTTTTTTGGAAAACCTGAAAATAAAGCTTTAAAAAATATAGCAAGACTAACTGGTAACATAGGAAATACCGTAATCAAGTTTTTCAAGGTTGATTTCAGTAATATTTTGAGTGGTGTTACTTTAGATGGCTTAAAGTTTAATGATAAAGTTCTTTGTTTTGATGACCTTGAAAGATGCCAAATACCTATAAAAGAATTATTCGGCTTTATAAATGACTTCGTAGAGCACAAAAACTTGAAATGTTTAATCTTGGCTGATGCAATTAAAATTGATGACAATGCTCAGTATTTAAAGATTAAAGAAAAAGTTATAGGCAGAGAACTGAATTATGAACCTGAACTGGAAAAAGTCCTTCCGACTCTCTATAAAACATATACTTCCGAAGATGCGTATTTTACATTTTTAAAGCAAAATAAAGACTATATCTACGGGATATTTTATGAATACGAAGAATATAATTTGAGAATTATATCGTTCTTTTTAGAGAGTCTTTTTAAAATTCACAGAAGCCTGAAAGATGTAGCTACGGAATTTCAAGAAGAGGTTATTCTGTTTACAGCTCTTATTTCAATTGAGTTCAAGAGAGGTCATTTAAAATCTGATGAGAGTAATGATTTTAATGGGCTGGAAAATACATCTTATTTTTGGTATCAAAATAGAGGTAAAAGTGTTCCAATGAATAGCTTCTTTCCAGAAGATAAAAAAGAACCAGAGATAGAGCCGACCTATGCTGAAAAATTCTATTTGAGGTATGTGGAAAGTAGAATCAATGAGTTTCAATTTTACGGAAGCATTTATACTTATATCCTTTCAGGGTATCTTGATGTTAAAAATTTAATAGATGAACTGGAAAAAAGAAAGCCCGAAGAACATCCCAAAGAGGTATTGGAATTTATGAGGCTCGTTACTTATAATTTTAGGTCTATTGATGGAAATGAATTTGAAAAATTAGTGGCAAACGTATTACGGAATGCTGAAAATGGTCTTTATTCTATATATGATTATGATAGGCTCTCAAATTTTTATCACTTTTTTTCACAGAATGGCTTAGTAGCAAAAACATCACAAGAAATCGACGATATACTTTTAAAAGGCTTGGATTTAGCTTCAAAGCGTAAGGAAATCAACGATAGGATTTTTGAAAATTTAGCGCATTTTGCTGTAAGCATACCTGAAATGCAACCAATACGGGACAAAATTATTGCTGTGCATAAAGTTATTAAAGAGGAATCCGAAGCTTCAGAAAGCAATATATTGATGGAATTACTCGAAAATGAAAATATTGAAGATTTAAACCAACTCTTTGAGTCAAAGAAATATTCTAAAGATTTTTTAAAGTATATAAATGGGGATCAACTTTTTATCGTTTTAAATTCTGTTAGTAATGACACTTTAGTACACTTTACTAAAGCAATGCAAGAACGCTATAAGAGTTCAAGTTTAAAACATATGTTTCCTGATGATTTTGACAGTTTGAATGATTTAAAGCTATCAATCAATAATTTAGTTCTTCACGACGAAAAACTTGATAAATTGAGAATATTTAATTGGAAAGAATTATTAGAAATCCTTGATAGAACCTGTGAAATATTAACATCCGAAGCTGAATAGAATTTTATAATTCCATCTTATTTAACAAGAGAATTGCATTTCCATTATCCCACTCAGCCCATTCCCCTACATTCCGCGAAAAAGCTTCATTTCGGGAAAAGCGCTTCATTACAAAGGTCTTGGACACAACTCCAAAGCTTCCGATTCCCATTCCACTTGCCCGCCCATTCCCGAGAAAAATCAGGAAGCAGTCAAACTCCATTCCCGGCTATAGCTTTGAAGTCAAGTCCGCTTTAAATCCTACTTCAAGAGGATTATCCTTTTCCATAACCCGGTCAGCACATTGCCGCTCCATTCCGCGTCCGCCTGCCGAAGGGGCAGGAATCGCTCCATTCCGGGCAAAGAGCTTTCCTACATAGGTCTTGAACACCATCCCCGATTGCTACTTTCCATTCCGTTTGCCCTTCCCGCGCTGCCGGGAAGCGCACTCCATTCCAATACGAAATCGTGAACGGAGTCCGCTTTTCATCGGAATTCCATTTAATTATTTAGTCCCGCCTCCTATGTTTTTATACTTCACAAAAGGCATTTAGACCTACTCCCGAGCCACCGCTGTCCCAATCGTTTTTTTGTAAGCAAAATACCAACATTTGGAAGTTAAACGGAGTGCATAACCGGTCGTACCTCCCTTTTATAACTCCTTATTAATTCCAAATATTAGCAACTATATCAGCAACAAAAAAAGGTAACAGCGGACGGCTCTATGGGAAGTAAATCTAAACTGAATAGTATGAAATCTTACAAAAACATCAAAAAGGAAGCGGGACTAAAAAAACAAAAAAAGGAAAACGCTCTGGATATAATAAGTAAATCACTTCAAAAAATATAAACGCAAACTGTCTGAATGGTTCGGATAGTATTTTAATTAATTTTTAATTCTTTTATTATGAGTACTTTAAAAAATCACGTACAGTTAATCGGAAATGTTGGCCAAGAGCCACAAATCACGAACCTTGAAAGCGGTAAAAAGGTAGCCCGTTTTTCACTCGCCACAAACGAGTATTACAAAGATGCCAAGGGCAAAAAAGTCCAAAGTACGGAATGGCACACGATTGTAGCCTGGGGCAAAACTGCCGAAATTATCGAAAAATATGCCGGAAAGGGCAAAGAAATCGGGGTAACGGGAAAACTGAAATCCCGAAGCTACGAGGACAAGGACGGTATAAAAAGATATGTTACCGAAGTGGAAGCGGGCGAAATCCTTTTGTTGGGAACTAAAAACGGCAATAATTCAGCCGAGTAATCTAAAATTAAAGAGGGCGTTTCCGTCTAAAGTTGCGCCCTCTTTTTTCATTATTAACTCCTTAAATAGAAATCACAATGAAAGCACAAGTTAACGAAATCAAAGAGGGATTGCAACATTTTCACGGTTCGGAAACCATATTTCAAATCCCATTATTAAGAACCCGATACACCAACGGACTGAAATATTTGGCGGAAGCTGCCGAATGTTTTTGGCTCATTACGGACGCTTCCGTAATCGCAAAAAGCCTGATGAACCAAAGCGAATTTATTACTATCGACTTCAAGAGATTGTCCGAGGACAAACAGGATTTTACGGGCTACGAAGCTGAGATAATCTACACGGATGGAAATGATAATATTTTGGAAAAACACGGGTATCGGGCGACTGATTTTCCGCTTGATGAACTACGGTTGTTTTTTGTGAATAATACGCTGATGTTACCGAGCGAATATTAACCTCTTCAAAACCTAAAAATTATGATCTATCTAAATTTTTCAGACCTGAACGGGGATGCCCAAGAACGTCTTTTGGAAAGTTCAAAAAAAGACGTCGAGCAAAAATTTGGCGATGATATTCGGAAGTATTCAAAAAAGCATTGCACCAATTTTGATGTGATGATCGAGGAAGAAGCACTAAGGAATTTATACAGTTATACCTATGTGTTTAATATCTGAAATTGTCCAAATAGGAACGGAAAGACCTTTGAATTTTCAGAGGTCTTTTTTTGCTAAAACATATCCAGTTCAATAAAAATCCTTATCTTTATTCCGCTGAAATTCAGCATTCAATTTTACGCAGGGGTATCCATTTTTTGACTTTCGCCGATAACCCTGCCCATCGAAAAATTACATAACGGGAAATCTTTTCCCTGAAATTGGCAATTGGCTTTTAGCCAGATTGTACGAAATTTTTGTCCCGCTGGGCGGGACGAAAAGGAGTAGCAAGAGGGTAACACGCGATGCGATGTTAAGTACTCCTTTTCCTTGTTAATCAACTGATTTTTAAATACTTAAAAATAAGCCGATTATTCAGATTTCTACAATTTGCGACAAATGCCCTGTGAATGCCCATTTTCAGGGAAGGATTTGCGACAAATCGGCGAATTATGGACTCATTTATTGGTATCAGGTTCAAAAAGGAAACGGCAAAACGTTTTCAGGAATTTTCACGGACACACTTCAAATCACACACCGAAGCATTAGCTACAATGCTCGATTTTTTCTTTTACAACGAGATTTCCCCAAAGGAAAAATTGGGCCCGACCGGAAGGACGATCGAGGCCAATTTAAAGAAACGTATCAATGCGGTGATCGCCATAATGCGGGATATGGAAAAGACCCAGACCAGACCCACCGTGGCGATGATCGAATCCCTTTTTCAGACCGAAGAACCCAAGAAGAAACCCTTGATCTTAGAGAGGAAATTTGTGGAAGAAAATAAGGAAGTCCGTTTTCGCGAAAAGCAAAACCACAACAACGAACTGTAATTTTTGAACTATGTATATCACAATCACACCTCAAAAACTTGGCAGTAACTATTCCCAGAGTTCGGCAGATTTTGTAGGCTATTTGGAAAAAGAAAATCAAGGTTTGGAACAGGGAGAGATGGAACATTTTTTCAGTCAATATGGCGATAAATTTTCAGCGGAAGAAGTGGTAAAAGATATTGATGGAAACGGTGCCAAACTCAAAAAGACCGAACCTAAATTCTATTCGATCACGGTCAGTCCGTCGAAGTATGAATTAAGTAGGTTACAGAACAACAGCGAGGATCTTAAAAAATATACCCGTGAACTGATGAAGGATTATGTTGCATCGTTCAACCGGGAAATCAATGGGCGCCCTGTGACCATCGATGACATTAAATACTATGCGAAAATTGAACACCAACGAACGTTTAAGGGAACCGACAAACAGATTAAGGAAAACCAACCCTTTGCCACCAAAATATTGCAACTAAAAAACCAGATCCGAAATATTGAAAACGGTTCGATGGAAGGAAGTGTTAGGAAGCGGGAACGGGAAATCACAAAATTAGAAAAACAGGCACCCCATCAACAGGAAGGAAAAAGGATCGTTCAAGGAATGCGAAAGGCCGGAAGCCAAAGCCATATCCATATTATCGTGAGCCGCAAGGATGCGTCCAATTCGTTCAGCCTTTCGCCCGGGAGCAAATACAAGGTATCCGATGTTGAGATGAGAGGGAAACAAGTTAAACGGGGGTTTGACCGGGACCAGTTTTTTGAAAATGCCGAAAAGACCTTTGACAAGACTTTTGGCTACCAGCGGAACTTTGCGGAAATCTACAAAGCACGTAAGGATTTTATCAAAAACCCAAAAATCTATTTTGCTTCATTGATGAAATTGCCCACTAACGAAAAGGCAATCGCTTTCAAAATGATGCGGGAAACGGATATCCCGATAATGCCAAGTATTCCGAGCAATCAGGCGCAGCTTGCCCTAAAAGTTTTCAATAAGCTGCGCAAAGGTTTGGACGTGGCCGTCAAATCAAGTTCAATAGGAATTTAAAGATTTGTTATGCAATTGAATAATCTTACAACGATACTCTTAATTATTGGTGTAGCAAGTACGCTATATTATATACTGTATAGGTTGACGCGATATGCCTTTATTTTAAGCGTGATTTTGCTCATGACCCTGGTGTTCTACCTCTCGAGCGGCAACGAACTGATTTTAATTTCATTGGTTGTGGTCTGTCCGCTTATGCTTATTAATACAGGGTTCTATGTTTTTTTGCATAAAAAGGATGAGCCTAAAAATGGCGATAGTAAATATTGCGTCAACTTTGCAACGAGCAAAGGAAACTTTAAACTGGAAAATATAAAACGTGGGGCATCTATCATAGGCTCTGCGGGAAGTGGAAAGACCGAAAGTGTGGTGTATGGTTTCCTTAAACATTTTCAAAAAGAGGGCTTTTGTGGGATCATCCACGACTATAAAGATTTTGAGTTAACGGAAATGGCATATCCACTTTTTAAGGACAGGGATATCCCGTTTAAGGTCATTTCCTTTGACAAAATCATTCACAAGGTAAATCCTATTGCGCCACGCTATTTAGAGAACGAGGAAAGCGTAAATGAAGTTTCAAGGGTATTGATCGAAAACCTTTTGGAGCAAAGAGAAAGCGGAACTTCGGGAACAACTAAATTCTTTAATGATGCTGCGGAAGGTTTGATTGGTGGGCTGATCTGGAAACTAAAAACATCTTATCCTGAATTCTGCACCCTGCCACATTTGATTGCCATTTACCAATTTTTGGACACGGATAGCCTCATTCAGTTTTTGGAAACCAATACAACGTCAAGAGCAATGGCAGACGCTTTTATAAGTGGAAAGGATTCGGAACGACAGACCGCCGGGGTGAAAAGCACCTTGGCAAATGCGCTGAAGCGAATAAGTACGCAACATATTTTTATGGCACTATCCGCAGACGAAGTGCCATTGAATATCAATAGCGAGGAAAACCCTGCAATCATTTCGGTAGTGAACAATCCAAAATACGATACATCCTATTCACCTGTAATTGCAACCATCATTCACACCATTACCAAGCAAATGAGCGTGCGCAATTCCAAGCCTTCTTTTCTATTGATGGAAGAGGCGCCAACCATTCGATTACTCAATATGCACCGTATTCCGGCAACCCTGCGGAGTTATGATATTGCCACCATCTACGTAATGCAGGATAAGATACAGAATGATATGATGTATGGGGATAAGGCGAGCAAAGCAATTTTAAGCAATCTGTCCTATCAGTTTTTCGGCAAGGTCAACGATCCCGACACCGCCAAATACTACGAACGTTTTTTTGAAATTATCAAAAACCCGACTAAAAGCGTAAGCCGTGGACATAATCTTGATTTTGATACAAGGGTTACAACTGGGGAAAAGGAAATCCCAAAGATAAGGGCGGACGTTTTCTTTCGGTTGAAGCAAGGCGAGTTTATCACTTATGCAGATGGAAAGGATAAAAAGGTGCAGTTTAGATTGTCCAAAATTCAACGGCAACTTCCTGAAGAATCCAAGCAATTTTCTCAGGCAGATTTAGCGGCTAATTTTGAGCGGGTTTATGATGAAGCGAAGTCGATATTTGAATAAATAATTTAAATATCATAGTATTTATTTTAGTTTTATGCCTAAAAAACATATATTGCTCTAATAAATACTAAAGCTATGGTTGCGGAATGCATTGATAAATTATTATCGATTGAAGAATATTCTTTTTCCCTTGATGAACTGATGGAACAGACCACCAAAAGCAAAAATGCAATTTGGCAGGAACTGGCGCATCTGATTGAAAAAAACAAAGTCCTCAACTTAAGAAAGGGTTTTTATCTTATACTCACCCCCAGATATTCCAGTTTTGGAAAACTTCCCATTGACCTGTATATCGAGAAACTTTTTGAGTATTTGGGGCGTAATTATTATTTGGGGTTTTACAGCGCGGCAAAAGTATATGGTGCAAGCCATCAACAAATCCAGCGCGATTATGTAATGACATCAACTCCCAAACTTTTGGATATTAAAAAATCGGCTATTGATATCCGTTTTTTGACTACCTCTGCTTGGCCGGAAAAAAATATACTTCCCAAAAAATCGGATGCCGGAACTTATCATATTTCCAGTCCGGCTTTGACCTTGGCAGATTTGATACATTATCAAAATAAATTAGGGGGGCTTAATCGAATGCTATCTACCATTGAAGAATTGTTGGAAGAAGTTACACAAAAAGACCTTGAAGATTTATTGAGTTGGTATGGCAATAAGGCAACACTTCAGCGACTGGGATTTTTATTGGATCAAATAGATCAAGAGAACCGTTTTTCAAATTTGATTTTTCAACATTTGGAAAAACAAAAAATACATCCGGTTTTATTAAAGCCAACTATACAACAACGACCAGGTTCGGTAGATAATAAATGGAAAGTGGATGTCAACCTAAGATTAGAAACTGACCTATGATTTCAAAACCCTATATAGCACAATGGCGGGAATATGCACCTTGGAAAGAATTTGCACAGGTTGAACAGGATTTGATTATTAGCCGCGCATTGGTAGCAATTTTTTCAGATGATTTTCTAAGGGAAAAGCTTGCGTTCCGGGGCGGCACCGCTTTGCATAAACTGTATCTGAACCCTGCACCCAGATATTCCGAGGATATCGATCTTGTTCAAATTAAGGAAGGTCCTATAAAACCTATTATGAAGCGTATAGGTGAAGTGATCACGTTTTTTGAAGAAGATAGGCGCACACAGGTGCGCGGACACGGAGCAAAAGTACTGTACCGTTTTACATCGGAATATGAAAATGAGCGTCGCCGGCTCAAGTTAGAGATCAACTGCAAAGAACATTTTAAGGTGCTAAAGTGGATGGAATTCCCTTTTGATATGGTCAATCCCTGGTTTTCGGGAAGGGCGGATATTAAAACATATAAAATCAATGAACTTTTAGGAACAAAACTAAGGGCACTATATCAGCGCAGTAAAGGACGGGATCTTTTTGATCTGGATTATTCCAGGCGAAATATGAAACTCGATATTGATGAAATTATCAAGTGCTTTAAGGTTTATATGGAATTTTCCGTTGGCAAAGTTCCTTCTCAAAAAGAGTTCCTTCAAAATATAGAAGCCAAGGAAAACGATGCAGCTTTTGAGGGCGATATGGAAGGTTTGTTACGGCCGGAAGTCAAATACGATCAAAAAGCGGCTTTCCGATGGTTGAAAGAAATGGTTATTTCAAGAATGTGATTAAATATAAAAAAGCCGTTTTTTCCTCACACCTTGCGGAGCAAGAAAGAATTTTTCGAGGGCTTTTCAGTTCCTCGTAACAAAGGACTGATGCGAATTTTCAAGGATTTGGAACTGGTGGAACAATTGGGCTCTGGAATCCCTCTTATGTTGAACACTATGGCAAAGAGAGCTTTGGCTTTTCAGATAACTTCCTTAGAATGACTTTTACGGCTAAAGAAACTACTGTAGAAGAAGGTGATCAGATAGGTGGTTTAATCTCTTAGGGTTTAATTCCCCGCTGCTTGCAGCGTAAGTAATATATTTGCTTATGTCAGATAGCAAATATATACACAAATCGCATAATGTTTCGGTGTTGCTTTATCATTTTGTATATCCTGCAAAATATCGTAGAGTAGTTTTTGATAAGAATGTTGATCAGACGTTGGTGAAAATATGTATGGATATAGAAAAGCGCTATGAGGTTCATTTTTTAGAGATTGGAACAGACAAAGATCACGTTCATTTTTTGCTTCAGTCTGTTCCGATGAAAAGTCCGACTCAAATTGTTAAGATTTTGAAGAGCATCACTGCAAGAGAGATTTTTCAAAGACATCCCGAGGTTAAGAAAGTTTTATGGGGAGGAGCTTTTTGGTCGAGTGGATATTTTGTGAACACGGTAAGTAAATTTAGAGATGAAAGTACCATATCCAAATATGTTCGTGCTCAAGGAATGGAAAAAGATTATGATGTGTTACACAAGGTAAAACAATTGACACTGTTCTGATTTTTTTCCGATACCTCGTATGCTTGCATCGAGGTAGTTCATTGGGTGGTCTAAAAGGTGGTCAAAATGATACCACAATTGACGATATTAATTGACTCATAGAAAAAAAGGAAGTTTTAATTGCTTCAGATAATCGAATAAGCCGTTCAGGAATTGCCGAGGTTTTACAAATAAACGAATCTGCGATTCAGAAGCATCTAAACAATTTGAAGGATGCCAGTTTGATAGAGCGTATAGGTGGCACAAGAGGTTATTGAAATAAAATTATCAAAAATGAAAAATATATGAAAGATTTTAGAATATTAGTATTGATTTGTACAATTGTGCTAATGGGTTGCAATACAGACAAATCAAACTCAAAAGTAGAAAATCCAGAATTCACTGCTACCGAAAAGAAATCTGACACACTTACCAAACACTTGAAGCCCTTCAAATCGGAATTGCCCACAATCGGGCTTTTGATGTATAACGGTGTTTTACAAAGTGAAGTCATCGCAACATCTGATGTTTTTACAAAACCTACGGAAGATGGAAGGCAACTTTTTAACGTCGTTACCATAGCAGAAACCGAAAATCCAATTACCACGGAAGAAGGAATGCGATTTGTTCCTGATTACACATTCGATGATTGCCCAAAGCTAACAGCCCTTTTCGTTCCGAGTGCTTACGATATGTATGCACAAGTCCACAATGAGAAAATCGTAAATTTTATTAAGGAAAAAAATAAGGAAACAGAATATACCGTGAGCAATTGCGCTGGTGCACAATTAATTGGAAAATCTGGGATTGCAGACGGTCATAAAATTGTAACGTGGATTGGTGGTGGCGAACAGTTGCAAAAGGACTACCCGAACTTGAAAGTTCAGAACGATAGTTTAGTAACGTATATTAAAGACGGTAAGTTCCTTTCTTCAAACGGGAATTTAGCAAGCTACATTCCTGCATTGGAATTGGTCGAAATAATGGCAAGTACTGAGCATAGAAAGTTTGTTGAAAGTTACTTGTACCTCGATAGACTTCAAAACTGGAAGGAATAATGTTAGTATTTAAACAGTAGTTTTAAAACGGTGCTTTATCCTTTGAACCTCTTGCGGTAGCCAGCCATTTGCCGTCCCGTTTGACCAGTTTAAAAACACCAGGCGTTTTATCATAAGCTGTGGTATATTTTACCCAAGCCACGTCGCCCATTATCGTGTCCTGTAACACCTTAAAATCTGAGTCCTTCTTTTTGGTCGCATTGAACATATTTATGATGTTCATATAATTGGCATAGCCTTCCGGTGTGGAATTCGCCTTTAAAGTTTCTTCGTCTTTTTCATAAAAGCTTTCAATAACAATTTGGGCTGTGGTGCTTGGTCCCGAGATTTTAGTTTCGGAATCAGCACAAGATAGAAACAGTAATGCGAGCGAGAAAACAACAATTTTTTTCATAACAGTATTAATTTGGGTTATTAATATATCTATGTGATAGTTTCAGTTCAATATTACGTTCACCATCTTTTTCGTGTAGTTCCAAAATTGCTCTGCGATCATTGGACAATGAAAACTTTGGCAGTACATATACAAACCGTACCGTTTCATTTTCTGTGATTTTAGAAGGCAGATTATGTTTAAAAATCGGTTCTTGATACAGTCGCTGTAACGATTTCTTTTTCCCCTTCTGTCTTGTTTCAACCGAGAGTTTTAAGAAATTTAAATCATAATCCAACGTAGAATTATTCTTAATCTGGATGACAAAGTAAAGTTCTTCCGTATCAAAAACAATGTTCTCAACGCTCAAAACTATACCTTCGGTTCGCTTTTTAATCCTACCTACACGCTGCTTTCTTTCAAGAAGATAGGAACTGAATTTCTGGTAATAATAATTCCTGTTATCAACATTGCTTTCAGCAGTAACAACCGAAATAGAATCATTCAATATTGGTCTTTCATTCCCGATACTACTTGACTTCGGAATAAAATAATTGAATTTTGATAGCTGCGTTTTATATCTTACAATATACGAAAAAATCGCACCATCTCTATTGACTATCAGAAGATTGCTTTCTTTCCCAGGTTTGGCTTGAAGCAAGCCAAAATACTGCTCTTTTTCACGGTTGTAGGTAAATACAAAATTATCTGAACCGGTTATGCCTTGGCGAATAGGTTCTGGAAAAAACAACGCTACATTTTTGGTGTCGTTGGCATAAATAGTATCGAGTGCGTTTGTTGTTTGCGCTTTTGTGAAAGCGGAAATTAACACCGTCAGTATTAGAGTAAATGTTCTCATAGTTTAGGTTTTAGAATTAATCTATAATTATTTAATACCATAACTTTTACATTACGGTTGCTTCGTCTTAGCACCTTTGTAATACCACCTACTTGCGGAACAGTAGGTATGTTGATGTCGCCAATAATATCGTCCAGGACTTCGGTGGTCGCTTCTGCCCGAAAATTGTTTTGCACATAAATACCTTCACTACCATCAGATAAATCAAAAGCTTTGAGTTTGGTAGGATGATGCTTTATGTTTTCAATTTCAATTAAAGCCCGATTAGTCTGAAAGCTTATAAATCCAAAGACAGGTGTGTTCTTAGACATTTTTTTACCATTGATGGTAGCCGCTTTAGTCAAGCGCATTCGCAATCTGGTATTTGCTTTTACAACTTGGTCGCCATCTACTACCACGTAAATAGTTTCATCTGTATTCCCTATGGTTGAAATTTCATTGGGTTTGGGGGAAGCAGCAAAAAACAATTGATGTTCCAAGCCCAATTCTTTCGCTTCAATTTTTTGTTCTCTTTTTACTTCAGCAGAATCAATTTTTGAAACTACTTTGCGAACAGTTCTTTTCTGTCCCAAATTTTGGTATCGCTTTTCTGAATACTGAATCTTGCTTACCTCATAGATGCTATCTACGATACGTTCTTTTTCGCGTTCCGGTAAATCTGGGTCATAAAATCCCAAGGAATCAATTAGTTTTTCATCGTATATGCTTGGCGCATTATTTTCCCTAACTTTTTTCAAGTCGTTAATTGCATCCAGTTTGGAATCGTACTCTTTTTGGTCCTCTTCCAAATCTGGCACTAAGGTCTGTTTAAGGTTTTCAGTTTCACTTTTATCATCGCCCATTACCATTACAGAATAGGAAATCAGGAATATGAAAATCACGGCCAATACCGCTGCAAATACTATCTTGTTTTTTTCTACTTTCATAAGAGTGAGTTTTTAAGTGCCGATTATCGGCTTTCAACTTTCATCGTTCAGTTTTTTTAAAGTGTTCTCGAAATAGTTGGTAATCAATAATCCGTGCGGATTGTTCGGGAAGTTTCGGTCAACCATAATCAAGTTTCCGGTGGAAACCAATTCATAGGTGTCGATGATTGAACCTCTATTGATTTCAAAAATCGTTGTCGTCGTAAAACTGTTAGCGCCATCATTTTCAGATATTCTTGAATCGATGCTCAATACTTTTTGAACCAATGAATATTGAAGCAACCTGTTGTAAACACCATCAGCCTTTTTCTGGCGGTAGAGATTGTCCACGGAACTATTGCCCAACCACAACGCCTTTTCCAAGTTGCGTTCGTAATTGCTGGCATCGATGTTATAGAAGTAGTTATGGAACAGATCCAAATGTGCTAAAGCTTCAACCCGAAAATTTTCCTTTTGGGTCACGAGCTTCAGCGGAATGATACTGCCATCTGTATTAATGGCAAAGGCACTATTGAGCGCTTTTTGATTGGTGTTGAATACCATCCAAACTGAAAATGTGCTGGAAAGCAACGCACAGACAACAACCGCCAAAACGATAAATCGATTCAGTTTTAGGACGTTGTAAATATTCTTATATGGTGTTTTCATATTTTTGTTTTTAACCTGCCTTATGCAGTAAATAGTCTGAGAGTGAATGACGTGGCACGCTTATACAGTTTGAATTTCAAGAAAACGATAAATCCAACCGAACCTAACTGAACAACAGGCGCAAAAAAGCCTTGACCTGTATCGGTTCCAAAAAGGTTGACCCAAAAATTGGTGTTGATTTCCGTATAAATGGAATTGATAAATACATTGACCAAAAAGAACGCTGGCACGAGCATATACACGGCTGCATATAATTTGAAGAACGTGTAAGCGAGCGAACGGAACTTTTCAAATACGGCAAGACTAATAACCAGAGGAAAAAATGCTTGCATTATGCCTAAAAGGAAGAATCGTTCTGCCAAGAATAGCGGATAGATGAATAGATCCAGTATCCAAAGTATGGTGCTCAGTATGAAAGCCAATATCTTAAAACCGTACAATGGTGTAACCAAGGCTTCATATAATAGTGTCATTGCGGAACTCGCGGCATCAAAGAGACTTACATCTTCCTCTAAAGGAATATCCTGCATTTGCAAAGGCAATAATGCTGGTGCTGTACCTCGATATTGCCCTTCAATAGCGACTAAAATGCCATCGAAAAAGCCTAAGACCTGTGTTGAGAAAATGACCAAAATGACGATGGCAAAATTCTTGACCAGTTCACCAGGACTCAATCCCCAAGTGTAACCGTCCTTATCTGCAACGCCTTCGTTGTACTTTTTAAGAATGTTGACCAAAAAGAACAGAACAGCGAGCGTCTTCATTCCGGCAATGGTGTATTGCGAAAAGTCGCTGGCCTGTATGGTCTGGAAGACGGTATCGATATATTCCAGCCCGATTCCTAAGAGAATGGTCGCGGTCATTTTTAGTATTCAGTTTCTCGGTTATTGACTTTATCCTGCATTTTTCTGAAGGAAATAATGTCGCGATAGCGTTTTGTTTTTGTTGTGATGGTGGAAACCATTTGTTTTGATTCCAGCTCTTTTGCCTTTAGAATTTCAGCACGTTCCGCATCGCTCATTTTTAGGTAATCGCTGGATAAGATTTCATCAATAAAATCTACCGTGTCCAAAGAGTTTTGAACTATGGCATCGAACGATTCCACGACCCTGCTAACTTCATCTGGTTTGATGTAGGACGAGTTAAGAATATCCTGTAAATCATTTTGCATTACGTTGATAAGGCGCTGATTGTTTTGTCCAATTTCCTGAACCGCTCTGAGTTGTTGTACCACGCTTGATACTTTCTCAATGCTCTCTTTTGCATCTTTTAAGAATTTTACAGACTTAATCATCTGAGCTGTCTGTTTACCCGATTCTATCAGTTGTTTTACCAAGCTGATAAAATTGGTATTGTCATAAGTGGGCATTCCCTGACACGCAGCGCGTGCGGGCAATAAAAAGATGAATGCCGTTGCGATAATTAAGATTTTTGTCTTCATAATATTATGTTTTAGATGTGAATTGAATTATTGCTTTTTGCATATCCTGATGCTCGTTGTAGAGCTTCATTATTTCCTCATTTTCCTGTCCATCGGTCAAGTAAGCTGCATAGACTTGCTTCGGAACTTCAAGCCGGAAGATGTTACTTTCCCTACCTATCTTGATAAACATCTCGGTGTACTTGCGTTGACCGGATAGATTGTTTTTAATGGATTTTAATTGGTTCAGGTCGTGGCTCGATAGGTTGAGACGTTTGACCAATTCGTCATAGCCTTTTTCATTGTTTAGGCTATAAATGACTTGGGTATTTTCAAGAATACTTGCTGAAGTCGAATTGTTCGGAAGCTGGTTGATGGATTGTAGAATAATCCCAATCGCACCGTTTTGTTTACGGATAGCTTGATAGTAGAATTCTACACTTTCCAATACATTTTCAAACTTCAATTGCTTGGCAAACTCATCAAAAAGGATGATTCCTTTTTCAGCTCTATTTTTCCAAATAGTTCTTTGGATAGCTGACTTAATGAGCTTTAACATTACGGACAGGATTTCCTTGTTATCCTTGACTTCATCCAGTTCAAAAACAATCAATCGCTTATCTTCGATTTTATAAGTTTGGTCTTCGCTCACTTCAAACAGGAAACTATATAGACCATCGCCGACATATTCGGACATTACGTGCAAAAAGCCGGTAACATTGAAGTAGTCGGGATGGATTTTTAGGGTATTCAGCAGGTCTTTCTGATTCCTTTCTATAAAACTGTAAAAACCATCCAATGAGTGATTTTCTGAAGTGCTATCGTAATAATGGCGCAGAATCTTTTTAACCGATACTGATTGTGCTTTGGTAACTTTTAAATCTGAAGCAAAAAGTTCAAATAAGAAAACTGATAAGTCTTCCAATCGTTCGGGTGTAAGGTCGTTTACATCACTTATATAAAAAGGATTGATGCCCAAGTTCTTTCCACTTTCGTAACGAAGCACGGTATATTTTTCGGGATAGAGTTTAGCGAATTTGGTGTATGAACCACCTAAATCAATGATGACCAAGCGAATACCACTTTCAAAATATTGACGTAAGATGTTATTGGCGAGAAAGGACTTTCCTTCGCCTGTTGGTGCGAAAATGGCAAAGTTTCTTGCCTTAATGCGCTTCTTGCGTTCATCCCAGACATCTTTGAGAACAGGAATATTATGTTCGCGGTCGTTAAAGATGATTCCGGTGGCATCCGATTTATAATTCGTGTTGTTTATGAACAAGCAAAGCGCGTGCTTTAAATCCGTCACATATAAATCGTTGTTTGAAAAATTGGAAGAGAAACAGCAGTAACTATTTAGGAGGTAATTTTTACGTTCTTCGCCTCTTGGGTAATACGGGATGATATCCAATTCCTTAAATTCTGTCTTGATTTTTGAGGTAATTTTATCAAGCTCTTTGGCTTCCTTTGCCCAATAGACAATATTCAAATGCCCACGAATAATCCGGGCATTATCATCGGCATTGATTTGGTCAAGGATGTGCTGGATTTTGCCAAGAACCACTTTGTTCTGCGAACCGAAATTTGAACTCTTGTTGAGCTCTTCAACCTTCTTATCGAGCAACTTTCGCCACTTTTGTTTGTCATCTAAATAGAGAATTTGATTGACAATATGGTTTTCGTTAAGCGTAAGCCCTAGACCATCAATAAAACCTTGATGAAACACAAAATCGTCAGAAGTGAATTTCTCATTGGTTTTGCTACTCTGTACACTTTCGCCAAAGCACAGTTCGCTGTTGATGGCCAGGGCATCAAAATGGTTTTCGCCAATATTGACGCTTTTTTTGTCCAGTAAAATATCGGTATCATAGCCTTCATTAAAACCGTTGAAGTAATTGTTTGTCATTTGCTGAATGTCGCCCGCTTTAAGCGAAACAAAATCCATCTTTCGGCTATTGTTGATGAAGGAAACTGAATCACTTACCGAGTTGGCGAAATTCTTAATATTGTCATCCAGTTCCTGTACGATTCCCTTTGAAATTTTTCTGAATGGGTTGACATATTTAGGATTGTTTAGAGCCTTATTCTTGGTCAGGATGAAAAACAAATAGCAGCTGTGCTCGATATGTCCACGACCTTTAAAATGTTCGTGGGTAGCCTTTTCCAAAAAAGTTGTATTCGGAAGTTGTTCTGAAGTATATGATTTCTTGAGATAGATATCCTGTTTATGAACTACAGTGCCAACTGGCAATGACTTTAATGCCTGAAACCAAGCACCGTGCATATCCTCAAAATCCTTTTCAGATAAGGAATAGATTTCTGGTAGATTACCTTTGTAGCACAGAATAACATTGCCATTATTGGCAAATACGATATTGTCCTGAATATCTACAATGGGTTGATATGCCGAAAGGTTAATCTTGTTCATAATCGAAGCCAGAAATTCTTTTGTTACTAATGATTTGCGGAAAGGCTTTTGCCATTTGAAATAGCTGTGGATTGTGGGTTATTCTTGTCAAAGCCACATATAGGGAAGCGTTGAATACCAGTACACCAATGATTATCCCAAAGCTGAAAGAGAAGATGATGATTAATAGCGAAGCCAAAATGGAAACCATCATTAGGGCAAACAGGGAAATGGGCAGCCCAAAAATGACTGCCCGTTTTCTAATGTTTCTATAGACCTCGAACTTCTTCATTGTTATACAACAATTCCTATGAGATAAGTAAATATGCCTACGACGGCACCTGCTATGAGTACAAATACAAGTACGCGTGTGATACCTTTTTTCAGGTCTGCATTTTCACCAAAGAAGTGTCCTGCATTAAAAAGGAAGCCAACCAAGAAGATGACACCTAATAAAATTGGAAATATGGTTCTGATGGTATCGCCTACATCGTTAACGGAATCTTCGATGCCACCAATTTGAGCAAAAAGCGAAGTGGATAAGAGCGAAAGAATGGATGCTAAATAGTGTGATTTTTTCATAACGGAACGGATTAAATTTTTGGTTCATTTTCGTTATTGGAAATTTACATATATTTGAATATAAATAACTGAAAATCAAATATTTGTGAATAAAATATTATTTGATATTGTTTGAATTCCGTTGTTATTATTTGGCATCAAATCCTATGGATTTTTGAAGGGAACTTGTTGATAACCTGAAAATTGAAAATGAAAAATCTGCTCAAAAACGTCAGTTTTGTGATTTTACTCTTCAAAATGTGCTTCATTTTTGGACAAGAAACGAGTGCTCAAAAACGAATTGTGATTGACGTTGGACACGGTGGAAAAGATGCTGGTGCAATTGGCATAAATGGCATCCAAGAAAAGGATGTGGTTTTGTCTATTGCAAATGAGATTTTAAGGTTAAATAACGACTTGGAAAAACCACTCGATATTTATTTGACCAGGTATAGTGATACGCTCATTTCACTATCTGATAGAACCAAGCTGGCAAAAGCTTTAGATGCTGATTTATTTGTGTCTTTACATAGTAATCACTCAGACAATCCCAATGCAAGAGGGATAGAGGTCTATGCTTCAAGAAAACAAGAGAAATTCTCTAAAGCATCTGTTTTTATAGGCTATCAAATTGAACGAGTACTTTGCAAAACAATTGGGTATAAAAGTAGAGGCCTGAAGTTTGCTAACTTTCAGGTGCTACAGGAAACAGTTGGTCATTGCCCTTCTGTGCTGTTGGAATTGGGTTTTTTGAGCAATATAGATGAAGGCACCTATATTTCAGATAACAACAATATTGATCGCATAGCACTATCGATATTATTATTCATTCAAGAACCATTAAAATTATGAAAGATATTTTTTTAGAGTTAACAAAGAGCTTGAAGGACATTATAGCGCAATTTATTTCAGAAGTGATTTTGTTATATAAATCTTTCAGAAATTAACCTACTTCCTCTTATCCCCAGCCGCCTTATTAAATGCAATCAAATTAAACAATTCCCGCATCCGGCTACGAACGCGGTTGCCATAGCGTTCTTCCAGTTCTTCCGCATTCAGGTTCGTGGTGGCGTGGGTCTTGATTTTATGCTTGGTTTGGAGGTAAAGTTCATACCGCGATAAAAGGACTTCGCCCATCACATTGAGATCCTTGCCGTAAAACCTTCCGGCAGGTTCCACGCCCAGATCGTCAAAACAGTAAAATTTTGTATTGCCATATTCTTCAACAGTTTTAAAACCTAAATGGTTAAAACTGAAGGTTACATTCCGGCAGGGAATCATTTCGTAAGGACGTTGCAACGGAACCAAATGACGTAACAATTTCATTAGGCTTGTTTTTCCGCAACCCACTGGTCCAGAAAGTAAAATCCCCTTATCAATGTCGATTCCATAGGTTTTGCAATTGTCTTTATCCTTGATGAAATAAGAGCAGAGTTTTCTTAATATATCCCTATCCTCATCATAAATCCGAAACTTTTCGCCGAACAAGAGTTTGCCTTTGGCATTGAGGTAAATCAAGATTTTTGGAAAATCGTAGAGTACGCTTTTCCCATCAAATTTTCCCAGCGAATATTCCACGCCGCCTTCGGTTATTTTAGAGGGGTTGTCCATAATCCTTGGTTTTAGTGGTTCGCAGGTTGTCCCGATTTTGGGACGCTCCCTTTTTGTTTGGTTTGTTTTCTTTGGCAAATAATTCGGTTCTATCCATCCAATTCACGGCTAAAGCCTGCCAATCCCGTATGGCTTTCCCATCGCTAGTCTTCCAATCATTTGCTTCATAATGTGCAAAGAATTTTTTTCCTTCATCAGCAGAAAAACTTTTTTCAATAAAAAAATCTAAAACGACCTGCCTGCCCTTTGGTTGTTTATTAATGTTTACTTGTTTGGTATTGTTTATATTAGATACCAATGCTTGTCCACTCACGGGACGGTGCGGGTACACGGCTTGTCCATTAGTGGGATGGTGCTGGTACACTACCGGTTCACATATGGGATGGTACCGTTCCGCAAGCTGTTCCAATTCGGGATTGTACTGTCCCATATCCGGTTCATCACTTGTCCCGATAATGGCCATCTTGATCTTACTGCCTTTATATGGATTATTGGATGGAAAATAGGATAGATAATCCCACGAATCGAGATCGGTCACGCACCGATGGTATGTAGATTTAGAACCTATTTTGGCCACGCGCATCAGCTCGCGCCGGTTCACAAAAAACTCATCGGCAAAGCGGCTGCTGTTCCATTCCTGGAACAAGGCCATATAAAGACTTATGTGCGTTGGATTGAGGCGGTCGTCGAAGAAGAATCTTTCAAAAGCCGCGTTGAGGAGCTTTATATAATTCATCGCCTAAGAATTTAATCCGTGCTGCACACGATTTGCGGTCATTACATTCTGGATTTCCTCGGCATCGTAGTAAATGATACCGCCCACTTTCGTGTAGGGCAATGTGCCATTGACGCGAAGGTTTTGAAGTGTACCCGGACTGACCTGAAGTAATTCCATCACTTCGGAAGATTTAAGGTATTTTTTGAGCTTTCCTTTAGACTGATTGGAAAGCAATTTTTTAATGTCATCGAGCAATTCCATTTTGAATTCCCGAAGATCTTCTGTGGTAATGATACTTGTTGGCATAATAAAACGGTTTTAAATGAAAAGGGCTAACAAATTGCTTTAAGCTAATTTAATAGCCCCTCGCAGGATTTGACTTTCGTTCTACAAAATTGGGCCAGTTTATTGGATTTTATTCCCCATTAGAACCGTAGTATGGTCAAAATTTAACATTTTGAAATTTGATTGATTATGATAGGTTTTGAGCCTTGTCTTGTGGGAACTACAAGATTAAAATACATCAAATTAAATGGATAATCTTAAAAAGCAGGATTTCGGTAGGTCGACCGTAGTACGGTCTTTTTTTAACAGTTTTTAGAATTATTCTTCACTCTTGTTCATCTCAGAAATTAGGGAGGTACTTAGGGAGTCCAAAAATAATGTTCTGCTGTGTTTTCTATTTTTTATGTCTTGGTAGGTATTGTAGATTTTTCCGGTAGGTTTAAAATCAAAAATCTCTTGAAGCTTATTGGAGAGTTTGATGATACTTAAATCATTTTGATTTGCAATTCCGGCAAAACTTAAAGCATAAACTAGCTCCACCCAATCGGTATTGGTAAATGGCCAGGGGATTTTTTCAGTAGTATTCGATTTAACACTTTTCCCATTTAGCTTATTTTTAAGCTTAAATAATCGTTCATCCAAATAGACAACCAATAAATTGTATGCTTTGAATTTACCTAAGAGCATATCCCTTGGGGTGCAAAACTCGGGATCCTGAAAGTAGAATTTTGAAGTGGTTATATGATAGGTGTCCAAATAATCACGGGTATAATATTCCTTATCAAAATGGGTAGCTTTGGAATTGACATACTGCCCGAAATCAATATTATACAGAAAGAAACGGTTAAGCTTGCCAATTTTCTTTTTAATGAATTTAAATTGGGCTTTTTTATCGGCTTTTGGAAATTGAATTTCTAAAGAATGGATTTCTGAGAAATAAATAAGCTGTACCAACGGGATTTGTTTTATGTTCTTAAAAAAGTCTATTTCTTGTTTTAGGGAAACAAATTCATTTGCAATGATTTCCTTTTTGAACAAACTAAGGAGATTACGGCACACTTCAATTGAACGAAAAGCCCTATTTAAAATATCGTTGTTTTTAAGCTTAATTTCGTTCAGTTTTTCCAGTAGTATTTCTGCTTGTAACTGTAAATCCATCACCAACCATTTTACGGATCATTTTTGAAAAGTTTAATTGAATTCTTTAAAGATAAATTCAAAACAATAAAATACAAGTGAATTACAGCGTATTTGGCTACGCAAAAACCGTATTTTCCTACGGAAATCTATTAAACCCAAGCATTTCTAAGGAAATAATAGGATGCCATCCTAACTTATTTTTTGAATTTTTTACGAAAGCGGGATAAGAATTGTCGCCTATTTTTTACCCCTGTTTTCTTGAAGATGTTAGATGCGTGCTTAGATACAGTGTTTTTGGCGATAAATAAATCTTTGGCAATTTCTTTATAAGTTAAGTTACTTAAAATAGATAAACCGACTTCAATTTCCCGTCTAGTTAAATTTTCATAAATTATTTTGTCCTTAGCCGGGTATTTACTTTGTTTCTCGTTCCAAGCAAAAACTTTATACATTTTGGTTTTATTTTCTAAAAAGTAAAGATGACTATCTATTTTAATAGCGGTTACGGCATAAAAGGCAATGTTCATTGTAGTAAAAGTTAACCATTGATAATCACCAATAACGGTTAAAATTGGCAACAGTGCTATACAACTTATACTTAAGACTGAAAATTTGTTTCTTCTAAGGAAAAAGCGGTTTGGATTTTCGAGGTTTGAGATTCTTTTGTAAAAGAACCACAGAAATATAAAGGCCATTATAGATATGGGAATTGTAAAAAGGACTCTAGCCCAATAGAGGGAACTGGTAAGGAAGTAAGGAATTAGAAATAACATAATAAAGCTGCTACTTGCCAGAATTACCAGATTTTGGATTGAAAAATGCATCCTAACAACAAGAATATCATATTCTTTATACAGGTAGTATATTAAATAAATACAGAGGGTTATGGCCACACCGTAGGTAATAACATATTGAAGGATAAAGGGACCTGGGAAGTTTTCAAAGGGTAGAAATCCGCCAGTAGCGTTATAAGTTATGAAAAGTAATCCAAGCTTTAGAAACCTAGAATGATTGCTTAGGATTTTTTTAGTTGAATGATGGTAAAATATCAATAGAACTATAAACGTATCTACGAGAAGATAAAAAAATGTCGTCCAATGGATTGATGTGCCAAACATATTTATTGTTCATTCTTATACTCAAATTTGCTGACCTCTATATTTTTAGTTACATCATTCCAAGGAAAAATAGTCCCATTCATTGCTACATATACTCCTGGATTCAAAAATTGAGCAGAGCACATTGCAAAACCCAAATTGAAGTGTGCATCCGTATTTTTAGAGTTTCCCATTATAAATGAGCCTACAAGGACAATAGTCTTTTTAATTTCTTCCTTTCCAAGATAAATGGCGGTATCTTCCATCGTAAAAGTCCCGTGAGTTATTAAAATTTTTTCTGCATTGGAAGCTTTTATTTTTTTTAACAAAAAATTCCTGTCTTCATCGGTAATTGATCGGCTATCCTTAGAAAATGCCCTTTCGATAATATAGGGAAACGAGACATTGGCCAGGTCAAGAAATTCTCTAATCGCTATTTCGCTTTGCTCTGTTTTATTTTCTTGGTTTTCATAATCCAAGCCTTCAATGGTTCCTCCTGTTGTAATAATATGTATCATAATTTTATTTTTTATAGAAATTAATGTTTATGGATATTCCCTTTTAACACAAAATAATAAAGCAGAAATGAAGCAATAAACAGAAGAATAAGGACAATAATTGCCTTGACCTTTTCCTTTTTTGTGAATTGTTTTTTAGATGGGTTTTGATTTTTTTTCTTTCTTCTGTTTCTTCTACTTAGAGACATCCTGTTGTACTATTTTTAATTTATTTTCTATAAACGGATTGCTTTGAGAACGGCCAAGAAAGCTACGCCCACATTGGCAAATACGGTTTTAAAAAACCACCTAAGACTTAAAGCCGAATGGCAGAGTTATATTGTACCAAAAGCCACCTAGTTTTTCTGAAAAGATCCACTTTTAGAAATTTGCTAATTTTTCAGAAAATAACGTTCCAGGGTATTAATAAAATCTAGTATATTTCATTAAAAGTTATCTCTACCATTATTTTAAAATAAGTACAGGAACTTCTGATTTGAAAATCATTTTTCTTCTCAGCCCCAGTTCAGTTAGTTTTTCTATAAAGTCATGTTTTCTGTAAAGTAGCGCCAAAATATCTATGGTATTATCTTTCAAAAAACCGGTTATTTTATCTTCGGTTTTCCCTTCGGAAAAAAGGTGAACAGAAATATTCTGCAGATTAAAAAACTCCTCATAATAGTTTTTTATCTCCTGTTCTTTAATAACTTCATCTTTACTTTTAGCAAAATGAAATATAAAAAGGCGTGCGTTAAATGCCTTTAGTAGATCAGCCAGAACCTTTAGTTCCCTATCAGGTTTCAGATTATCTGAATCCAGCGCCAGACAAATTCTTTTTAAACCAAAAGTTTCTAAATCTTCAGGTACAACCAGCACAGGGCAGGGTACATCCTTGCTCACTTTTTCACTGGTAGTTCCTGCAAGGTAACCTTCTACCTCACCTGCACCTTCTGTCCCCATAATTATCAAACTTGCTTTTTCTTCTGTTGCTAATTGATAAATTATATCTGAAGGTCTTCCTGGGGCTACCATACTCTTATATTTTATTGTCGCCAGACGTGGAAAATTTTCGAGAAATTCCAGCATTTTTTCTTTGTACAATTTCTGATAAGAACTAAAGTTGTCGGGAACCGGATAAACTATAGCCCCATATCCGGCATACTGATAACCTTCAGAATAGGCATGAACAAAGATAATTTCTGAATTTAAAGATTCGGCCACCTTTGTGGCATACTCAACTCCAATTTTGGAACTTTGACTAAAATCAATTGGAACTATTATTTTCATGGTTTTTTAATTTTAATTATACATTCAGTTTTTCAATTAATTGTTTAAATAAAAGCTTTACTGTTTAATCCACTTTTTGGCAATTTCCTTTTCCTCTAAGTCAAAATATTTTACTTCAGCATTGGTAAAAGGTTTCATGAATTTTGTAATCCAGTCCTGCCACTCTTTATCACCTACCATGGCGATTTTTTCATAGTCTTTTGCATGGGCAGTATCCATTTTTAGATCTTCCCACAGGCCTGGAAAATCCCAGCCTTCAAAATTTTCCATCTCAAAATACCAGCGTACTTTTAGGTCTTTATCTAAAATAGAATGGATAAGTGGATGTATTTTTTCAATATCCTTTTCTGTCAAATTCCCCGATGCTCTGGTAGCAATAATATTATCTCCTGAAATCTCTATAATTTGTAACATATCTATTTTTATTAATTATTAACCGCCTAAATCGTAAAACCATTCTTCAGCTTTCATAATTCCTTCTTTTATGACATTTCCCTTAGTATAATTCTTTTCTATAACCAGACTTTTAGCAATTTCTAGGGCTTTTTCCTTCACTGCAGGATGGAGGCCATCCAAACTGGTTTTAAATTCTTCAAAGGTCCATTCCATAGCTTCATTTTAATGGTTGAACAGTTCTTTTTCTTTTTCGGGATCCATCTCATTCTTTGACTTTTTATCCAAAAAATAATCCAGTACGATGCCCACTATAATTGCGCCCACAAAAGCAACATATACCTGCCAGTTAAACTGAACTACCAAAGACAAGCTAATGATTATGGCCAAAATGGGTAGGATAGGTACTTTTCCTATGGAAAGGGGAACTCTAAAGGGTCTTTCTTTGTCAGGTGCTTTAAAACGCAGCACAATCAAGGCAATATTCACGGCTACAAAAACGAGTAACGCCCCTAAAGAAGACATTCCTGCGACAATTTTAATATCCCCCAATAACAAAAATGCCGCTACCGCAGCCATAACCACAAGTGTAGTTACCCAGGGTACTTTTTGTGCATTGGTCTTGGTCATAAATTTTGGAAGCTCGCCCACGCTTGCCATACCGAAAAGCAACCTGCTAATGGAAATAATGCCACTAAAAGCCGCATTGGCCGTAGCAAAAAGTGCCGCAACTGCCAGGGCTACGGGCAACCAGGAATTTAAATTTGAAGCGGCCAGCGACAATGGGGAATCTACCTTTGCTATTTCTGCGGGGTCACTTATATTGAGTACCGTAAAAGATATTAGTAGGTATATAATTGTGGTAAACACCATTGTCAATAAAAATGCCCTCGGAATAGTCTTGCCCGGATTTTTTACCTCGGAACCTAATGCTGCCATATGCTCAAAACCCGTATAAACAAAGAATAAGGTAGCAGTCGCTGCCAGGGTGCCTGAAAAGGACTCCACTTTAAAAAATTCTGCTTTTGGTGCACCTGTTTCTGAAAGTCCAACGGCAATAAGAATAAACAAACCTAATAGTTGAATACTTACCATAACAATATTAGCAGTTGATGATTTTTTGATGCCCGTAATGCTTATCAATGCAAGAACCAGTAGCACGGCATAGCTAACCAGTAAGGAAGGGATGTTAAAAAAAGTGTTGAAATATCCTGAAAAAGCCAATAAAACTGCGGCAATAGTGGCCGAACTGTGAAATGCAATCGTCCAACCTGTTAGAAAGGATGGAATGTCGATTTTTGGAAACGCTTTCCGTACAAAAATGAATTCCGCACCGGCATTAGGATAGGTAGAGGACAACTCTGCATAGGACATTGCCGAGACACTGGCCGCAATGGCTGCAAAAATAAAGCTCAACCAAAGGTCTGTTCCCGCCTGTCCAGCGGCTGCACCAATTACAGTATATATTCCAGCACCAACAATGGTACCTACACCATAAAAAGTAAGGCGAAGAGTACCCAGAGATTTTTTTAATTCTGCCATAGTAATATTAGTGGTTTATTATCCATTTCTATCTAAATTCCTTTTTTCCATCTCTGCCTTTACGATTCCACGCTCAATCGCCTCTTCTTTTGAACAATTTTTGTTCAAATAGAAATCCGTCGCATATTTTAATGCTACTGCTCTAATATTTTCATCCAGCACATTTAGCCTCTCCTGGTAATCCTTAAATAAGTCCTCCTTCATTTTTTAAAATAGTTTTAGTACAAAAAACACCATAGTTAAGAGATATACAATATACGCTGCATCGAAAACGAATATCTGCCATCTGCTGAACCCGTGAAGTTCCTTGCTTTGATGGACAAATACCGAATATAAAAGTGGCATCAGTCCTACAAAAGCCAGGTTGACCCAGAACAACTGAAAATCTTCGATCGGAGTCGTCACCAGTGCCAAGGGGAAAAATGCCACCGTCATGGTAACAGCATTATCGGCAATCACGCTCGTGGTTCCCGCGGTCACTTCGCCACCCTTTACCACACTCCATGTTTTAAATATTTCGGGGGCGGTGGTCATTATTCCGGTAATAAACAGCCCTCCAACAATTTCGGAAATGTTCAACACCGAAACAATATTTTCCGTAGCCTTAACAATAAAAAAAGCACCCACGGCTATAGCCATAGCTCCGGCCACTGATAACCACACTTTCTTCTTATCCCACTCCACACTTTCCCCTTTTTTCCTGCCTTTTATAATGGCATGCGTTAAAAAAGCCGCATAGGCCGCCAGCATAATCCACCCATCAATGGGTTGTAACCCACGCCAGGCTTTTGGAAGGGTTAATATAGCTACCAAAGAAATGATTGCCAGATAGGGGATGGACAATACCGAGACAGAACGCTTGTTCAGGGCCAATAGGTTAGCATCTAAATGTTTTTGATGTTCCTTATTGTTTTTAAATTGCTTTCTGGAAGCGAAATAGGCGATGGTCACCATGAGTGGGATGGAAATTATATTGGAACCCAGCAAATTTCCTAATCCAATATCAGATACTCCCCGGGCGGCGCTGGTGATATTTATCGCCACTTCAGGACTCGCCGTTACAATAGCAAGGAAAGCCGCTCCTGCAGAAGCGGTAAGCCCCCATTGCTTACGCAGCATTTTTAAAGGTGTTAGGAGTTGATCAGCACCCCAATGAGCAGCCCAAGCTGCCAATCCCAATACTACTACCCAGAGCCAAACGTTCATAACTAATCGATTTTTATAATTGTCCTGTTACTTTCAGTATATTTCAACTTTTTCTTATCCGATATTTTCTGGTCTTTTTTTGTTGGCTTTGAAAGATCAGGAGTAAAATCACTCCCGTGCTAATCCAAACATCTGCGGTATTGAATACAGGGTCGAAAAAAGTAAATTCATTGCCTCCCCATAATGGCAGCCATTCCGGAAGCCTTGTATCAATAATAGGGAAGTACCACATATCCACCACATTGCCATTTAAAAATCCCGCATAACCACCGCCTGAGGGGAATATTTCTGCAATGTTGCGAAGTGCGGGATCACTTTTTTCAAAGATCAGTCCGTAAAATGCACCGTCCATCAAATTGCCCAATGCACCTGCGTATATAAATGCGGCACAGATTATAAAGACTTTTGCATATCCTTCACGTATCATTTTTTTGATATAAAAGGTCCCCCAAATAACGGCTACGAAGCGAAATAGTATTAAAACAAATTTGGCCAGATATCCCTCGCCAAATTTAAAGCCCCAGGCCATGCCGGGATTCTCCAAAAAATGTAAGCGAAACCAATCCAGACCAAACACAAAATATTCCTCGCCATAATAAAAATGGGTCTTCACATAAATCTTTATGGCCTGGTCTATTACCAACAACAGTAAAATCAATAATGCTACACTACTTTTATTCATAATTTCCTTATTGTTGCCCAACGTCTTGTGCAACATATATTTGCATTATTTAGATAATTTTAAAATTCTTATGGCACCCCGCATTACAAACGTGAAAACGATGCCGCCAATTACCAAATCGGGCCATTTGCTATCCAGAAAATAGACCAGCACCCCGGCCAGTATCACCCCGCCGTTTACGATGATATCATTCGACGTAAAAATAGCACTGGCCTGCATATGCGCCTCCTTACTTTTGGCCTTATTTATCAACCAAAGCGAAATAAGGTTACCCAGAAGGGCGAAAATGGAAACAATGATCATCAATTGGAAAATTGGTGTTTCACTACTGGTAAAAAACCTTCTTAATACCTCTGCAAAACCAAGTGTTGCCAAGGCCATCTGAAAATATCCGCTGAATTTTGCCACCTTCTTTTTTCTGGAAATGGCACCACCTACTGCAAATAAACTTAGCGCATATACTATCGAATCTGCCAGCATATCCAACGAATCTGCAATAAGGCCCATAGAAGAAGAGATCCACCCCGTGGTCATTTCGATAATGAAAAAGCCGAAATTTATCCCAAAGACCCACCAAAGGATTGTTTTCTGTTTGGATTGGTCTTCTATTACGGGAGGATCGGCTTCTTCGGTCCCTTGGAAGGAATCCCCAAGGTTTAAACCGGCTATTGATATTTGTATATCTTCGATTCCATTCACATGATATACTTCCAATTTCCTGTTGGGAATATCAAAATCCAAATATTTCACTTGTGTATAAGCCTCCAACTTCATCCGGATCATCTGTTCTTCTGAAGGACAGTCCATTTGACTTACTATAAAAGTACTTTTGTTCATTTCTCCCATATCACTTAACTATATTTTTCTTTCCTTTATTGGAAGTTAATAAGAGAATTACCGCACCGCCAATAGCTGCAAGTAATGAAGCTATCAAAATGCTTATTTTCGAAATTTTAATCAATTCCTGATCATTAAATGCGAGATTGGTAATAAAAAGGGACATGGTAAAGCCAATTCCCGCAATCATACCAATTCCAATTATATGTTTCCAGTTTAGTGTAATATGTAATTCGGAAACTCCAAGTTTTTGCCCAATCAATGTAAAAATACCAATCCCTGTTACTTTGCCAATTGCTAATCCCAAAAGGATCCCCAGCCCTAAAGAACCGGAAACAACCTCAATTAAATTTACATCGAGCTTTACTCCCGCATTCGCGACTGCAAAAATTGGAATGATAAAGAAAGCATTGAAATCAACAAGGGAATTTTCCAGTTTGAGCAAAGGAGGCCTTGAATTCTCAGTATCTGTTTTAATGGCTTTTAAAATTATTTGTTGTTTTTTATCCTGAAGAGGATTTAATTTTTCCAGCTCTGTTTTCTCAAGATTAGTAACGTTTGTGGCAGTCCTTTCTTTTAATATTTTACTGTCTAATTTGGGCACTATTGGAATGGTAATGGCAAAAAGTACTCCCGCAATAGTTGGATGGATCCCCGAATTAAGGAAGCAATACCATAAGATGATCCCAATAATAATATACCAAATCAAATTTTTGATCCCAGTCCAATTCATTAATAATAATAACCCAAATGCCCCCATGCCCGATCCAAGGTATATCCAGCTCAACTCGTTGCTATAAAACAATGCTATCACCAATATGGCACCTATATCGTCAGCAATAGCGAGGGCTATTAAAAATGTTTTTAACTGCCTGGGGACATTTTTTCCCAGTAGGCCAATAATCCCTAGTGAATATGCGATATCGGTAGCCATAGGGATGCCCCAACCCTTTATATTTTCAGTGCCTAAATTTAGGCTAATAAAAATGAGGGCCGGAACTGCCATACCACCTAAAGCTGCCAACAAGGGGGCTGAGGCTTTTTTAATTGAAGATAATTCCCCCACCATAACCTCCCTCTTCAATTCAAGGCCGGCAACCAAAAAGAAAATTGCCATTAGGCCATCATTGATCCATTCTTCAATTGTTAGCCCAAAACTAAGATGCTCGGAAAATTCAAAAAGCAATTCATCGCCAAGAAAATGATGATAGGCACCTGCCCACTGTGAATTAGCTAAAAGAAGGGCAACTATAGTAGCAATTATTAAAAAAATCCCCCCAGCTGTTTCCCTGTCGAGGAACTTTGTTGCCGTTTCCCTGATATACCCAATAGTGGATTGATTTCGAACTGATTGCCCCATTTTATCTTATCTGTTTTTTGAGTTAATTACTTAAACCTTAATATTTCAAAAAGCTTAGTAGCGTCTTAATTTTTAAGAACTTACTGTTAGGTCAACTTTAAATATGCAACGCCCTGTCTTCGGTAGCTGCCAGACAGGCCTCCTTAAAGGTCTCGGAAAATGTGGGGTGACCGTGTGACATTCTTGCAATATCCTCGGCAGCTGCCCTAAATTCCATCGCTACCACCGCTTCGGTATAACTGTCTGCTATGCGTGGGCCTATCATATGAACCCCCAATATCTCATCGGTCTGTTTATCTGCGATTACCTTGATAAAACCGTCAGTGTCCATACTTATCTTTGCCCGTGCGTTTGCCTTAAAAGGGAAAGAGCCTGTTTTTATACTTTTATTGGCCTTTTTCAGTTCTTCTTCCGTCAAGCCTACACCGGCGACCTCAGGCTGGGTGTACACGATATTTGGGATAAGCGAATAATTGATATGGGGCTTTTGGCCAACAATCCGTTCGGCTACAAAAACGCCTTCTTCACTGGCTTTATGGGCAAGCATTGCCCCCCGGATTACATCCCCAATGGCATACACACCCTTGACGTTGGTTTCAAGGTTTTTATCTACCGTTATCTGTCCTTTCTCATTGGTTTCCACTCCTATATTTTCAAGCCCTAAACTGGCGGTATATGGCTTTCGGCCAATGGCCATAAGACAGTAATCGCTTTCTAAGCTCATTTCTTCTTTATCGGAAAGGTTTTCCGCTTTCAATTCTACTTTGCCATCAGTTGCCGTTGCATTGGTTACCTTATGTTCCAAATAAAAATCAATTCCCTGTTTTCTTAGGGAACGGTGCAATTGATGTCCCAGTGCGCCGTCCATAGTGGCGATAAGGCTATCAAAATATTCTACTATAGAAACCTTTGAACCCAGGCGGGCGAATACGGAACCAATTTCAACACCGATAACACCACCGCCAACGACCATTAAATGCTTGGGGATTTCCTGTAGGGCAAGGGCTTCGGTAGAAGAGATGATACGCTTTTTGTCTATTTTAATATTGGGCAATGAAGCGGGTTTGGACCCTGTGGCAATGATGATTTTATCGGTTGCTATGGTTTCCGTTTTATCTTCTCCCTTAATTTCAATCGTGTTTTTGTCCTTGATGGTGCCATGACCTTCATAAACGGTAACCTTGTTCTTTTTCATCAGATAATCAACGCCATTGATGATTTCCTGTACCACATCCTGAACCCTTTGGCTCATTTTCAGGATATCGACATTGGCCTCTTTAACATCAATCCCAAATTTTTCGAATTGATGCTTGAGTTTGTAATAATGCTCAGAGGCTTCCAACCAGGCTTTTGACGGGATACAGCCCACGTTTAGACAGGTGCCGCCCAGGGTGCTGTATCTTTCTACAATGGCTATTTTTAATCCTAATTGGGCGCAACGGATCGCACTTACATACCCGCCCGGGCCAGATCCTATTATAGTTACATCAAATTTTTCCATATTCATATTTTTTTTAAGTTAGTTACGGTGGAAAAAACCTTAAGCTTGACCATTGGGGGCTGGGATTCAGGCTTAAGGCGCTCCCACCTATTATTTTTTACTACAATTTTTACATATCCCTTTTAATACCAGGTTCACATCGTTCACCTCATACTGGTCTGGCAAACTCTCTTCCGATATTTTATTTGGTAAACAGATTGTTTTCTTACAATCGGTACAATGAAAGTGCATATGTAAATCTGTACTGTGTTTACCTTTGGCGTTTTCATCGGAAATCGCATATTTTGCAAAAGCAGTTCCATCGTCAATTTGGTGCACCATGCTTTTTTTCTCAAAGAGCTTTATCGCCCTGTAGAAAGTGGTCTTATTGGCTGTTTTGATATTTTTATTGATGAAGACTTTTTGCATTTCATTTAAACTTACTGCATAAGTTTTCCTTTTGAGGTATTTGTAAATTTTCAACCTCATTTCAGTGGGACGTATCCCTTTGAACAATAATGTTCTTTCCGTCTTTGTCATTGCAATTTTATCTTAAGTATACGAACCGTCTTCCAACATTGTGAGTATAACGGTTGCTTAGGACACGCATTATGGAACTGTCCTATACTTAGTGGACAGACACTATATAACGGTTAGTTACTCCATAAAATATTAAATACAATCGATTATAAATTTTCAAGCCTAGGGGGATCTTGTTATTCAGTCAGGTTTCGTGTTTCTTCTTCTATCTTACCTTCAAATTTGGGCAAGGGTCTGTTTGTCCTTTCCTTTTCTGTCTCTACTACACCATTTTCTCTGATATCGTTGATCAGCCATTGCATTTCCATAATTTCCTTACGTTGCGCCTCAATAATTTCATCAGCGAGTTTCCTTACCCGTACATCCTTAATCTGAGCACGCTCACTCGTTAAAATAGCAATTGAATGGTGAGGGATCATACCTTCCATGTAATCAACACCGGTGACAGTAACCTGACTTCTCACCAATCCTATACCACCGACAATCAATATAATACCCAACCCGATGATCGCTATGTTTGCTCCTCGTTTTTTATACATATATAGCATAAACAGTAGCATTATAATGATCATAGAACCGACCATGATCAGCGTCATAAAAAACCTTGTTTCACTAAACCAGAAGTGATCAATGATCTGGTAAGAGTTGGTGTACATTAAAAAGAACATTGCCACCATTGCGGTAGCAATCATTGCGAAAAATTTACCGTAGTTATTGGCGTTTTTTTGTTTTTTTTTCATCTTTTTGGTTTTATAAATTAATTGCTATATTCTTAAATAGTTTAAGATCAAAAATCTTATATAATTCCTACTCCCCCACACGGTCTGAATATTTATGGATACTAAGGCCTTTAAGAATGATATAATCCTATTTTTCATAATGACCAGTTTCTTAATTATATAAAAGCTGTTAATTCATTTACTCATAGTCAATAAAACTGTGATAACTTTTTTATATCTACTTTTTATAAGCCAAAAGCCTTAACGCATTAAAAACCACCAGAAGCGTCGAACCTTCATGGATTACTACCGCCACTCCAATATTTGCCAAGCCGAATATGGTTGAAGGTATAAGCAGGGCCACAATACCAAGGCTAACCCAAAGGTTTTGCCTGATAATCGCCTTTGCCTTCCTGCTTAAGCCTATGGCAAAGGGCAGGGTTTCCAACTTATCGGCCATTAGCGCAATATCCGCCGTTTCCAGGGCCACATCACTTCCCGCAGCACCCATAGCTATTCCTACAGTGCTGTTTGCCATGGCAGGGGCATCATTAACGCCATCGCCCACCATCGCCACCTTGGATTCCTTTTCTTTTAATTCCTTTATAGCATCCACTTTTTCTTCCGGCAACAGGCTCCCCCAGGCATCGGTCAATCCTATTTCTTCTGCTACTGCGTCTGCTACCTTCTGGTTATCACCAGTAAGCATGATCATTCGTTTAATTCCTATTTCCTTCAATTCAGAAAGGGTCTTTTTTGCTGCCTCCCGAGGGGTATCCATTAATGCAATGATGCCTATATATTCTTCATTTTTTCGTATAAGCATTGTTGTATTTCCACCACCTTCAAGACCACGCACTTTCGTAGCTATTTTTTCGGAAGGTGTACTCTCATCAAGCCCTTCGTACAGGTCGAGGTTACCTATATAGATTTTATCATTGCCAAATGATGCTTTAATCCCTTTACCCAGAACTGCCTCCAAATTAGAGGCATTTGGGATTTCCTCGCCTTCCAGACGCTCTTTTCCATCACGAACTACAGCTTTGGCCAGGGGGTGATCACTAAGACCTTCCACGGCTACTGCTATTTTGAGAAGTTCGTTTTCAGATATATTTCCAAGTGGCACCACTTGGGTAAGTTTTGGCTTTCCTTCCGTTAGAGTTCCGGTTTTATCGAAGGCGAGGGCGGTAATAACCCCCAGGTCCTCCAGAGGGCGCCCTCCTTTAATTAATACCCCGCCACGGGCGGCCCTGGCCACTCCACTCAATACAGCACTTGGGGTCGAGATTGCCAACGCACAGGGACTTGCAGCTACCAATACGGCCATCGCCCTGTAAAAGCTGGCGCTAAAGGGTTCGTCAATAACTAAAAAAGCGAACAAAAGAATCCCGACCAAAATAAGAACGGATGGCACAAAATATTTTTCGAATTTATCGGTGAGCAACTGGGTAGGCGATTTTTGAGTCTGAGCTTCGTTAACCAGTTTCACCAATCGGGAAAGCGTTGAATCTTTGGCTGCTTTGATCACTTTAATTTCCAAAGTATTATTCCCATTGATCGTTCCAGCAAAAACGCGGTTTTCATCCTTGATATCATCTACCTCTGAGTAATCCTTTTCGATATCTTTCACGGGAACTTTATCTACCGGTACACTCTCCCCGGTTATTGGAGCCTGGTTAACGCTACTCTGCCCATCTACCACTACGCCATCTGCAGATATTTTACTATTTGGTTTCACCACAATGATATCACCAATATTGAGTTTTTCGATACCAACTTCTTCCGTCTTACCATCTTTTTTGAGCAAGGCTGTTTTTGGCGCCAGTTCTGCCAATGCGGCTATAGATTTTCGTGCTTTGTTCATTGCATAATGCTCCAGGGCATGTCCCAGGCTAAAAAGAAATAATAACAAGGCACCTTCAGCCCATTCCCCTAAAATAGCCGCTCCAATCGCTGCGACCAACATGAGAAAATCAATTTCAAACCCGCCTTTGGCTACGGTTTCCACAGCTTCTTTAGCAGTATAAAATCCTCCAAAGAAATAGGCTCCAATATAAAGGGAAAGACTAACCCATTGCGGAACTGATTCTACAAAGGATAGTCCAAAACCTATCCCCAACAAAACCCCACAAATAATGGCAAAAATAAGCTCTGTATTTTTCCCAAAAATACCTCCGTGTGCGTGGGAATGTTCTTCGCCGGCGCCGTGGCTATCCGCTTCTTTAGGATTCTGTCCACCCTCATCTTCATGCTGGTGTCGCTGGCCCATCTTATTTTTTTTATTTAATTTATCAGAGGTTTTTTCCGAAGATTTAAAGCCGTTCTCATGGCCAGAGGCACTTTTCTTGACTTGTAGGTTTTCTTTTTCGAGCTTTGCAGTTATCTCATCAAAACTTGTTTCCCGTTTATCATATTCTAAACGGATCATTCCTCCGGCATTGGCGGAAGCTTCCAAAACGCCTTTGATATTCAGCAGACTCTTTTCTAAAGTCCTTGCATGCCGGGTATGCCTAATCCCCTCAACCTCTATAAGCAAATGTCCATATTTCGCGGTAATTTCAGCCCCGGTTCTTTCTGCCAATGATTGAATGCTGTCAATAGAAATTATATCCGGATCGTAATGAAAGCACAATTGTGGCACCGTATCTTCCTGATCGTCTTTTATATGCACTTTATCAAGACCTTCTTTGGCTTCTAATTCTTCAATGAGCCTTTGCACACAAGTGTCTTTTTCATTTGGCACCTGTGGAAGGATTACGGGAATTTTGATTTTTAGTTTTTTCATATCCTTAGTTATTTATATCCAGTTTTTTGCTTGTTCTTTATCCTGAAGGTCAAAATATTTGACTTCTGAACCAGTAAAGAAATCAGTAGCTTTAGCGACCCATTCCTGCTATTTTTTTCGCCTACAAATGCCATTTTACACCTTATGATATTTACCGATGATGTTGTGGATGAGCGGATGGATTTTTTCTATATCCTTCTTTGTGATTTTACCATTGACTTTAGCGGCAATCAAGTTTTCTTTTTCTATGTCCAATACCTGTATCATTTTTTCAATTTTATAGGGTCTATATTAATTTAAGTGTATCTCCAAATACTCCAGAGCCTCAGGCATATCCAACTCACGGGTACCATTCCCGGTTCTGATAAAGAAATGCGAACGGTCACTCAAATTCAAATACACAGGTTTTTGTGATTTATGAACCCTTACATAACAGATATCCTTTTCTTCAAATTGGTGAAAAGACACTTTAACCAAAGTGCAAAAATGGGTACCCAACTTGAGGGACACCAATTGCATTATATATTGCTCAAACCCGTCCTTGCCAGGTTTTTTTAAAGTACCATAATCCTGTTCCAGCCCCAGAATACTACCTTCATCATCAATTCCGATAATTAAATGCCCTCCTTGGGTGTTCATAAACCCGGCAATTGTTTTTGCTATTACGTCTTCCAAAGCCTTATTCGGTTTAAACTGCCTCAAATCCCATCTCAAGGTAGATTTAAATTCTACTTGCTGGTTTTCTCCTGCCGCAATCAGCTCTCTGATCTCCTCCAGCTTATCTCTTCTTCCGGTCAATTGAAATATTCTTTGCCTGACCATAAACATAAGCGACAAGGCAATGCCCAGCAGTCCAAATAGCAATTTGATTATGGCTTGATCCAAATCCCATACTCTAAATTCCTGCTGATATGAAGCAAGCAGGTATTTCCACCATTCGCCATTATCTCCCTGCATGTCATACATGTGGAGTGAAATAGCCAGGGGCTGTATTATAAATAAGCCAAGGGCTAATCCAATGAATATAAAAACAAATACTTTCCGTTTTTTTATTTTTACCTTCTTTTATATGCCATAGGTGCCATCGCCTTCGATACCTGTGGCCTTATAACTACTTCTTCTTATCCTGAAGGACTTTCTTCTTTTGTTCAAATTCCTCATCGCTTATCTCGTCCCGGGCGTATCGATCTCTCAGGGCTTCCATAGCCTTATCCTTCCGTCTGTTTTGTCCCGGGGTGGGATAAGGAATTAAGAATATCCAAAAGATAAGGATTATCCAAAGCCCCCACCATATCCAGTGCATTCCCCCAAAATATCAGTCGTCCATCATAATCTTTCTGTTTAAATTTATTTAACTTTTTTAATGATTTCCTTTCTCCATCCATTCCTTGGCCAAATCTTTTTCTTCAGGGCTAAAGAATTTAATATGTGCCCTTGTAAAGGGAATCAAAACTTCCGTAAACTGTTCCTTCCATTTTGTATTTCCCACCAATGCAACCTTTTTAACGCGTTCTTCGTTCGGAAGTTTCAGTTCAATGCTCTTCCAATACGCACTTGCGGTCCACCCCTCAAAATTTTCCATTATTAGTAATAAGCGAAAAATGATAAGACGGAAATATTTATATATCACATCTATGTCCCTAATTGCGGTACAAATTTTGTACGGCAGGAGGTTATTTTATTTACACTTATTACATCTCCCCAGCGCTATTTTAATAAGGCACTACTGGAAGAGGATGGGATTCTATTTATACTTTTTCATCTTTCTATGTTATTTTGAATTAAATGGCATTCACTCTTTCTTTAAAATAAGCTGGGCAAATTTTATTTCTATGGATCCTTCAAGTCCAGGAACCACTTGATTTAAGCTTGGGCTTATAGTTTTCTCTATAAATCCACCGGCACTTAAAAGACAGGAAAATGTAGGACCTTGGGGGATGTGGGTCAATGTCGCTTTAAAGTAGTTTTGCACTTCTTTATTAGGAAGCCTGATCGTTACCAACCAATTAAAATCAATTGGTTCATGTGGGCGCAAAAGGAAATCCTCAACCGGGACCTTCCCGGAAAATCTTATCCATATAGGTGCTTGAGTACTTTTAAGATAGGTGGCTAGCTGTGGATTATTTGTGTCTATAGTTCTCAAATCTATGGAACCCGTAATTTCTTTACTTGTGTAATCAAAAAACATGGAAAGTTGATGGCTTTCCGCCTTAAATGCATTGCCATCTATATTAGCTTTTATAAGGATATGCCCCTCCCGTGTACTGTATATAGTTTGGGTATGCAGGATAGGAGCCAGCATTAAAAAAAATATAGTTAGTTGTCCTTTTCCCATTATTTTTCCTGCCTAATTTTTTTCTGGTCCTTTGGTTCATTTTTATTTTGAAGTATATTTACCCGGTGTTTATATTCTTCCTCGCTTATTTCGCCCCGTGCAAAACGCTCCCTTAGAATTTCCATTGCTCCGTCTTTTTTCCGTTTTTGTCCCGGGGTGGGGTAAGGAATTAAAAATATCCAAAAGATAAGAATTATCCAAAGTCCCCACCATATCCAGTGCATTCCCCCAAAATTCCAGTTGTCCATCATAATCTTTCTGTTTAAATTTACTTAACTTTTTTAATGATTTCCTTTCTCC
This sequence comes from Autumnicola aciditolerans, assembly GCF_041679265.1. Lineage (NCBI taxonomy): Bacteria > Pseudomonadati > Bacteroidota > Flavobacteriia > Flavobacteriales > Flavobacteriaceae > Autumnicola > Autumnicola aciditolerans. The sequence goes on from NZ_JBGFSM010000003.1 coordinate 125,111, forward strand.
ATCCATTCCTTGGCCAAATGTTTTTCTTCAGGGCTAAAGAATTTAATATGTGCCTTTGTAAAGGGTATCAAAACTTCGGTAAACTGTTCCTGCCATTTTGTAATTCCCACCAATGCAACCTTTTTAACGCGTTCTTCATTCGGAAGTTTCAGTTCAATGCCTTTCCAATACGCACTTGCAGTCCACCCCTCAAAATTTTCCATTTCAATATACCAGTATACTTTATGGTTTGCCTGTATATGGTTTTTTAATTGAGATATCAAATTGTCATAATCGGTAGCATCCAATCTATTTTGAGCTACCATATATACCTTGTTTTCTTTTTTATAAATTTTCATCATTGTTCCAATTTTTTAAATCAAAAAACTTAATCCAAGTCATTGCTACATTTCTCACAGACTCCCTTGGCCACCAGATTGATATCCTCTGCCACATAGCCGTCGGGCAGGTTTATCTGAGGGATTTTGTGCTCTGTAAGGCACACGGTTTCCCCGCAACTATTGCAATGAAAATGTAAGTGAAGGTCGTTTCCCACCTCACATTCACAATTGTCTTCGCACAGGGCATATTTAATGATGCCGGTGCCATCCTCAATTTGATGCACGATTCCTTTTTCTTCAAATGTCTTCATAGTACGGAAAAGCGTACTCCTTTCCGAGCTTTCGAAATCCTTTCCAAGGTCGCCTAAGCTAACGGCCACATTCAGTTGTGCCAGCCGTCTATAGGTCATCAAGCGCATTGCCGTAGGGCGGATGCCTTTGCTTTCCAACTTTTTTACTATTTTTTCCATTTGCTATAAAAGTATTTAGGGGTCGTAACGCTTTATGGATTCCCCGGTTTTTATCTGGAAGGCATCTTCAATATCGGAAAGATAAATTATTCCGTCACCGGGTTCAGTTGTTTTTGCATTCTCAAGGATAATATCTATTGCTGATTGTGCTTCTTCGTTTTGACATACCAGTTCTAACTTTACAACCGGACTGTCTGTTACACGGAAATCTAAAGAAGGTGATGCGCCTTTTGCTTTAAAAGCCCCCGTTCCTTCTCCCTGGGAAAGGGTCATACTTTTAAATCCGCTTTCACTAAGAGCTTCAATTACATTTTGAACTCGTTTCGGTTTTATAAATGCTTTTATTTCTTTCATTGCTGTAATATTAATTTTAGTATTAAGGATGAACCCTCTGGAATTTTAATTAAGACAAACATTTAACAGAGAGTCCATCCATCTAATTTTTTTAATTTAATGACCATGGGAAGTCTGGCTTTTCTGCATTTCAGAAACCAGATAATAGGCATTATTATAGGCAACCAACGTACCTTCAGGCAGAGGCTCCAGCAGTTTAATTTCAACCCAACCATCTTCATTTATTCCCGTTCTAACCTGCACTGGTTTCAATTCCCATTCGGTTTCACCATCTTCCTGGTGTTTTTGGGCCGTAAAGATGTAGGGATTTCCTTCTTCTTCAATTATTGCTTCTTCCGGTAAGGCAGGAACAGCTTCTTCACCGGTCCTGATTTTTCCGTTTATATACATCCCCGGAATTAGAAAATCTTCTTTATTATCGATTTCTGCATGCACATGTACCGCTTTGGGGTTTTGTTCAAATTGTTTCCCCACTGAATAAATTTCCCCGGTTAAATTACTGCCTGGAACCGATTCCAGTGTAAACGCAATCTTTTGGCCTTCTTTCACCTTATAAATATCTTTTTCAAAAACCATTAGATCGGCATGAACATGTTCATTATCAACTACCATAAACATACTGGTCTGAGGGTCTACATATTGTCCTACCTGTACCAGTACTTTTTCAATATAACCTCCAATTGGGCTTACTACCGGAATATATTCATATAATTCACCGTCTCTAACCTGGGAAGCATTTAGGTTTAACTGGCGCAATTGCGATTCGTACCCCCGCACTTCACCTTGTACAGACTGGTAATCTGATTGGGTTTGTTGAAAAGATTTTCCAGATCCTACCTCTGCTTCATATAAACGTTTCTGTCTTTCAAATTCCTTTTCCAAAAATTGCATCCTACTATATGCATTAATATAATCAGACTGCATTCTGGTTAAATTTGGGTGAGAAAGATAAGCCAACACCTGACCTTTATTTACCTTATCCCCCTCAATAACCTTTATAGAAGTTATATTACCGCCTAAAATTGCCGTAACGGTAGCTTCATATTGTGGCGGCACTTCTAACTGGCCATTGGCTTCCACAATACCCGACAAAGCTTTTTTAGGCAAGGTATCTACTTTAATCCCCAGACTATTGAATTTCATTTCTGAAAGATGTACCGAACGCATCCCACCTTCTTCTTCACCGTGTTCTTCATCTCCTTCCTCACCGTGATTTTCACCTTCTTCGGTATTAGTAGTTGCAGTTTCACTGGAAGCATCTTCCCCTGCCGCAGGATTTTCTTTACATCCAAAGAATATGCTGAGCGTTAAGGCAAGCATTAGAATATTTATTGATCTTGTATTCATATCGATTTTCTTATTTTAATTTTTAATTTGAATTCTTAAGGTAATATTCCAGTTGGTAGCGGCTGTCGAGATAATCGTTAAAAGCACTCCAGGCATTTACCTCGATTCTAATGGCATCTCTTATATTTTGGAGAAATGTCACATAATCGATAGCGCCTTCCTTAAAGGCCAGCACTGATCCACCTTGTTGCTCTTTGGCCAGCGGAAGTGCTTCATCCCTATAATAATTCCATGAGTTTCTCCATTTGATGTAGTCTTCACGCATATTTTTATAGGCGGTTTCCAGTTCGATTTTATCCTGATAAAAGTTTTGCTCTGCAATCTGTCTATTTACTTGTGCTTCCTGTGTACGGCCTAATTCCGGCCCAAAAAACAGCGGAATTTGAATTCCTATTTGATATTGGAAGAAACCCGATTGCCCGGCTATTTCCTGCCTACCGTACTGACCCTGAAATTTGGGCAAAAATTCAGATTTTCGTTCTCTGGTAACCGCTTTGGCAACATCTATCCTTTGTTCCGAAACCTGCAGCAACGGATGATTTTCAAGCGACTCTACCAGAAAGTTTAAAGGTTCGTCTAAAGTTTCAACAGGCAAATCTGGTACATCATAGATCGTATCACTAACAAACCATAAATTTAGACGCTGTAATGATTTCAGGTAATCTCTATAAGCTTGTTCTAACTGTATTTTCACCTCATTCCCCTGATTTGAAGTAGCAAGATACTCCAGTTTAGAGGTAGCTTCTGTTTCATACCTGATTCGTGCTGCTCTTTCAATGTCTTCAAAAATTGAATCCATTTTCTTATATACCCGATACCTCTTTTTACTTGTATAAACTGAAGCCCAGGCCCTGCTTACTTCACGTTCCACTTCTAAGGTATTTAGTTCTAAAGCATTTTCAGCAAGGGCCACCCTTTCTTTCTGTAATTTCAAACGGGGAGCTATTCCAAAAACATCTATGCCTTGTTGTTGAACACCAATTTGGGTATAGATCCCATCAGAGCCATTTCCTACCTCTTCTTTTCCTGTAAAGATTTGGGTATTCCCAAAATCATAGGCGGTTTTACGCAATACTTCCTCACTTTCAATTTCAAGTTGGGCAGCTTTTAATTGTGGAAAGTTTTGGATTGCCATTTCTTTAGCCTCTTCCAAACTAATAGTTTGTAAAGAATCCTGTATTGGATTTTCCGATGACATTTCATCAGATTGTGCATTTACGGAAAAGGTTCCGCCTAACATCAAGCCAATTATCAAAATTGTGGCTAAAGATCGTGAATTGGAAGAACCAAGCTTGTTCTGTTCCTTTTTCTCTCGTCTCTTCTCTACAAATGTATAAAGGACAGGAAGAACAACCAGCGTAAGTAAGGTAGCTGTAAGCATGCCACCAATAACAACCGTAGCAAGGGGTCGTTGTACTTCAGCTCCTGCTGACGATGAAAAAGCCATCGGCAGAAATCCAAAAATATCTGTTGTTGCTGTTAACATAATGGGACGTATTCGTTCTTTGGTTCCTGTAAAAATTCTATCTTTTATACTGGTTACCCCTTCTTCTTTTAAGGAATTAAACCTGTTAATAAGCACCAGCCCGTTTAAAACGGCAACCCCAAACAATACAATGAAGCCTACACCAGCTGAAATACTAAACGGCATATCTCTTAACCAAAGAGCAAATATTCCTCCAATAGCCGCCAGTGGAATGGCTATATAGATCATAATTGATTGGGAAAAAGATTGGAGTGCAAAGTACAGAAGCACGAATATCAGAAATAGAGCGATGGGCACTACTATTTGTAAACGCCCTTTTGCTCTTTGAAGGTTTTCAAACTCCCCACCATAAGTAATGTAATATCCTGGAGGTAAATCTAACTCTTCATCCAATTTTTGCTGGATGTCATTTACCACAGATTCCACATCCCTCCCGCGGGCATTAACTCCCACATAGGTTCTTCTAAAGGTGTTATCCCTGGAAATTTGCATAGGGCCCGGTACATAACTAATATCAGCTACTTCCTTAATCGGAACCTGAGTGCCATCCGGCAGATCTATATAGAGGGTACGTAAATCATCAATGCTTTGGCGGTGCGCCTCATCAAAACGTATTACCATATCAAACCGCTTTTCCCCTTCAAAGATCACTCCGGCCGTTCCTCCAGCAAAAGCTGCACTTATATAATCGTTAATCTTTTCAATGTCCAATCCATATTGCGCAATTTTTTTACGATTAAACCGCACCGTCATTTGTGGAAGACCAGATGTTCGTTCAGGGTTCACATCTCCTACGCCCGGTATAGTCTGTATTATTTCAGCCATTTTATCAGCTTTTTCAGCAAGAAGGTCTAAATCTTCACCATATAATTTTACCGCAACATCTTCCCTGACCCCGGTAAGCAGTTCATTAAAACGAAGCTCTACAGGCTGGCTAAAAACCAGGTTGACTCCCGTAAGTTCTTCATTAAGTTTCTCTTTGATCTTTTCTATCAATTCCTCTTTAGAACTTGCCGAAGTCCAATTATCCATATCCTTCTCTAATACAATAAACATATCGGCAATATCCATAGGCATTGGATCAGTAGGGATATCGGCAACCCCAATCCTCGCTACGGCGGTTTCTACTTCCGGGAAATTCTCAAGAAGGATATCTTCTATTTTTGTGGAAACATCAATTGCTTCACTCAAACCACTTCCAGGTCTTATTAAAGCCTGCATGGCGATATCCCCTTCATCAAGTTGAGGGACAAATTCCCCTCCCATTCTGGAAAAGATAAAACCGGCTACTATAAGTAAGACAACCGCAGACCCCAATACTATGAACTTCAATCTTAAAGCTCCTTTTAATAAAGGCATGTATCCTTTTTGAATCCCTCCAATAATTTTATCACTAACTTTTTCCAGCCAGCGTTCAAACTTTCCAAACCAGTTCTTTTTATTCTGAATTGGTTTCATAAATAAAGCAGACATCATAGGGACATAGGTAAGGCATAAGAAAATAGCACCTATCATGGCAAAACCAAAAGTAAATGCCATTGGCCGAAACATTTTCCCTTCTACCCCCGTTAGAAAAAGAATGGGCGCAAATACGATAAGAATGATAATTTGTCCAAAAAAGGCGGAACCCATCATCGTACTTCCGGCATCATAGGCTACTTCATCCATTTTAGCCTTATTAAATTTTATTTTGCCGGAACGCATCCGTTTTTGTATTTCATATACCGTACCCTCAATGATGATCACAGCACCGTCTATAATAATTCCAAAGTCAATAGCTCCCAAACTCATTAGATTGGCCCAGACATTGAATTGCTTCATCAATATAAAAGCAAAAAGAAGTGATAATGGAATGGTAGTAGCAGTTATAAGACCGCCTCTCAGACTACCTAATAATATTACTAAGGCAAAAATCACGATTAAAGCACCTTCCAGAAGATTCTGGGTCACGGTACTCGTAGTTCTTTCAATTAAAACACTTCTGTCAAGGAAGGGTTCTATTGATAAACCTTCAGGCAAAGATTGTTCTACCGTCTCCATACGATCCTGAACATTTGCAATTACTTTATTAGGATTTGCACCTTTCAACATGAGCACCATACCGCCAACAGCTTCACGGCCATCCTGGGTAAAAGCACCATAGCGTACCTGGCTACCAAACTGGACCTCTTCAGCTGCATCTCCAATTGTTACAGGCACTCCATTTTCATTCTTGATAACAATAGATTTTATATCATCTAGTGACCTGATTAAACCCTCACCACGGATAAAATTGGCCATATTATTTTTTTCTATATATGCACCGCCTGTATTAACATTATTTTTTTGCAGGGCATCGAAGACTTGGGAAATAGAAACGTTTAACGCATTCAGTTTTTCGGGATTAATGGCAATTTCATATTGTTTTATAGAGCCCCCAAATGAATTTACCTCTACTACACCTTCGACGAGGGTCATTTGACGCTTTACGATCCAATCCTGGATGGTACGCAATTCCGTAGGGGAATAAACGGTGTCATACTCTTTTTGGGGCTTTATCGTATATTGATAAATCTCACCCAAACCTGTAGTAATGGGTCCCATAGCGGGACTTCCAAATTTTTCAGGTATTTGGTCCCTGACTTCGTTTAGTTTTTCCTGAACCAGTTGACGGGGTTTGTAAATGCCCATATCGTCCTCAAAAACAATTGTAACCACGGAAAGGCCAAATCGGGAAACAGATCGTATTTCCGTAACCCCGGGCAGGTTCCCCATTGAGAGTTCTACAGGATAGGTTACAAATTGTTCAATATCTTCTGTTGCAAGATTAGGTGATTGGGTGATCACCTGAACCTGGTTGTTAGTAATATCCGGTACCGATCCCAGGTTGACGGTAGACATGGACCAAATACCCGTCCCTATCAGCGCTAAGGTAAGTAGTCCAATAATAAATTTATTATTAATGGAAAATGCGATTATCTTATTAATCATATAAATAAAAATTTAATTCAGTTAAAATTCTTGATAATAATTTTGTGCCTAACAAAACCTATCAATAGGACCAAGGATCTAGTATGAGAACCAGGATTTGGTCAAAAAAGGATATAATTATCCTTTAAAAAACTGAATTAAACTTTTGGGGGATCTAAAAAGGAAAGAATAGGTTCTTCCACTGAGCTGTCAAAATGGACAAAGGCTTTTGATGGAATTTCAATAATCAAAGCCTTGAAATTTGAAGAACCGAAATCTACTGTATGCACATGGCAGCAATGACAACTACAAAAAGGAGGGCATAAATCTGCTACTTTATCATGTGAATGGTCGATATCTAAATTCTGCGTAGCAACCACTGTTACTTCTGAATCAGAAATCACTTGTGAAGTATCACTATCATTACAGGCTAATAAGTTAAGCCCGAATATATATAGAGATAATATGACAGCGATCATTTTCACACTACAAAGATAAAAGAAAATCAATGCACAGATTGTGCAAAAATATAATGAGTACGTTGTTAAAGGATATTCATTTATTTCAAATCTTGAAATAATTGCGAAAATCTGTACAACAATGAACAGGCAAAATAGAATAATGATGGCCCCGATCACCCAATTGTTGGTAGTTCTTTTAATTTATCAAACACTTTACATCTTCAGGAATAAACCTTACGATGAAATAAATTCCAATCGGTAGTAAGATTAGGCCGTCAAGATATCCAATTATCGGGATGAAATCAGGATTAACATCAATTGGACTTAACGCATAACCGATAATTATAAAAATCAAAAGTTCGGCTTATCAGGGAGTTCGCTTTTCTTTCGAAATCAAATGGAGCATCACTATTCGCTGCTTTAGGTTATTCCCCCAGGTTTTTAAATTTTTAATAATACATAGGCCTGTTCAAAATACTTAAGAATTGTTGCACAAAGGGGATGCCAAATAGAAATTGATTCTATTTATTGTCTTTTAGTTTAAGATAATCATATATCTTTGCATTTACGAATAAAATCGGTGCAAAGGTTACCTATCCGGTTACCTGATTTTATTGAAACAATGTAAGTGTCTGGTTATTAAAATATTGTCTAGTGGTAATTTAGTTCTGCCACCCCGACGAACCTTATCGAAAAGAGGACTAAAAACACTGTTAATCTATTGGTTTACAGTGTTTTTTTATTTTTATGGTATTAATTCATATCATATGAATTCATCCATTTCAGTGAATGATTCGGTGAATACTTTCTTTCCATGAATTTACTACTTTAGAAGAGCATTACGGTTGATTTGACTTTCGTCTTTACAAACTATTCTAATCATTTAAGATGCTTTAAATGCTTTATCCTATTAACTTTTCCGCTCTCTTTTTTACCCTGAATTAAATGAGAAGAAAGACAAGTTATCAATTTACGCCCGTATTGGGGTCCATGGAAAGTGATAAGAATTGAGTCTAAATGAAAGATAAGTTGGACGCTTCAAAATTTAGGCTTAAAATTTACAACACATCCGAAAAATTAATGATTATCTGGACCAGGTATCTTCCAAATTTTTGGGACTAACAAAAGCTTTTGGATAAAGATTTGCCAGGTTACTGCACAGATAGCTAAATCTTCTTATTCAGTACTGGATGAGGATCATAAAACCCTGAATGAAATTCTTTTTTATCATAATCAGGAGATGAAAGGATCTCTCAGATGGTCATTTCCAATCAAGAAATAGTTAACTACTTAAGATTTGATGGAAGGCGATGATGTGAGAAGCAATTTAGCTTTTATTCTGCTCTCCCTAATTGTGTATGAGTTATATTTGTTAAACGGAGTTCTTATTGAAAAAGTCTCAGGAATGTTGGCCATTCAAAACCCTTTACTACTCAAATTTATGCTAGAGTATTAGAAAAACTTAGTTAAGATAGTAGCGAATTAGATTTAATAATTGGAGAAAATCGAAGGATTAATAGTAGTTACATTTAATTGAGGAGAATTGTAGCAGAACGAAAAACTGACTTGTTTTACTTTTTATTCTGCCTTTAATACTTTTACAGGTTCAATTTGCCCTGCTCGAATGGTTTGTGATAGTACTGTGAGTAATCCGAATAGTGCAACCAAACCAAAGCCGAGGCTTATATTTGCAAAACTCACATCTATATGACTGCCCATATCCTCTCTCAATAAATTACCGCCAAATAAGCCAGCTGGAACACCAATAAGACCAGAGAGTAAGATAAGAATGCCAAAACTCCTGGTAACCATCCATACCAATTTTGTACGGCTTGCTCCCAATACTTTTTTTATACCCAGCTCTTTAGTACGCGTTTCTACAGCGTAACTTGATATTCCTAATATCCCCAAAGCAGAGATTACCATAACTATAAGGGCAAAGGATCCAAAAAAACCTATTCTTTCTCTGCTGCCTTCACCTGAAAAGCCATCTTTTAAATTATATATATTGGCTGTTTTCTCAGGAAAATTGTTTTTCCATAAAGATTGAATTTCTTTAATTACTTCAAGCTCTGTATTTGGATTTATTTTAATCGTTAAGTTAGTAACTTCGTTTGGCAAATATCGGTACATTAAAGGAGATGATTCACTAATAATATCATTGGGCATGATGCCAATAACTTGTACATAAGAAGAGTCCAGTAGTAAATTTTGTCCTAATAAATTACCATATTTAGATTCTAATAATTTTCCCGCAGCTTCATTCAACAATACATACTGCTCAGTAGTTTTGGGTATATCTTCTGGAAAGTTTCGCCCGGATTTTAAGCCAATACCTTCTGTTTCAATTATTTTTGGGTCTATACTTACATAATTTATTTCCAGCAAATTATCATCTAATTTAATAGAAGATTTTTCCAATTTAATCGGTTTGTAATACCAGTTTGTAGCTAAAGTCATTTCTACTTGACTCAGTCGATTTATTTCATTTCGCAAGTTTTCATATTTTTCACCTTTTAGATCAAGAACTAGAACATTCGAGGGCACAATTGAATTAATATTAGCATTTTTTTCCCTTTCATAATCGGCAAGTATTACAACCAATATCATAAGCATGATGGTTACAGACAGTTGTATAACGATCAAAGTTTTGTAAATAGCAATACCCTTGAATAATTTTATATTTTTCATTTTACGCAAAACCTGTATAGGCGGAAAGGCTGATAATAACCAAGCTGGGAATGCACCGGCTACTAAGCCTGTGATAATTGCGTAGGCAAAAAAGCCTAGGATTAAGGTTAAATCCCAGGAGAAGGCCACATTCATGTCGGGTATTATATTTCTTAGAATATTAACGCATGGCAGTGTAAACAACAAAGCAATTATGGCAACAAGTATGGATTCTGTTAGAAATTGACCTATAATTTGTTCTCTTGTTGCACCTATGGTTTTACGAACACCTACTTCTTGTGCTCGAGAAAAAGAACGCGCCAGTGCCAAACTAATATAATTAAAAGCAGATAAAAGAGTTAAGGATAAAATCAACAACAACTGCGTTTTTATGCCTGTCCAGTCTACCCCTGCATTAGGATCATTTTTAATGTTGTTGTTTCGAGGCGTAATATCTTCTATAGGCTGGGCAGCAAATTGGAGATTGCTTTTATTTAATTTGCGATGATAGTTTTGAAGCATGTTATTTAGGACCTTTAAATCATCATCTGACCGTAAAAGTGCGTAAATTGCTGAATTCTTGTATTCTCCCCAATTATGTGAAATATCACTGATGGCCCCTTGTTTTTCCAGTATTTCTGCTGAATTTATAGATAACATTACCTCAATGGGCAGATGCGTTTCTAAAGGCGGGTCTTGTATAATGCCTTCAACGGTATAAGTACCTAAATTTTCGAATTGAACAGTTTGCCCAAAAGGATTAGTTTCACCAAAGATTTTTTTTGCTGTTTTTTCAGTTATAAAAGCCGCAGTGGTATTATCCATAAGGCTTTGGGCATTTCCCAAAAGCAATTTAAATCCGAAAACATCAAAAAAAGAAGGCTCAGAAAACTTTATATCAACAGGAATATCACCTTTAGTAGTTTGCAAATTATGTTTTCCTGCCAGACGTACTTTTACAGTTTTTTCTACAGAAGTAACATTTTCGATTAGGTTTGCCAATTGTAAAGGAGCAGTTGCCCATTTGGTCTGTTCCCCCTCCTGTATTTCCAGAGTAAGAATCCGCACTATTTGATTTAATTGTGGATGAAAATGGTCTGTATCGTGATTAGCTTTAACAAATGTAAAGAGTATAACTCCAACCGCCATGCTCAAAGAAAGGCTCAGTATATTCACTAATGCAAACATTTTGTTCTTCCACAGTAACCGCAAAGTGATCTTTAAGTTATTTTTTATCATGCCTTAAATTGATGATTTTGAGATGAGAGTTGGCTAATTGTTGATAGTAACCTCTTCTAAAATTCAATTTCAAGGTCTATGCCATGAGGTTATTTCATTAAATTTCAACACTTTGCAAGGATGTTCTGGGGACTCATGTTCGATTTTAGTACACTATTTGTATCACTTTGATACAGTTTCGAGGTGTTATAATTATTTCTTATGTGGAAGTTTTTCACCCCAAAAAGACATTTTGCAAAGAGACCCGGACTTGTTAGCTTAGTTCGGAAAAATACGTTTAATCCGATTAAAAAGAAAAGCAATAATTCCGGTTGACTTGCTTCTACAATTTTTCTAAAGGTGAATATTTATAGCCCATTTAAAAAGTTCCAAAACTGTATTACAACTGAACATCAAGTGTTCGAAAATGGACAACTCTGTGGAAAATTAAATAGTAAAACATTATTAATCAGTTAATTAAACTAATGGCATAATTCACGCTTTAGGGGATATTAAAAATTATGGGTAATGTTCAATTTCTTTTTTAAACAGATTATTCGCAACCTTTGGAAGCACAAAAGTTTTACAATAATTAATTTATCAGGTCTAACAATAGGTCTTACTGTCTGCCTCATCATCGGCCTTTTTGTGCGCGATGAAATGCAGTTTGATAAATTTATTCCAGATGGTAACAGGATTTATCGTGCGTATTACCATGTAACCGCAGATGAAGGCATGAGTACTGTTGCTTCTACACCTCCAATTTTCTCAAACATTTTGAAAGATCGGTTTCCAGAGGTAGAACAGACCTTAAAAGTGCTGAATATTTCGAGTAAGCCTCTATTTGAAAACAAAGAAATTAAAATGTACGAAGAGGGCGGAATTTTCGCCGATACAAACTTTTTTGAGTTTTTCTCCCTTGAGTTCAAATTTGGGACAGCCAAAGAAGCTTTAAAAGATCTATCCTCCATTGTGATTTCAGAACGAATGGCTCAAAAGTATTATGGCAAAAAAAATCCGGTAGGAAAAGAAATTAGTATAGGTAAAAAGCTTTACCGTGTTTCGGGGGAATTCAAAAATAACTCCAAATTCCATTTACAAGTTAATTATGTTCTACCACTTTCAGCAGCAGGTATTCCAAAGGAGCAAATGCAAAATTGGGGTTGGTATGGTTTTCATAATTATGTTAAATTAAAAGAAGGAGCAGATTTAGAAGCTTTGCAAACAAAATTTCAAGAATATTCTGAACCTTTCCTAAAAGATAAGGGTACCACAAAATTCCTTCCCCTTTTTCAACCGTTACATGATATACATCTATACTCTACAAATTTTAAGTATGATATAGCAAAGCGAGGTGACATTACTTATGTTAATGCGCTTATTATTATTGCACTTTTTATTTTAATTATTGCCTGTTTTAATTTTGTAAACCTCGCTACCGCTAAATCGTTACAAAGAGCTAAAGAAGTCGCGGTGCGTAAGACTATTGGTGCAAGCAGAAAGCATCTATTGATTCAATTTCTGTTGGAAACCGTTTGCCTTACCCTAATCAGCATATTTATCTCCTGCATCCTTGTTTTGGCTTTACTCCCTTTCATCAATCATTTCACTGGAAAACAAATTCAATTCGATTTAATAGCTAACCCTCTAAACCTCTTTATTTTACTTTTTTTTGCAGTAATTGTGGGGATAATGGCCGGTTCTTATCCAGCAATGGTATTATCGTCCTATACACCTGTAGAAACTCTTAAAGGTTACCATCCCAGGGATAGCAGGTCTGGCAAAGTTCCCTGGCTGCGGCATGGTATCGTAATTATCCAATTTTCCTTAACGGTGCTCTTGATTATTTGTGCCCTTTTGGTACGCAAGCAGGTAACGTATCTTCACGATAAAGATTTAGGTTTTGAAAAAGACCAGATTATATTTTTTCCAATTAGGGGAGAAACAATGAATAATAATTATAAAACCTTTAAGCAAGAATTACTTCAGTCTCCCTTTGTTACAGAGGTTTCCATAGGTTACGGTTTCCCAGGCGATATGGTTGGGGATGGTTTTATAACTGTAGATGGGAAACCAGAATCTAAAAAAGTAACTCAACTCATGGTGGATCATGATTATATAAAAACTTTAGGATTGCATCTGGTTGCGGGTAGGGATTTCTCCAGGGAAATGCCAACTGATAGTGACCATGCCTTCATATTAAATGAAACCGCGGTTCTTGAATTAGGCTTGGGCAGCCCTGAAGAAGCTTTAGGAAAAACAATTCTATGGCCAACCTGGAGAAATCCAGACACAATAAAGCGGGGAAAAATTATTGGTGTAGTAAAGGATTTTAATTATAAAAGTTTATACGAGAAGGTAGAGCCGGCCGTCCTTCAAATTTATCCTGACGCTTATTCGAAAGTAGCTGTTAAAATTAAAGCAGATAATGTTGAAGATGCTCTGACTCAACTTAAGACAGTATGGAATAATTTTTCCCCTGAATATCCGCTAGAGTATAACTTTTTAGACGAAAGTTTCGAAACAATGTACCAAGCGGAGGACAAATTAAAGTCATTGCTTTGGATTTTCACTGCAATGGCTATTTTTGTAGGATGTTTGGGTTTATTTGGTTTGGCTGCCTATGATACTGAAAGGCGAACTAAAGAAATTGGTATTAGAAAAATTCTTGGTGCAAGTGTAGAAAATATTGTACTGCTTCTATCCAAAGATTTTGCGAAGCTAATTTTTATAGCTCTAATAATTGCCTCGCCTATTGCATGGTATTTTATGAAGAGATGGCTTCAGGATTTTGCTTACAGAATCAATATAGGCTGGGCGGTTTTTGCAATTGCCGGACTCCTGGCTATTACAATCGCCCTTATTACTGTAGGCTTCCATGCCATAAAAGCAGCCTGTAGCAATCCTATTAATAATATAAGAACCGAATAAGTGATAAAATGTAAATTTTAATTTTTGGAGGACATCAAAAAAGATCAACAAAATGAATCGTGTTGTTCTTCTAAGTTAGGTGAATGAATCAGTAAAAAGCTCCACTCGATAAAAATAAAGTGGCTGGTAGTGAGTTTTTTGAAAAGCCTCCTGGTTTCCTGCCTCCCGGACCACGACCATTATCAAATAGCAATAAATCTTTTACAACAATTTGATTTTCGGTGTTTTATTTTTACCTATACGAGTATAATGAGTATTTTTCTTTTTTACCTGTCCTACAAAGTATTTTAGCTCATTCAATTCAGGCCTGGAGAAATTATTCCGTTGGTAAGGCATTTTGCTACTAATTCTGTAGTGTTGGTACAACCGCTTTTTCGAAGCACGTTTCTTCTATGGGTTTTAATGGTATGTGGAGATACATTCAACCTCTCCGCGATCTCTTCGGCATTGCATCCCCGGGATAACTGAATTACAATCTGCCTTTCCCTTTCTGTCAATAATTCTGAAAAATCATTTTCATCTTTATTATGGGGATCAAACATGCCTTTGGAAATATCTATATTAAAATAACATTTTCCACCATTCATATGAATAAATGAAACAGTACTTGTACTGTTTACCTGAAGATGCGAAACATCGGTTTGTATACACATAACATGCTCTGGTGTTCCATCTTCCACTACGTTTAACGGGAATGCCTGATATAACATGCTTCTAATTTGTCCGCCCGCATCTTTCATCTTATAGGAAAACAAATTTTTATAAGCCAGCACCTGCTCTTTATCAAGATAAGAGGTATAAAAATCGCTTATCACTTTACTCTTAAGGCTAAGAATTTCTAATTCTTCCGGGATTACGGTCTCCAGAAGATCTTTCAGTTCTAGCTCTTCCACCTCCTTATTTATAAAATTTTTTACTGAATCTGAAACATATTCCAACTTAAAATTATGAAGATTTACAATGTAAAAATACGAGTTCCCAGGGGCAAAGACTGAGGCAAATTTTTTAAAGTCTTCAGATACTTTAAAAGGGCGGTATTCCTTTACCTGGCGGGAATAGGTCTCCTGCCAGTATTCAGAAATCTTCCTAAAATCCTTTTGCATAAAAAATGGATATTTTGGGAGCATAAATATAGGAATTATAGGATATCCTGAAAGCCTAATATTTTAAAAAAGAAAAAAGCCTCCAGGAACTTCCCAAAGGCTGTTTGTCAAAAATTGACAGGCATTGCTAATTCTGATTCACATTAATGTTTTCCCCCAACATACACTATGAAAATAAGTCCCTACACAAATTTCCATCTAAATCATTATCAATAATCCATCAATTTGACAATGCTAAGATAAGTTTGAAAAATAAGGTGTGAAATACCACTTTATAGGTAGTTTTTAGATCTTTTCTTTAATAAGCTTTGAATTTCCATTTTATGAAAACCTTATTTTTTATTTCCTTTTCATTGCTTAACCTTCAATTTTTCAGAGGATTTGATATCTTTGCAGCATGAAGAAACTCAAAGCTCGTTGGGGAATTACTTCAAACTGGCAGGTACTGGTTATATTCGTGGTTTTTGCACTTACCGGTTCCACCGCTGCCAAACTCGCAGGCCCAGTGGTAGCGTTTATAGGCCTGGATCGTGAAGCTGCTCACTGGCTGCTATACTGGAGCCTTAGAGTATTTATCATTTTCCCCATTTATCAGGTGCTCCTGGTATGTTTTGGATGGATCTTTGGCCAATTTAGCTTCTTCTGGGCTTTCGAGAAAAAGATGCTCACGAGGATGGGAATGGGGAAATTATTACGCTTATAATTTGAAGCAAATTAAAAACATATTCATAGTAACTTCAACGTTACTGATATTGTTGCCATGCACAGCAAATTTCCTCCATATTTTTATGGGCCATGATCATGGTTTGTGCGATCATTATGCAGAAAGCCACTACCACGCCAAACCTCTGGATTGCAAACTTTTCAAATTTCATAAAACTCCAGGTCTTCAACTGGAATTTCTTTGTTTTAAGCCGGTAGATATACAGGCTGAGGAGAAAAATGTATTCAATTATTATCAGTTTTTAAGTGATTATCAAAGGCTGAATTTCGAGCTGCGGGGGCCTCCCTTTCATGTTTAAATACAAGCCACTTCTTTTCTAAGAAGAAGATTTATACATAATCATTTAAAAACATTATATGAAATTAAAATTTTTAGTGGTGCTGCTCCTGGCAGTCACACAATATTTGCATGCTCAAAATCAATTTTCAGGAACTGTAACAGATTCAGAAACAGGGGCACCGGTATTTAGTGCAACTATATACTTTCCTCAACTGGAAAAAGGCACTGTAAGCGATCTTGACGGGCATTTTAGCTTTAATAAGCTGCCGGAAGGTACCTACAGGTTAATGGTATCTTCTATTGGTTATACCTCTTTCTCTCAAAACATCAGCATCCCTTCCGGGGAGATGAATTTGCAACTTTCCCCTTCTGCGATAGAGATGGAGGAAGTAATTGTTTCTACTCCTTTCCACCAGCTTCAAAGTGAAAATGTTATGAGGGTTGAACGGGAAAGCGTATCCGAATTAAACCGGAAAGGAGCAGTAACCCTGGCCGATGGAATTACGCAAATGCCAGGAGTGGAAAGCCTTACCACAGGCGTTGGTATTGGCAAACCGGTAATAAGGGGATTAAGCTCTAACCGGGTGTTGGTCTACACCCAGGGCGTGAGGCTGGAGAACCAACAGTTTGGGGATGAACATGGGCTGGGAATTAGTTCTAAAGGTATTGGCAGCGTTGAAGTTATAAAAGGGCCTGCTTCCCTTCTCTACGGGAGCGATGCGATTGGCGGGGTATTGTATCTTAACCCTGAATCTTATGCCTCTCCTAGTAAAACACAAGCAGAAGTTAGCGGCGATTATTTTACCAACACCCTTGGCTATCAGGGCAGTTTGATGGCAAAAACTTCTGGGGATAAACTTAAATTCCTGGTACGGGGGAGCACTGCCTATCATAGTGATTACCAAACCGGGGATGAAATAAGAGTAACTAACACCCGCTTTAATGAAAAAGACCTCAAAGCTGGTTTTGGATATCAGGATTCCAGGTACAAAGCAGACCTGCGCTACAATTATAACCGTTCTAATATTGGTATTCCTGAAGAAATTGGAGTTCAAAATACTGGCAAAGATCTAATGCTGCCTTATCAGAAAATAGATAATCACGTGGTAAGCCTGGATAACCGGCTTCTTTTATCAAATTCCAGCCTGGACTTAAAAATTGGGTACCAGTTTAACAACAGGAAAGAATTTGAAGAGCATCACGGGGAAAATGAACACAACGAAAATCCGGAAGAACATCCCGCTCTGGAAATGCATTTGGAAACGCTGAGTTATAATTTAAAGTATAACCTCCCAGAAACGGGAAATTTTGAGACCATTATTGGAGTTCAGGGAATGCAACAGACGAATTCAAATTTTGGAGAGGAAATCCTTATTCCAGATGCGGAGACGGTTGACGCCGGCATTTTTGCGACCAGCCACTATCATCTTGAAAAATGGGACTTCCTGGGAGGGCTTCGCTATGATAAGCGCCACATTTCCAGTGAAGCTTTTGAAGCACAGGAAGGAATGGTACCCGCAGTTGATGAAAATTACAACAGCATAAACGGTGCTTTCGGGATAAAATATGAACCCATAAGGCAATTTGCGGCACGTCTTAATCTCGCAAGCGGTTTCCGGGCCCCAAACCTTTCAGAATTAACCTCTAATGGTTCTCATAATGGTGCTAATCGCTATGAAGTTGGAGATCCCAATTTAACCCATGAACAAAACTTCCAGGCAGACCTATCCCTGGAATGGAGAAACCGGCATTTTGAAGCCTTTGCAAATGCCTTTCATAATACAGTGGCCGATTATATTTTCATAAGTCCTTCCGGAGAGGTGATTAATAATGAACAGGTGTTTTATTACACCCAGCACAATGCAAGGCCTTTACGGAGGCGAAATAGGTTTTCACCTCCACCCCCACCCTTTGGACTGGCTGCATTTTGAAAGTAGTTTTGAAACCGTTACAGGAAAGCTTTCTACAGATGAATATTTACCCCTTATCCCGGCAAATTCTTTCACTAATACGCTCAGAGTAGAACTGGAAGATGATCAAATCCTGGATAGTAAATATGCTTTTATAAGGCTGAAAAGCGTGATGGATAAAACAAATGTAAGTTATTTTGAAACAGAAACCGAAGGATACAATCTTCTTGGAGCGGGTTTAGGCGGAAGACTGGCTTTGGGGAAAAATACTGTTGAAGTTAACTTAAGCGGAAATAACCTTCTAAACAAAAACTATATTTCGCACCTTTCAAGGTTAAAAACAGATGGAATTGCCAATATTGGTCGTAATATTGTCCTGTCTTTAATCTGGAATATTTAAGAATATAAAAAGCTGCCTGAAGACATTGCAGGCAGCTTTTCAAACTAACTAATTAAATTAACCTTTAATTTTAATAACTTTCCACTTCAATAATTCTGGGTTGTGAAGCCTTGCTTTGCTTCCATATATAGGTATAAATATACATCAGGGTGAAAGTAGGTATAACATCTGTTCCCGGCAATATCTCTTCCAGGAATACCAGGATTGAAGCTATTTTACCTTTTTTCCCGGGATACATCTGGCTCATTTTACCAGCGGCATAAGGAGCCCAAAGAAAATCCAGGAATGGCCCGATTAAAGGAATAGCCACGCTAAGCATGCCCAGGCCATCATACATAAGGCTTTTTAATAAAATTTTCTTCTTGGGAATTTTCATTTCCTTTTTTCTTAGTTTAAGCAAATAAAGTGCCAGATTTCTCTATAGGGAAAATCATCATGTTATTCCTATTCGCGTGGGAAAGCTTTCCGTTTGATCTATAATTTCTTATGAAGGATTTTTAAGTTTTTCAGAAAACAGCTTTTTCAGTTTGGTGATTTTTGGATCTATAATAAACTGGCAATATGGCTGTTGCCGGTGCTGATTATAAAAATCCTGATGTTCCACTTCCGCAGTATAAAATGGAGAAGCTTTAGTAACTTCGGTAACAATAGGATCTTTAAATACACCCTCCTGTTCCAGCGTACTAATAACCTTTTCAGCGGTTTCTCTCTGTTCTTCTGAAGTATAAAAGACAGCGCTTCTGTACTGGGTTCCCACATCGTTTTGCTGCCTGTTCAAGGTAGTGGGATCATGAGTGCCAAAAAAGACCAGCAGCAATTCTTCATAGCTGATTTGTTGAGGATCAAATTTTATTTCTATAGATTCCGCATGGCCTGTTCTTCCGGTGATAATTTCCCGGTAAGCCGGATTTTTAATTGTTCCGCCAGTAAAACCGGAGATCACTTTTTCTACGCCTTCCAATCGTTGGAATACGGCTTCTGTACACCAAAAACATCCTCCAGCCAGGATTGCGGTTTCTAACTTTTTCTCTTCCATAGGTATAAATTCAATTTATTCATTTCAAAACTAACCGAATATTATTAAGCTTTGAGGGTTTAATGATTAATAAAATCAATGTGGTCATTGAAAATAAAATCCGGGTAAACAGCAGGACGGTTTCTCATCCTTTAGTTTTAATATAATTCGGGTTGCAACTTTAAGTAGTTAATATTGCCGGTTCCTTACAATTTGGGTATTTTTCGGGCCACAAACATATTTAATGATTTCAGCTGAAAATATTCATAAGTACTACGGGGAGCTTCATGTGCTAAAAGGAGTTAACCTTCATATTCAAAAAGGAGAAATAGTTTCTATAGTGGGAGCTTCCGGCGCAGGGAAAACCACGCTACTTCAAATTCTTGGAACTCTGGACCGTCCTGAAAAAGATAAAGGTTCAGAATTAACCATTAATGAGACCAGGATTGAGCAATTATCTTCCAGGGAACTGTCACGTTTCCGCAATCAGCATATAGGATTTATTTTTCAGTTTCACCAGCTTTTACCGGAGTTTACTGCCCTGGAGAATATTTGCATTCCCGCCTATATCCAAAATAAAACGAAGGCCGAAGCAGAAACCCGTGCCCATGAATTGCTGGCTTTTTTAGGACTTGCACACAGGGCCGCTCACAAACCGGGGGAACTCAGTGGTGGGGAGCAGCAAAGAATTGCCGTAGCCAGATCCTTAATTAATAATCCCGCCGTTATTTTTGCAGATGAACCTTCAGGAAATCTTGATAGCGAATCGGCTGAAAATTTGCACAAATTGTTCTTCCGGCTTAGGGATGAATTTAACCAGACCTTTGTAATTGTAACCCATAATGAAGAACTTGCAAATATGGCCGACCGTAAACTCACTATGGTAGACGGTGAAATTGTTTAATTGAATAAGAAACATTTTTTTTGAAAAAGAGCGAAGTAAAATCTTTCCTGGACTTTAAAGCAGCACAGTACAACTCCCCACAATTTATTGAAACAGATCCCGTAATGATTCCCCATCAATTCAGCAAAAAGGAAGATATAGAGATTGCCGGATTTTTAACTGCTACAATAGCCTGGGGAAACCGCAAAAGCATCCTTAATAATGCTGATAAACTCATGGAGCTTCTGGACAGGAATCCGCATGAATTTATTCTGAATCATTCACGGGAAGAACTGGAAAAACTATCCACATTTGTACATCGTACCTTTAACGGCCACGATGCCAGGTATTTTATTAAGGCCCTTCAGAATATTTATTTAAATCATGGCGGCCTGGAAGCTGTCTTTACCAGATATGCTGAAAAAGAAAGCCTGCAGCCGGCGATACATCAATTCAAAAAAATATTTTTTGAGCTGCCTCATCTTTCCCGTACAGAGAAGCATGTAAGTGATCCTTTTAAGAATTCTGCAGCAAAACGAATAAATATGTTTTTAAGATGGATGGTTCGGGATAACGGCAGTGTAGACTTTGGATTATGGAAGGATATTGCTCCTGCACAACTCTCCTGCCCTCTGGATATCCACTCCGGCAAAGTGGCCAGAAAATTAAAACTGCTCAAACGAAAAGCAAACGATGCAAGGGCACTTCAAGAGCTGGATGCAGCATTAAGATCTTTGGATCCTGTTGATCCTGTGAAGTATGATTTTGCCCTTTTTGGATTGGGAGTGTTTGAAAATTATTAAAATTACCACAAAAATTGAAGCGGAAATAGCACAAAATTTCCTGCTAAAAGCTTTTTTAATGCACAAAAAGCCGTTGAAATTGTAACTATCGCAAAAAAGTGTTAAATTAATATCAAATTTCTTATGAGTTTTAGTTAAACTGAAAATTGACTGCGAAAAAGAAAGTATTTTTACAATTAAAGAATGATTTGAAATTTTAAATTATGGCTTAAATTTTCACAATAAAATTGGCTATTATTTAAAAAATATTCAAATAAACCGTATTCAAATAGCATGAATTTTGAAGTTTATCCAACTAACGAGAAGTTGCGTCTCGCTGCTCTATCTGAGTATGATATTATCCATACACAGGCAGATAAGGATTATGATGAACTTACTTATCTCGCAGCAGAAATCTGCGAAGTTTCGATTGCTCAAATATGTATTATAGACCGCCATAAAATCTGGTTTAAGTCAATATATGGCAGCGATCTGGAAGAGATTCCCAGAGAAAATTCGCTTTGCCAGTTAACCATACTTCAACAAAAAGAACAATTTATAACCTCTAAAGAGGACGCTGCAGCACAATTTGAAGAGGCACAAAGCCATTATGGAAAAGATCTTCAATTTTATGCAGGCATTCCATTGGTTAACAAGAGGGGCCATGCCATTGCCGTTTTTAGTATCCTGGATACCGTACCAAGGCAATTAACTCCATTTCAGCTAAGGGCGTTGCATGCGTTGGCTAATCAAACCATGAACCTGCTGGAGTTTCGAAAGCAAAACAACCGGCTTTATGCTGTCCAGAGAAAATTGAAATCTAAATATCAGGAACTGGAAAGGTTTACCAGTGTGGTCTCCCACGACATCAAATCACCGCTGGCGAATATTATATCGCTTGCAGAACTTTTAAAAGATGAAAATGTGGGGAAATTTGATGAAGATACCGAAAAATACCTGCAATTTCTGGTGGAATCTTCTTATTCTCTTAGAAATTACGTAGACGGGATTTTAAGTTACTACCGAAGCGATCATATAATAACCCGGGACCTCGAGGATGTAAGCCTGGAAGATTTACTTAAAAAAGTAGCAGATTTATACCAGGTTTCCGATGACGTGGAAATAACCTATCCTGAAAATGTCCTGCTCCATGGTGTAAATAAGGCGGCATTAACCCAGGTTTTTATGAACCTTATTAGTAACGCTTTAAAATACAACGAGAAGGAAGAACGCAAAGTAGCAATAGGTTTCAGAAAAACAGAGGTATATTATTGTTTTACCATTACAGATAATGGAAACGGAATTTCAGAGGAAAACCTTCATAAAATTTTTGATCTTTTTACTACTCTTGAAGTGAATGACCGGGAAGGTAATCCTGGCAGCGGTATAGGCCTTGCCACCGTAAAAAAACTGGTAGAAAATATGCATGGGGAAATAAATGTGACTTCCCAGCCAGGAAAAGGCAGCACCTTTGAATTTAAGATAAAACGGCTCTAGAGGAAATAGTTTTCATTTCCTATATTTGACAAACTTTCACGCCGAGAATGTATTTTAAGTATCCGGAACTTCTGTATGCCCTCTTCTTATTGATCATCCCTTTTATTGTTCACCTTTTTCAGCTTAGGCGTTTTCAAAAAGAGGAATTTACTAACGTGGAATTCCTGAAGAAAATAAGCAGGCAAACACGTAAAAGTTCAAAGCTCAAAAAGTGGTTAATCCTGTTACTTCGTTTACTTGCGCTTGGTTGTATTATTTTGGCCTTTGCTCAACCCTACCTTCCTGCTTCCAAAAAAGCAAACCAGTCGAGAAGTAATTTGATTTATCTGGACAATTCCTTTAGCATGCAATATCCCGGGGCTAATGGTGAGCTGCTGCAGGCAGCAGTGCAAAGTTTGATGAAAAACCTACCTCAGGAAGGGCCGGTTCATCTAATATCCAATAATAAAGAGTATTATAATATAACCCCTTCAAACCTTCAAAACACCTTACAGGAAATAGATTATAGCGCCACTCCTGTAAATTTTAAAAATCTAAAGCTAAGGGCTTCCCGTTTTTTTAAAGAGTATCCTGCAGCTAATCAGAATTTTATTCTCATTTCAGATTTTCAGCAAAATCTGGAAATCCCGAATGATTTGGCAGAAGATGAAACCATTAGGCTTATTTCACTCCAGCCGGAAAATGTACAAAATATAAGTTTAGACAGTGCGTATATTTTGGAACGTACCTCAGATAAATTAGCACTGAAAGTCCTCCTTTCTGCTACCGGTAACATTAATGATCAAATTGCAGTTTCGGTTTTAGACGGTAAAACATTACTGGGAAAATCGGCTGTTAATTTTGTCGAAAAAGATACTGCCAGCATAACTTTCAGCCTTTTGGGAAACGTTATTACCAACGGGAAGATAGCTGTTGAAGATAATGGCCTGCAATATGATAACAGCCTTTTTTTTAGTATCTCCTCTTCCCCTCCCATTCAAACACTTCTGCTATCTGAAAATGAAGATTCATTTTTAAACAGAATCTATACCGCGCCGGAATTTGAATTGAACCATTTTTCCATTTCCGGTATAGATTATAATTCTCTGTCCCGTGCGCAGCTTATTATTCTTGAAGAACCGGAAGAAATACCTGTTTCCCTTTCCGAAATACTGAGAAAAAAGATGGAAGAAGGTGCTATAGTAATTCTAATCCCTTCTATGAATGCCGATTTGAAATCTTACAATACCTTTTTGGCAGCTAACAATGCACCGCGGCTAACAACCCAGGTACAGCAGGAAAGGCTTATTACCGGCATTCAGTTTTCGCACCCGGTGTACCAATCGGTCTTTGAAGAAGAGGTTGTTAATTTTCAATATCCCAATGTTGCTTCCTACTACGGGCTTGGCTACAACGGGAACGCTGCTTTGCTGTACCAAAATAAAGATGCATTTCTTACCCAGCAAGATCATCTTTTTCTTTTTAGCGCGGCATTAAATACAGAAAATTCCAACTTCAGGAATTCCCCTTTAGTGGTTCCTACTTTCTATAGTATTGGCAAATCTGCACTTCAGCAATCAAAATTATATTATCAGTTAAATAAAAGAAATATCATTGATATTCCTTTTTCTTCAGCTAAAGATGAAGTTTTAACACTTACTTCTGAAGAAGGAAATTTTATTCCGCAGCAACAGTCCTATTCAGAAAAAGTACAGGTTACTACTGAAGATCTACCGGAAACCGCCGGGAACTATAACCTTAAATATAGGAAGGAAGTGATTGGGCAGTTAAGCTATAACTATGGCCGAAGTGAAAGCGAATTGCAGTATACAAACCTGGAGAACCTGAAAAACGCTGAAGTAATAAAGAACATTCCCGCCTATTTCCAAAATGAAAATGCCCTTAATGAAATAAACGCCCTTTGGAAAAGCTTTATTATTTTTGCACTGGTATTTTTACTGTTGGAAATGCTCCTTTTAAAATTTTATAAATGAAGCTACTCGTTAAATCGGCTCATATTATTGATCCGCAATCAGAATTTCACAATAAACAAGTAGATATTTTAATTGAAGATGGTATTCTTAAAAAAATTGGCCCATCCCTAAAAGTTAAAGCAGAAAAAGAAATTAAAAAGGAGCGCCTTCATGTTTCCAGGGGCTGGTTTGACAGCAGTGTGAGCTTTGGGGAACCCGGATTTGAAGAGCGGGAAACCCTGCAAAACGGGCTGGATACAGCAGCCAAATGCGGATTTACGGATATTTGCCTGAATCCTGACAGCCTTCCGGTTACCGATAGCCGCAGCGCGGTAGGTTCTTTAATAGCTGCAGCCCAGGGCCAGCCAGTAAACCTTAAGCCTACCGGAGCTTTGACCGTAAAAAGTGAAGGGGTGGACCTCGCGGAGTTATTTGATATGCAAAACGCCGGGGCCGCCTCTTTTGGAGATTATAAAAAGGCGGTTAAAAATCCAAATCTTCTAAAGATTGCGTTGCAGTATGCCCAAAATTTTGGAGGGCTTATCCAATCTTTTCCACAGGAAGATAAAATTGCCGGCAAGGGCCAGGTAAATGAGCATTATTACAGTACTTCTTTAGGTCTAAAGGGAATTCCAAACCTAGCTGAAGAATTGCAGATTACCAGGGATCTCTATATCCTGGAATATACAGGAGGAAAGCTGCATATTCCCACTATTTCTACTAAAAAAGCGGTGCAGCTCATTAAAGAAGCAAAAAAGAAAGGCCTTGATGTTACCTGCAGTGTGGCAATTCATAACCTGTTTTTTACAGATGAACGCCTGCAGGAATTCGACACCAATGCAAAGGTACTGCCACCTTTAAGAATTGATGAGGACCTAAAAGCACTGCGCAAAGGTTTAAAAGATGGGGTAATAGATATGGTGACCAGTGATCACCGCCCCATGGATATTGAACATAAAAAAGTGGAATTCGAAAATGCCAGTTATGGCACAATAGGCCTGGAATCTGCCTTTGGTGCATTAGCCGGAATATTTTCTACAGAAGATACCGTTAAGTTTCTAACTTCGGGGAAAGACAGGTTTAAAATCAAAAATCCTGCTATTATGGAGGGTGAAGAAGCCAAAATAAGCCTTTTTATCCCAGGTGAAAAATACACTTTTTCATCTAAAGATATTTTATCCACTTCTCATAACAGCATTTTCCTTGACCATTCACTAAGCGGAAAAACTTTGGGAATAATTGCCGGTAATAATCTTAATATTAAATAGCTTCCAAAAAGTTCTTAGAAATGAAAGAAGGGAAAACTGCCGCAATAATTGCTTATATCACCATTGTAGGAACTATTATTGCCTACTTTATGAACCTGGACGAAAAGCATAAAACGGCCAGTTTTCATATAAGGCAGGCCCTTGGAATCCATATCCTTTTTTATCTCATGGGAATTCTTGCATCAATGTTTACCGGATATATGATTCCAACAGCTTTTTACATCTTTGTGCTGGTATTATGGATTTTTGGACTGGTAACAGCTATACAGGGAGAGCAAAAGGAAATTCCTCTTTTAGGCAGTTTTTTTCAAAAAATTTTCAAAAGTATTACTTAAATGAAAACTTCAAATTTATCTTTATATCACCTTATAAAAGAACCTGTTAAAAATAAAGAAAGAGCTCCTTTGCTTATTATGCTGCATGGTTATGGCAGCAATGAAGAAGATCTTTTTTCCTTCGCCGGCGAACTTCCGGAAGAGCTTTTTGTAATTTCTGTTAGAGCCCCTTATCCTATGCCGCCATACGGGAATGCGTGGTATGCCATTCACTGGGACAACCTTCAGGGAAAATTTAGTGATGATAATCAGGCCAGGGATTCCCGTGAGAAAATTTCAGCATTTATAGATGAAGCCGTAGCGGCCTATCCAGTAGATCCTGAGAATATTACCCTGGTGGGCTTTAGCCAGGGCAGTATTTTAAGTTATGCAGTGAGTTTGTCTTATCCGGAAAAGGTGAAAAACATAATCGCTTTAAGCGGTTATGTAAATAAAGATATTATTAAAGAGGGCTACGAGAACAACGATTTTTCCCACCTGTCTTTTTACTGCTCACATGGATCACAGGACCAGGTAATTCCTGTAGAATGGGCTCGCAAAACAAAGCCGTTCCTTGATAAACTGAATATTAAAAATACATATTCTGAATTTCCGGTTGGGCACGGCGTGGCACCGCAAAACTTTTTTGAGCTTAAAAAATGGCTGAAAGAGAGAATTTAATCTACAGGGTATAGAAATGATTTTTCTGGAGTGAGAGTAATTTCCCCATCCTCTTCAATAAAGTAGCTGAAAAAGATTTCTCCCCAGTAAGTGCCGTCGGTAAAATCGGCTAAAACCCATCTATGGTTAAGGATCTTGATTTTATTGATCCTCATCTGCCCTTCCATTCCTTCGTAGGGAACATAAGGGTTATCTTCTGTAGAAGCGTTTGCACTGATAAGTTTATCCTGAATGGCTGCAGTAATTTTTTCCGCAGAAAATCCGTGAGCCTCAAGATAGGTAAGTGCGCTTTCATTCCCCTGCAGGCTGAAGTATTCCTGATTATTATTCTTGATCCTGTTAAGCGAATCCAGTTCCTGCTGAACCTGCTCCAGCTGATTTTCAAGACTGGTGATATCCGCTGTTTTAGCATCCAGGATTTTCTTATCATTTACATAAATAAAAATGGCAAATAAAAGAGCGAAAATAAACAAATACATGAGGATCCTGCCGCGCATACTAAATCTCAATTTTTAAATTGTCATAAGCCAGAAATACATTTTCCGGCAGTTCCCTTTGCACTTCCTCATGAAAACCCAGGAGATGGCTTATATGAGTTAAATATGCCCTTTCAGGATTAATTTCTTTAATAAATTCCAGAGCTTCCTCCAGGTTAAAGTGGGAATGGTGGGGTTCCCTTCGCAAGGCATTTATTACCAGCACCTTTACACCCTGCAGTTTTTTTGCCTCTTTTTCTTCAATCGTCTTTAAATCGGTGAGGTAGGCAAATTTTTCCATCCGGAACCCAAACACCTGCAGCCGGTTATGCCAGAAGCTTACAGGCACAACCTGTAAGCCTTCAAATTCGAAAGGTTTATTTTCAATTTCAAATTCCTTTACCCCCGGCGCGCCGGGATACTTATTTTCTGTAGTAAAAATATAATCAAACCGGCTTCTAAGGGCCTTTAAAACCCTCTTATGGGCAAAAACAGGAATATCTCCCTGTCTAAAGAAAAACGGGCGGATATCGTCGAGCCCTGCGGTATGATCGTTATGTTCGTGGGTGTAAAAAATAGCGTCCAGCTTTTTGACATTATTCGCCAGCATCTGAGCCCTGAAATCTGGCCCGCAATCAATAAGAATAGTATGCCCGCACCACTCCACTAATACAGAAACCCGCAGTCTTTTATCTTTTGGATTATCACTTAAACAAACGGGGTGATTACTGCCAATAATGGGGATTCCCTGGGACGTTCCGGTGCCTAAAAATGTAACTTTCAATAAGTGTTTAATTTATCACAAAAGTAATTATATTTTTTTGTTTAGCTGGGTGTTTTAGTACCTTTGATGACGCAAAAATGAAATTCATTTAAAAGAAAAATTATGCCAATTACCATAATGGGCGACAAGGAATTTGAAAATGTTCCTTCTATTAAAAGCAAAGCGCTGCGCATTAATTTAAATGCGAATATCTACGGAACTTTTTCGGAAATTGGCGCCGGGCAGGAAACGGTAAGGAATTTTTTTCGTGCCGGGGGTGGCTCCGGGACCATAGCAAAAGCTATGAGTGCCTACGATAAAGACTTTAGTGATGCGATATATGGTGTTGAAGATGACCGCAGGTATGTTACTGAAGCACGGCTTAAAAGAATGCTTAGCCACGAAATAAACCTTATAGAACAAAGGATTTCCCGCGAAAAACACCCTGATAAACTCTTCTTTACTTACGCGAATACCGTTGCCACCATAGATTTTGCAAAAAAATATAAAGGCCATGGCTGGGTAGGAATAAAATACCAAGTGAAACCAGATGAAGATTACAACGAGATAAGCCTTCACGTAAGGTTCCATGAAAATGATGCGAGACACCAGCAAAACACTCTGGGAATACTTGGTGTTAACCTTATTTACGGAGCCTATTACAAATACGATAATCCAAAAAAACTACTTCGCTACCTTTACGATCACATAGATAAGGACCAGATTGAAATTGATACCATCAATTTTTCTGGCCCTCGTTTTGAAAATGTAGACAACAGGCTTATGAGTCTGCAGCTCGTTAAAAACGGAATGACCGATGCCGTTATGTTTGCGCCAGATGGTCACAATGTGTTGCCCGCAAAGATCCTTTACAAAAAGAATATTCTCGCTCTTAGAGGAAGCTTTCGTCCCGTAACTAAAGTAAATATGGACATGTATGAGCGTTCCCTCGAATTATTTCTGAAAGAGAATAAAGTTGATAAAGACAGTACCGAGGTGATTTTTGAAATTACGCTTTCTAACCTTCGGGCAGAAGGCGAAATAGATGAACGGGATTTTATGGATCGTGCTGAACTGCTATGCTCTCTTGGACAAACAGTTATGATCTCTAACTTCCAGGAATACTATAAGGTTGTGGAATACTTCTCCAGATATTCCAAGCAGCGCATGGGACTTGCCATGGGAGTGAATAACCTTGTAGACGTTTTTGATGAGAAATACTACAG
This sequence comes from Autumnicola aciditolerans, assembly GCF_041679265.1. Taxonomy (NCBI): domain Bacteria; kingdom Pseudomonadati; phylum Bacteroidota; class Flavobacteriia; order Flavobacteriales; family Flavobacteriaceae; genus Autumnicola; species Autumnicola aciditolerans. The sequence goes on from NZ_JBGFSM010000003.1 coordinate 154,590, forward strand.
GCATCTTAGTGGCGGAATCCTGGAAGCATTCGGGAAATTATTCTTTAAAGACCTTAAAGTTTATCTTTATCCGCTTAAAGACCCTGAAACGGGAGAAATCACCACCAGTGATAACCTGAAGGTTCATCCAAGGATGAAGGAGTTGTACAAGTTCTTTAAATACAACGGCCGGGTTGAAGATATTGAAAATTACAATCCTGAAATACTTGACATCTATTCACGTGAAGTGCTGCAAATGATTAGCGAAGGTAAAGATGGCTGGGAAGATATGCTTCCGGAAAAAACCACAGCCATGATAAAAGACCTCAATCTTTTCCATTATCAGGAAAACAAGAAAAAAGCAGAGACAGAAAAGGCAGAAGTCAAACATTAAGTTTAAAGCATTTATAAAAAAAGGTCCTGAGATTTTTATCAGGACCTTTTTTATGCATTTCAGTTTCTTCTCCTATTTATATTATCTAAGAAAATTATTACTTCTCACTACTCCACTCTTTCAATTTTAGCTCCTATAGCTTTCAGGCGCTTGTCAATATCTTCATATCCCCTATCAATCTGCTCGATGTTATGGATAACTGAAGTTCCTTTTGCAGACAATGCCGCGATAAGCAGCGATATTCCTGCCCTTATATCCGGAGAACTCATGGTAGTTGCTTTTAGCGTAGATTTAAAATCATGTCCTATTACCGTTGCACGGTGAGGATCGCAAAGGATGATTTTAGCCCCCATATCTATGAGTTTATCTACAAAGAACAAACGGCTCTCGAACATTTTTTGATGCACCAGGATGCTTCCTCTTGCCTGGGTGGCCACTACTAGGATAATGCTCAGTAAATCTGGAGTGAACCCCGGCCATGGCGCATCACTAATGCTCATTATGGAACCGTCAATAAAATTTTGAACCTCATAGCCATTTTTATGTGCGGGAATATGAATATTGTCCCCGCTTTTTTCAACCGTAATCCCCAGTTTTCTGAAGGTATTCGGGATTAGTCCCAGCATATCCCAATTTACATTCTTAATGGTAATCTCACTTCGCGTCATTGCGGCGAGGCCAATCCAGGAGCCAATTTCAACCATATCAGGTAAAATCTGGTGATCACAACCATGTAATTCCTTAACCCCTTCTATAATAAGAAGGTTAGAGCCCACTCCGCTTATTTTAGCTCCCATGCAGTTAAGCATTTTGCACAATTGCTGCAGGTAAGGTTCACAGGCCGCGTTATATATGGTAGTGGTTCCTTTTGCCAAAACAGCAGCCATAACAATATTGGCTGTTCCGGTAACCGAAGCTTCTTCCAGCAACATATAATTGCCTTTTAAACCCTCTGCAGGAGCCTCTACACCGTAAAAACGTTCTTCTTTGTTATACCGGAATTTAGCGCCTAACTTAATAAACCCCTCAAAATGAGTATCCAGGCGGCGGCGGCCTATTTTATCGCCCCCTGGCCTTGGAATATATCCTTTTCCAAACCTTGCCAGCAAAGGTCCTACTATCATTATTGAACCACGCAGCCCGCTACCGTCAGTTTTAAATTGTTCACTGCTTAAATAATCCAGGTCCAGAGAATCACTTTGGAAAGTATAACTACCTTTTCCTTTTTGATCGACTTTCACCCCTAGATTCTTTAGAAGCCTTATGAGCTTGTTTACATCAAGAATATCAGGAATGTTGGTTATTTGTACTTTTTCTGAAGTTAAAAGTACGGCACAAAGTATTTGAAGGGCTTCATTTTTCGCTCCCTGCGGCTGAATTTCCCCACTTAAGCGGTGCCCTCCCTCTATTTGGAAAGTTCCCATAAAGTAACTTTAAATTTTAATGACGCTTACGGCTTTTCCTGCCGGATTTTTTTGGATTGCTTTTGGTATGTTTTTTACGGCCCCTGAGAAGGTTGGAAGAATCGCTAAGATCTTCATCAGAATTTTTAAGATTTAATTCCCCGTTACTAAGCTCTTTTAAATGGTCAAAAATTACATTATCATCTACGGTGTCCCTGTTCCAGTTAAGGAAAGATTTTTTCATGTGATTGGCGATAGTGTAAACCAGCGCTTCTTTTAAAGGCCCTTCATCATATTCTTTTGCCTCATCAATCATTCGTTTAATATTGTTTCCGTAGAAGCGGTATTTTGGAAAATTCTGAGGATAAGCCAGGGGCTCTGGATGCTCTTCCAACTGTTCCCTGGATGGTTTGGGAAAAGGAGATTCCACATCCAGTTTAAAATCGCTGATAATAAATAACTGGTCCCATAATTTATGCTGAAAATCTGGCACATCCCTAAGATGCGGATTCATATTACCCATTACTGCAATAATAGAACGTGCTACTTTATTGCGCTCTTTTTCATCTTCAATAGCAACAGCATGTTCTACCATTTTTTGAAGATGCCTTCCATATTCAGGAATAATTAACTGGGTCCTTTCAGAATTATATTCTAATGCGTTTGTCAAATTTAAAATTTATAAGGTGATACTTAGTGTAGAAGTTTAATAATGCTGCAAAATAGCAAATATAATCTAAGAATTAGAAGATTACACCGATTTAATTCCGTACAATGGGTTTAGAGGGAAATTACTCCTTTTACTTCTTTTCCTATTTTCTTGTATTTTTCTATTACCGCGTCTGGATTTTTCATCCTTACATTAATAGAAACACTGGTATATTTGCCATTTTTAGATTGCTTGGTGTTAATCACAGCACCCATGTTATCAAAGATTTTTTCTATCTGCCCGATCTCTTTTTCACTGGTGGGAACAATAAATTTATATAGATATTCTGAAGGCCAGAGGGTGGTGTCCTGTAATTGCTTTTTTAATTTTTGGTAAAATTCATCTTTGTTTTCCGCTTCACTCATAACTTTTATTCCTTTTATAATGCAAAGATACAAGGATTGCTTTCATTTTTATAATCAAATTCAAATCACGAAATTTGCCGCGTGAAAAAGAACAAAATAGTAATTACCGGCGGCCCCGGTACGGGAAAATCTTCTATTGTACATCAACTGGAAGAAAAAGGCCATAGCTGCCTTCATGAAGTATCACGAGAAGTAATACGGGAAGCACGACTTTCAGGGATAGATCAGTTATTTCTGGAAGACCCGGTATTATTCAGCAGAAAATTGCTGGAAGGCAGGCGTAAACAATTTTTGGAGGCTGAAGCATTTCCTTCAGACCATATTTTTATTGATCGCGGAATACCGGACGTAGTGGCTTATATGGATTACTTTAATACCAGTTATAGTGAAGAATTTACTGTTCCCTGTGAAAATTACCGGTATAACTTTATTTTCATTCTACCCCCCTGGGAAGCAATTTATAAAAGTGATAACGAGCGTTACGAATCTTTTCAAGAAGCCAGTAAAATTTCTAAATACCTCCAAAAAACTTATCAAACCTATGGCTATGAACCCATAAAAGTTCCCGAGGCAAGTGTGGAAGAAAGAGCTAACTTTATACTCCACAGGATTGGGTTTTAAAATTTGCAAAAAGCACTACAAATATTACAGCGTTTTTGGGGCCATGAAGAATTCAGGCCCCGGCAATGGCCCATTATAGAAGCGCTTCTTGAGCAAAAAGATGTAATTGCCCTCCTGCCAACAGGAGGTGGTAAATCTGTATGTTTTCAAATTCCCGCATTACTTCAGGAAGGGATATGCATAGTAGTATCTCCTTTAATAGCATTAATGAATGACCAGGTGCAGGCACTTCAGCAAAAAAATATCAAAGCCATGGCACTTACCGGCGGGATCCGGTATAAAGACCTGGACAAGCTCTTGGATAATTGCATTTACGGGAATTATAAGTTTCTTTACCTCTCTCCGGAACGCCTGCAGCAGGAACTTGTACAGGAACGTATACGGCAAATGAACGTTAATTTAATTGCCATAGACGAGGCACATTGTATTTCGCAGTGGGGCCACGATTTTCGTCCGGCCTATCGTAATATCTCCGTGCTCCGGGAAATAAAACCTAACGTTCCATTTGTAGCATTAACAGCTACCGCTACTTCTGAAGTGGTGAAAGACATGAGAGTAGAACTCAAAATGCACGAAGCGCTGTTTATAAAACGTTCTTTTGAAAGGGAAAATATTGCTTACAGGGTTTTATCTGCGGAAGACAAACAATACCGTTTATTGCAACTGCTTAAGCATAAAAGGCAAAGTGCCATTATCTATGTAAGAAGCAGAAATGCTACTATAGAGATTACTGCTTTTTTGAGGAAAAATGGCCATAGTGCCGAAGCATTCCACGGCGGACTTAAAAATGAGGAAAAAGCTGAAAAGCTTGAAAATTGGCTTCAGGGTAAGTTTAATTTAATGGTTGCCACCACAGCTTTTGGAATGGGTATAGACAAAGCGGAAGTACGCCAGGTGATTCATCTAAATCTTCCAGAAAGCCTGGAGAGCTATTTTCAGGAAGCGGGCCGCGCGGGTAGAGATGGTAAGTTTGCCGTTTCTACAATTATTACCAATCCCGGAGATATCCCAATGTTAAAAAACCAGTTTTTACTAAATCTTCCAGATGTTGAAGATGTGAAGCTGGTTTATAGAAAGCTAAACTCCTTTTTTAGGATAGCCTACGGGGAAGGAGAAAATGAAAATTATGATTTTAATTTTGCAGGATTTTGCAACCAGTATGAGTTGAATTCCAATAAAACTTATAATGCATTGCAAATGCTGGACCGCTGCAGTATTATTAGACTGTCTCAGCAATTTCAAAGAAAGGCAGAGCTGCAGTTCATAATTACAGACAGGCAGCTATCTTATTATTTGCGGGAGCATTCTGCCAGTGATGTGCTAGTAAAAGCCATTTTAAGAACTTATGGAGGAATCTTTGAAAATAAAATAAACATCAACCTGGAAGCGGTATGCAGGAAAGCTGCCGTTCGGGAAGAAGAAGCCCTCGAAATTCTTAAAAAACTGGAAAGGGACCAGGTTATTGAGTTTACCTATTCCCGGCATGATGCATCGGTAACTTTTCTGGTCCCACGGGAAGATGAAGCTACCATTAACCCGGTGGCGGCTTTTATAAAATTACATAAGCAGAATAAAAGGGATAAAATTGAAGCAGTTTTAGAATACATAAAAAACAATACTCTTTGCCGAAGTGTGCAACTATTGAAATACTTTGGGGAAGAACCAGGAAAAACCTGCGGAATATGCTCTGTATGTATGCAAAATAAAATTCCGCTGAATAGAAAAACAATGAATACCATTTACCAGGAGATCGCGGTACTTCTAAAAGGCAAAGAAATGTCTTCACGGGAATTGTTGGAAAATATAGATTTTCCTGAAGAGCATGTTATAAAGGTACTGCAGTTGTTAATTGAAAAAGAAATCATTGTGCGCACAGCAACCAATGAATACAAATTATATAAAAATGAGAGATCTTAGAATAGTATTTATGGGCACTCCAGAGTTTGCCGTTCAAAGCCTTAAGGCAATTCTGGAAGCCGGATATACGGTTATAGGAGTGATTACCGCCCCAGATAAACCTGCCGGAAGAGGAAGAAAACTACAGCAAAGCGAGGTAAAAAAATATGCGCTGGAACAAAATTTAAAAGTTCTTCAACCTTTAAATTTAAAATCTGAAGCATTTCAAAAAGAACTGGCAGCTTTAGCACCCAATGTACAAATAGTGGTAGCTTTTAGGATGTTACCTAAAAATGTATGGGCTTTACCGGAATACGGTACTTTTAACCTGCACGCTTCTCTCCTTCCCCAGTATCGAGGTGCAGCTCCAATTAACTGGAGTATTATAAACGGTGAGACAGAAACAGGAGTTTCCACATTTTTTATAGATGAAAAAATAGATACCGGAGCCATGATCCTTCAGGAGAAGGTAATAATAGGAGAAGATGAAACCGTGGGCCAGCTTCATGACAAATTAATGCTAACCGGGTCCAGACTGGTGGTAAAAACCCTGGAACTTATTCAAATGGATAATGTGGAGCCTACCATACAGGAAGAAAATGAAAACTTAAAAGCTGCTCCAAAGCTTGACCGGGAAAATACAAGAATCCATTGGAAAAAATCTGTTGATGATATTCATAATCTTATTAGAGGGCTAAACCCCTACCCTGCAGCCTGGTGCTTTTTTAGGAACGGTTCTGAAGAAAAAAAGGTGAAAATTTTTGGGTCCCAAAAGCAACAATCCATTCATGATTTAGAAACTGGACAAATTGTTATCGAGGATAAAAAAATGCTTGTGGCCGCAAAGGAAGGTTTTATTGTAGTTGAAGAAATCCAATTGCCTGGAAAACGTAAAATGAAAGTAAAGGATCTTTTGAATGGTTATGCTATTAATTCTGAAGCAAAAATGCGCTGAGGCCTTATGGCTGCTGAAATCATAAAAAGTCAACCTTTACAAGCCTTCTTTATTAACAAAAAGTTAAAGTTATTAACAATAACCCGCTTTTCCCTTGATATTACTTGCGTGGCCGGGAAATCCATATAAATTTGTAAAGCAATGTAACAGAATGTTTAACCAACAACTTAATTTAAAATTCAAATTATGAACAAAACTGATTTAATTGATGCAATGGCTGAAAATGCAGGTATTTCTAAAGCTGCCGCAAAAAAAGCCCTGGAGTCTTTTCTTGAAAATATAGAGACTTCCCTTAAAAAAGGAGATAGAGTTTCTCTTGTAGGATTTGGATCCTGGTCTGTATCTAAAAGAGCCGCACGCGAAGGTAGAAACCCTCAAACCGGAAAAACTATTAAAATCGCCGCTAAAAATGTAGTAAAATTTAAAGCTGGAGCAGATTTGCAAAAAGCTGTTAACTAATCTACTACATTAGTAAAAAATCTTTAAGCCTCCTCTTATGGAGGCTTTTATTTTTAAAAAAATTAGGAGAATGATTTGATTTTTTTAAATTAATAAGTAGATTAGTTAAAAAGAACCCACTATGATTGCTTTAAAACCAGCCAAAGGGCATCTGTTAGTTGCAGAGCCTACAATTATCGGGGACGTGGCATTTAACCGTTCGGTGGTGCTGTTAGCTAATCATTCGGAAACCGGATCTGTAGGTTTCATTCTTAACAAAGTTCTCGATTTCACCCTTAAAGACCTTATTCCTGAACTGCAGGTAACTTTTAAAATATACAATGGCGGTCCTGTAGAACAGGACAACTTATATTTTATTCATAAAGTACCGGAACTTATCCCGGATAGTATAGAAATTGCCAGCGGCATATACTGGGGCGGAAATTTTGAAGCCGTCAAAGAACTTATTGCGAAAGACCTGCTTCATGAAAACCAGATAAAATTTTTCCTGGGTTATTCCGGTTGGGATGCCAACCAGTTAAATGCTGAGCTGGATTCCCACTCCTGGATAGTTACGACTAATGAAGACCATACCAATCTCATTGAAAGGCCCTATAATTCTTTTTGGAAGGATAAAATGCTTCAGCTAGGGGGGGAATATTTATTATGGTGTAATGCCCCTGAAAATCCAAGCTATAATTAAACCAGTCTTGCCTGTACATTAAGTTTAGAAAGTAAAAGGGCGGCGCTTTTGCTGCCAAAACTTTTTTTCCGATAGCGGCTTACAGGTTGTATTCCTACGGCAATATTGGTAATAAACAATTCGTCTGCCTTCTGTAATTCAAAAGGAGAAATAGATGTTTCTTCCAGCTTAAGGTCTGGTAATTTTTTAATTATTCCTGTGAGTTGTTTCCTGATTATCCCATTTAGGGCCCCGTCACTTAAAGGAGGGGTTTTTATAGTATCCCCTTTTACCAGGAAAATATTTCCGTTAAGAGCCTCCACAACATTTTTCTTCTCGTTAAGAATCAGGCAGTTATTATACCCGTTTTCTTTGGCAAAAATACTTCCCAAAACATTTACCGCACGGTTAGTAGATTTTATGGTGGATAGGATCCCGCTGTTGATGTAATGGTCTTTAAACAACTCTATTTCATAAGGCTCTTCATTTAAAAGGTAGAATGGACTTTCTATTTTAAAGCAGGTAAGTGTATAGCCAACATTTCTTGTGGAGGGCGTATAAAACCCTCCCTCTTTTCTAAAAACCGTAAAACGTATCCTGGCGGGAGAATCTTTTAGGCCATTTACTTTTAGGAGCTCCAGGATTTCTTCCTCAAGAAATTCGGGCGAAAAAGAATTAGGAATTTCCATTCGCATAATGCGCATAGAAGCCATCAACCTGAAGTAATGATCTTCCCAGAAAATTATTTTTCCATTTATAATTCTAATGGTTTCAAAAACCGCATCTCCATATTTAAAGCCCCGGTTAAAAACCGAAAGACTGGCATCCTTATCTTCTAATAAATTTCCGTTAATGTTAATCATAAAAAAACCCCGGTTTTAGCGGGGCTAAGGTAATATTTATATTAGGAATATTAAACTGATCCAAGTACCTGTTTTAAATCTGAAATCATATTTTCCCATAACATCTTACTTTCTTCAACTTCTGATTCTTCCGCAAAATCTGTAACCATAATAGAAACATCTTTGGTAATATCATCAACCTGAATTCTGATTTCAAAATAATATGAAGTATCCTCTTCTTCTATCCATCTGAATTTAATACGCTCATCACTTTTCTTACTGACCAATTTGGCTTTTTCTTCACTGCCTTCCCAGATAAAGGTGAATATTTCCCCACGGGAATTCACATTATCAGCATACCATTCACTAAGACCGGAGGGAGTGGAGATGTATTGATACAGCAAAGAAGGAGAAGCGTGAATAGGAAACTCCATTTCGTACTTAATCTTTTCTTCCATTTCTTGATTTATTGATTTGCGCCAATATAGATATTAATTGGAAAGATAAAAAAGAAAAGATTTAAATATTTCGGAAATTAATGTTTGTACCAATTCAAATTGTTTTTATATTTGCACCCGCATTTACAGAGAGCTGTTAAAGCTTGGTAAGGCAAGGGTGTAAACAGTTTATAGAAAATTTGGCGAGGTAGCTCAGTTGGTTAGAGCGTCGGATTCATAACCCGGAGGTCCCGAGTTCAAATCTCGGTCTCGCTACAATAAAAACAAGGCTTTCGAGAAATCGGAAGCCTTTTATTTTTAGACCTAGTACAGAATAAGTACAGAATGGGGATTTTTCTTCTGGAAACATGAAGCATATATTTATTTAATATCATTTGAGATTAAATAATCTTTCTGGTTAAAATTTTGCTTTCATAATTATAGTTCTCACTTGAAATTTAGTACTACCACCTACCTCCTACTCTTTTTAAAGTACATCTATCCTAACACTTATATTTAATAATTTGCTTAAATAAGCATATTTATATATATTTGTATAATAATTAAATTCTATGAAATTGGAAATTACCTGTACCAGAGCACAAGCTGATCACAAACAGCTTCTTAATTGCAAAGCGACTTTAGACAAGATGGACGATAATTTTAAAGAAATAACCAAACTCCTTTCTATTGCCGGAAATGGGGTTCGTTTAAAAATTCTGTTCCTTTTAAATATGGAGAATGAATTATGTCCCTGTGACATAGCTGATATTTTAGAAATGAGTGTTCCTGCAATCTCCCAGCATATTCGTAAAATTAAAGATGCGGGGTTTATAAAATCCAGAAGAGAAGGACAAACACTATACTATTCTTTAGTTGGAGAGAAAACCACATTATTGCACAATGTTTTTACTTCCATAAGGACTTCAAAAAAAATAGCTTAAATGAAATCTTCTAGCAAATCGAATAATTCAGCCTTCGCAAGTGTACTTACCGCAATTACCGCATCTTTATGCTGCATAACTCCACTTATTGCTATTCTGGCGGGAAGTAGTGGAATTGCCACCATGTTTTCCTGGTTAGAACCTTTCCGACCTTATTTGATTGGGCTTACCATAGGAATTCTTGTATTCGCCTGGTACCTCAAATTGAAGCCTAAAACACAAAAGGAAATAGAATGCGCATGTGACGAAGATGAAAAAATCTCTTTCTGGCAATCAAAGAGTTTTCTGTTTATTATTACTGTTTTTACGGCCCTGATGCTCACCTTCCCCTACTATTCAAGGTTATTCTATAATACTTCTGAAAAAGAAATTCTTGTAGTGGCTGAAAATAATATTGAGAAAAAAATTATTGAAATAGAAGGAATGACATGTGCAGGATGTGAAGCCCATGTGGAAAATGAAGTAAATAAGCTTCCGGGAATTATCTCTGTAAAAGCAAGTTATGATAATTCAAATGCCATTGTACAATTTGATAAATCGAAAGTAACGGAAACTGAAATCTTTAAGGCTATCAATAAGACTGGATATAAAGCTATTACTGCGGAGAAAAAAATTAGATGAAATGAAAAAATATGATGTATTTGTAATTGGTTCCGGGATGTCCGGAATGACCGCTGCTAACAAATGTGCTTCAAAAGGGTTTAAAGTTGGGATTACTGATGAATTGCCATACGGGGGTAATTGTGCCTTGCGGGGATGTGATCCTAAAAAGGTGATTATAGGAGCTACTGAGGTTCGCGATTTTGCCCAAAGGCTTAATGGAAATGGAATAGATAATGTACCCAGAGTTAATTGGGAGGATATCATGGCATTTAAACAGTCTTTTGTGGATGCCATGCCTCCTAAAATTGAAAAAGGATATAAAAATAAAGATATAGATACTTACCATACTTCAGCTAAATTTCTAAGTGGCAATACGCTGCAGGTAGGCGATGAAGTTATTGAAGCAGATAAAATAGTTATTGCTACAGGGGCAAAACCAAGAATACTGGAATTTGAAGGCGGGGAATATGCGCTATCGAGTACTGATTTTCTTAACTTGAAAGAACTACCTCAGTCCCTGATATTTGTAGGAGGAGGTTATATTGCTTTTGAATTTGCTCATATTGCTGCTCGCGCAGGAGCAAAAGTCGCTATAGTTCATCGCAGTAAAAAGCCATTGGAAAACTTTGAACAGGATATTGTAGAGCATCTTGTTAATGCTACTGAAGAATTAGGGATTAAATTGATTCTGGAAACTGAAGTCACCGGTATAGAAAAAACCGAAGAAGGTTACAATGTGAAAGGAAATAAAGATGGTAAAATTAAAACTTTTACAGCCGAAGCAGTTTTTAATTCAGCTGGCAGGCCTCCTGCCATTTTTGATCTTGATCTTGAAAAAGCGAATATTTCGTATTCAAAAAAGGGGATTGCGATAAATGAATATTTACAAAGTACTTCTAATCCCAGAATTTATGCAGCCGGGGATGCAGCAGATACACGGGGACTACCTTTGACTCCTGTAGCGGTTCTGGAAGGACATACACTGGCTTCCAACATTATTAAAGGGAATAAAAAAGAAGTTAGTTATCCGCCAATGCCCACAGTTGTTTTTACCCTTCCCACAATGGCTTCAGTGGGATTGACCGAAAAACAGGCAAAAGAGAAAGGAATTCAATATAAAGTAAACTATAAATCTGCCGATGATTGGTTCAACGCCAAACGATTGAATGTTCCTGAATATGCATTCAAAACAATTATTGACAAAGAGACTGAAACAATCTTGGGAGCACATTTAATTGGACCCAATTCAGAGGAAGTCATTAATATTTTTGCCATGGCTATACGAACAAAAATGAAATTACAGGAGCTAAGAACTATGATTTTCACCTATCCCACTATGGCGTCAGATATACCCCATATGCTGTAGATAAAAAATAAAATTTATTATGAAAGTGCAATTAAAATCTGAGCTCACCTGCCCGAATTGTGGAAATAAAAAGCTAGAGATAATGCCTACAACTGCCTGCCAGTTTTTTTATGAATGTGAAAACTGCAAAAAAGTTTTAAAACCTAAAGAAGGGGACTGTTGTGTTTTTTGTTCTTATGGTTCGGTTGCCTGTCCGCCAATACAGGAAGGTTCTGCCTGTTGTTGAAGAAATTCTAAAATAATTTGGAGACCACCCCATAGTGGTAATTAACTTGCACGATCTAAAAAAGTAAGGAGATGATACCAAGAGATTTAAGTAAAGACATCAAGACTCGGTTACAAAGCATAAACGGTCAAATAAACGGACTCATAAAAATGCTGGATGAAGAAGTAGATCCCGATAAAATCCTGCTTCAGTTTAAGGCAGCTCAAAATGGACTGGATAAAGCACATTTTCTTTTGCTGGATGAAACCTACCGGAAAACTCTTGCCATAAAAATCTCTGAAACCGTGGAAGCCTGTCCCGGTGATTGTGGTAATGAAGATCGCATAGAATTTATACGAAAACAATTCCCGGATCTAGAGCTGGACACTTTAACCTCTCAAATGAAAGAAATTGATAAACTTAGAAAACGTATTAATGCCTCAGATATTGAAAAATCATGAGACACCCCTTATTTATATATATCCTAAAAAGGCTTAATGAAAATTAAGCCTTTTTTTATTTGGAGACCACCCAGGGGCGGGTAGTACTTTTGAAGTATTGAATTAAATAGAAATTAAAATTTTTAAAATAGAATGTTATGAAAAGACAAGTTGAAGTATTCACAGCAGGCTGTCCCGTTTGTGATCCGGTAGTAAATATGGTCAAAGAACTAGCTTGTGAAAATTGTGATGTTAAAATCTATGACCTCGTAAAGCAATGCGACGATAAAACCTGCCTTACCAAAATGGAGGAATACAATATCAAAAAGATTCCTGCTGTGGCGGTAAATGGAAAATTACTCTCCTGCTGCAAAAATGAAGGAGTTTCACGAGAAGCATTAATAGAAGCCGGAATAGGGCAAGCCTAATAGGATTATGGATACGGCCATTAATTTAACCAAACTTCCTGTTTCCGTATGGGCAGGAATACTTAAAACCAACATTATTATGAAACCATTAAGTCAAGAATTACAAAAATGTATTGATGATTGCAATGCCTGTATTACTTCGGCGAGAATTTGCCTGGATCAGCACTTGGGTGAACCCGATATGAAAAAGTGCCACCAGTTTTGTCTGGAATGCATAGCCCTTTGTACTGCCTGTGTCCAATTACTGGCAAGCCAATCTAATTACTCTAAACGTGTATGTGGTATTTGCGCTGACCTTTGTAAAGCCTGTGCAGATGAATGTGCCAAGTTCGATAGCGAAGTATGTCAGCAATGCGCAGAAAAATGTAGGGAATGTGCAGAAAGTTGCAAAAAAATGGCCGCTTAAAAAGAAAGTTTTATAGGGAATGGCCTAGCTGCTGTTCCTTTTTTTTAATATCAGTTTTCAATTTTAAAAAAACCAGAATGTTCACCAAGATAAAAGAAGATTTCGTAAGTATAGGCTCTTTGTTCACTTCAGTTTCTACCTTACTCTGTTGTGCATTACCTTCCTTACTAGTTGCCGTAGGAATGGGTGCCGTAGTAGCCGGGTTGGCTTCTGATATACCCTGGCTTTTTAGCCTTAGTAAATATAAAGGCTGGACATTTTTAGTGGCAGGCATCATGATCGGGTTTAATTTCTGGTTGTTCTACGGAAGAAAAAGGGAACAAGCTTGTGAAATTGATGAAAACGGCAATGAAACCGCCTGCGACACGGCCGCTCGATGGAGCAAGGGAATTCTTTGGTTTTCATTTGCACTTTATATGCTGGGTCTGTTTTCAGCCTATTTGCTTTTTCCCATCCAGAAGTTTTTCGGAATTTAATCTAGAAAATTATGTATAAATATATAGTATCAATTTTAATGGTGGTTTTCTCTGCCAATCTTATTTTTTCTCAGGGGCACGGTCCCTTGTACGGATTACCAACCCCAACGCTGGCAAAAGGGGGAATAAATTTGAATACCGCAGGAATGAGTTTAAGTACAGAGGACGAGACCTCATATATGTTACGTTATCTGTTTTCTTATGGAATTACCGAAGATTTACAGATCAACCTAACGACCCCCACTATGATTGAGCGGTTGGAAAATGCACCAAGAACACGAGGAAATAGTAATATGCCTGCCAATGGAGATATAGAAGCTTCCTTATGGTACAGGTTCTTTTCTAATGCCTTTGGAGTGGGAAAACGTTTTGAATCTACGGCAATTTTAGGAGTTTCAGCACCTACTGATGATGTCCGCGGGCAGGTAAATGTAGGTAATTCTATTCATGGTGCGATCTCTACAGGTTATGCATCACGAACATGGTACGCCTGGTTAGGTGCAGGATACCAGTATTATTTTGAAAGGAATAATGACCAACTGGGTGATTTGCCCTATGCAAGTGCCGTGGTGGGATACCGCCCCGATATTTTTATGGGTGACTACCCCAAGCCTGACTGGAGAATATTTATAGAATCAATGGCCGAATTTCCCGGGGACAATCGCTATTCGGGACAGCAGGACTTCAATGATGAGAGAAGCAAGAAAATATTGGTGGGGCCTTCCTTTTTGGGTTTGTACGGTGCCTGGGGAATTTCCATTGGAGCTATGTTCCCTGTGGTTCAGAATCTAACCCCCAGCGCAGTGAAGGAAAATTACAGGTTGGCGATTAATTTAAGTTACTGGTTATAATATAAATTTTAAAAATTAAAAAGATGAAAAATATCGTATTCATTATGATAATTGTGGTTTTAGGCACCTTTAGTTCCAACGCCCAAATCCAAAAAGTAGATCAGGAAGTTTTTGGAATGGACTGCGCACCTTGTGCATACGGTCTGGAACGTGGACTTAAAAAAATGGACGGATTGCAAACTGTAAAAGTGAGCCTTAATGATGGGAAAGCCTATCTGGAACTTTCGGAAAATAACAGCTTAAGCCTGAAACAAATTCAGGAAGAGGTAAAGAAAAACGGTTTTTCCGCTAAAAAAGCAGAAGTGGTCATCAAAGGAAAATTGATAAATAAAAATGGAGGTTTTGAACTTCAAACCGCTTCGGAAACCTATAGCATCGTTAACAGTGCTTCGGGCGATCTAAATTCTAAGTTGAAGCCCGGTTCTGTAAAGCTAAAGGGAATTGTAGAGGACGAAGAAGATGGAAATTTATCTGATAATTGGAAAATTAGAATTATTGAAATTCTTTAGGATGAGATTATTTACTATAAAAGAAAAGGGCCGATTAATATTTAAATCGACCCTTTTTTCATTATCAAAATTCTAAATTATTTTTCAGTTATCAAATCATACACACAAGGTATAACTAACACATTCAGAATAGTTGCTGAAAGTAAACCACCCAAAATAACAACCGCCATAGGGCTTTGGATCTCACTTCCTGGCTCCCCTCCTTTTAAGGCCAACGGTATAAGCGCTAATCCAGTAGTAAAGGCGGTCATCAAAATTGGATTCAGTCTATCCAAGGCACCGGTTTTAATAAGTTCATAACCTTTCCAACCTTCTTTTCTTAGATCTTCATATCTCGATACGAGTAAGATTCCATTTCGGGTTGCTATTCCAAAAAGACTTATAAATCCAATAGTAGAAGCTATACTTACAATTCCTGAGGTAAAGTAAACGATCAGGATTCCGCCAATAAGTGCCAATGGCAAATTGATAAGCACAACAAATGCCAGCTTTACATTATTGAACTCAAAATAAAGCAACAAAAAGATCACAAAAATGGCTATCACGGCAGTGATTAACAGCATTTGCGAAGCTCTCGACTCACTTTCGAACTGCCCGCCATACTGTACCCTGTAACCTTCCGGAATATTCACCGAAGAATTTACAGTTTCCCGAATCTCTTCTACCGCACTTCTCAAGTCACGGCCCTGCACATTAGCGGCAACGACAATTTTACGCTGCACATCTTCCCTGCTTATGGTATTAGGGCTGCTAACCGAAGAAACTTGTGCCAGCTGCTCCAGTGGTACCTGTGATCCATTTGGCAGGCCAATTAAAGCGGTTTTGATTTTCTCAATGCTATTTCTGAAACCTTCTTCATAACGTACCACCAGATCAAAATACTTCTGTCCTTCATAGATCTCCCCCACTTCGTGTCCTGCAAAAGCCACATCCACCTGCTCCATCAGCTGGCCAACTGTCATTCCGTAAGCGGAAAGGATCTGAAGTTTTGGAGTGATCTTGATCTGCGGTACCTCGATCTGCTGATCTACAGCTACATCAGCAAGTCCGTCGATAGGTTTTATATTTTCCTCCACGCTTTTACCTATTTCATATAACTGTTGCAGATCAGGGCCAAAAATTTTGATCGCGATATTGGCCCTGGTTCCTGAGAGCATATGATCTATACGGTGGGCAATAGGCTGTCCAAGGGTGATATTAGCACCAGGAACGATGCTGAGTTTATTTCTAACATCTTCAAAAAATTCCTCCTTGGACTTATCTTCCAGGGTAAACGGGACATCGATCTCGGCGGCATTCACCCCCTGGGCATGCTCGTCCAATTCTGCTCTTCCTGTTCTTCTGGTAACCACAGCAACTTCCGGCATCT
The DNA here is from genome assembly GCF_041679265.1 of Autumnicola aciditolerans. Lineage (NCBI taxonomy): Bacteria > Pseudomonadati > Bacteroidota > Flavobacteriia > Flavobacteriales > Flavobacteriaceae > Autumnicola > Autumnicola aciditolerans. Next base: position 170,908 of record NZ_JBGFSM010000003.1, read on the forward strand.
CAAGCAACAATTGCTCTACCTGTTTCCCGGTCTTATTGCTTTCTTCCAGCGACATTCCCGGAGGACCAACCACACTAATTACCATAGAACCCTCATTAAATTCCGGAAGAAAACTTCTTCCTAATTGAGTAAAGAAGGCAATACTCAGTAAAAAAGCGATCACTGTGACCGTTATCACTGTTTTGGGAATCCTTAATGCTCTATTTAGAATATCAGCATAAGACTTCTGTAACCATCTTTCAACTTTAGTCCCTTCAGCCTGTTTCTTCAGCATCTTTTCCTTTTTCAGAAGATATGTGCATAAAACAGGAGTGACGGTTACTGCAACCACTAAAGAAGTCAGGACTGAAGTTATAAATGCTATTCCGAGAGGCTTCAGCAATCGCCCTTCCATTCCGCCAAGGAAAAATAGCGGTACAAAAGACACAATAATGATAAGTGTCGCAATAATGATCGAACTCCTAATTTCAACCGAAGCTTCTCTTACCACTGTAATAACCCCCTGCCTTTCAGCTTTTGGTTTTCGGATGTTCTCCCGCAGGCGTTTATAAACGTTCTCAACATCAATGATGGCATCATCTACCAAAGCTCCAATAGCAATAGCCATACCTCCTAAACTCATTGTATTGATGGTATACCCAAGCATCTTCAGAACAATTATGGACACCAATAATGAAATTGGAATTGCCAGCAGCGAAATTAGAGTAGTACGCCAGTTCATTAAAAAAATAAAAAGTACGATCACTACAAAAAATGCTCCTTCCAGCAGCGTCATATTAAGATTACTTATGGAAGCATCAATAAAATCGGCTTGCCGGAAGATCTGGCTTTTGATCTCTACGCTTTCAGGTAAACTGATTTCCAGTTCAGCGATGGCTTCATCAAGCCTTTCGGTAAGCTCCAGCGTATTTACATCGGGTTGCTTGGAAATGGTAAGGATAACCGCAGGTTCTGCATTCAGGGAACCATCACCAATCTTATCGGCAGCTCCTATCTGCACTTCAGCCACGTCTTTGATCTTGATGCTCTGGCCATTTACCTGCTTCACCACAGCTTCTTCCAAATCTTCTAAAGCATAAGCTCTTCCGTTTCCTTTAATGATATACTGGTTTCCATATTCATTCAGGAAGCCACCCGGGGCATTAGTATTCGCTTCACGGACTTTCTCGGTAAGCTCTTCGAGGCTCACGTCGTAATATTTCATTTTCCCGGGATTAGCAAAAACCTGGTATTGCTTATAATCGCCTCCAATCACCACTACGTTGGCAATCCCTCCTATAGCCTTAATACGCGGACGAATCTGCCAGTCAGATAATGTTCTTAACTCCATTGGTCTAAGACTGTCTGAAGTGACTCCCAGCAACATTACTTCTCCCATAATGGAAGAAATAGGTGCCATTGTGGGAGCGCCGATCCCACTGGGCAGGTTTTCACGAACCATGGGAATACGTTCACTTACGATCTGTCTGGCTTTATAAATATCGGTGCCCCAGTCGAATTCAACCCAAACGATAGAAATTCCTGCCGCAGAAGAAGAACGAATCCTTCTCACATTTGGCGAGCCATTCATCGCGGTCTCAAGCTGGTAGGTCACTAGTTTCTCTACTTCTTCCGACTCCATGCCGTGGGCTTCCGTAAGTATGGTCACAGTAGGTGCCGTAAGGTCCGGGAATACATCTACGTTCATGTTGCGCGCGAGGTAAAACCCGGTAATACTTAGTACCACTGCTGCCAGAAGAACCAGAAGCCTGTTCTGAAGCGAAATTGATAATATTTTATTTAACATCTATTTTCTTTTTCAGGATTAATGATCATGGCCGTGTGCAGGAGTTGTACCGGACATAGAAGCCATTTTGACCTGGTAAAAACCTGTGGTTACCACAACTTCTCCAGCTTCAAGTCCGCTAAGAACCTGCGCGTGTTTACCATTTCGCTTCCCGATCTTTACAGGTCTTCTTTCGAAACTCTCGCCACCAGTTTGTACGATCACAGAATAATTTCCATAATCTTCCAGTAAAGCTGCTTCAGGAACTACAATTCCATTTTCAGCTTCACCCAGAGCAATCTGGACTTCAGTAAAACTACCTTCAGGCATTTCAACTACATCATTTACTTTGACAAATACCGGGATCATAGGTTTACGGTCTTCCACTTCCTTGCCTACCGAAATTATTGAGCTATCTGAACCTTCCACTTCTTTCCAGTCCCCATTATCAGTCTTATACCAAACATTGGCAATGGATTCTTTAGTTGGATTGTGAGAGGCACTTAATTGAGTTCTCAGTAATCGTGATTTATCGGTTCCAATGGTGACTAGGTTCGCTCCCTGCTCTACATAATTTCCGTTAGAGGTACTGATGGATTTAATAAATCCGTCGAAGGGAGCTCTAATTTGCTTTCCGCCTGCGCCGTAATTGGAGCCAAGCGCCCGGTAATTCGCTTCGGATACGCGAAAATCGCTTTCCACCTTTTCGAATTCCGCCTTGGGAACGATCTTATCCTGGTAGAGTTCTTTCTTCCGTTCATATTCCGCTTTAGCCTGATCATACCTAGCTTTAGCCTGGGCGATCTCTGCCTGTACATTATTGGAAGAAAGTCCTTCACTGCTCAGGTTCATCAATAATTGTCCTCTTTTCACCTCGGTGCCTTCTGTAAGGTTTTCTGAAACAAAATTCACCATTCCATTAGCTCCTGCCGCCAGGGTCTTATAAGTTCCCGGGGCAGCTTGCCAAATTCCGGAAGTATGAACAACATCATACACTTCTCCCTGTGTGACAGGTTCCGTCTGAAAATCGATTTTCCAGGCCTGCTCCTTTAAAAAGCTGATGCCGCCTTCTTCTGCTTCCGCTACATTCTTTGAAGCTTCTTCTGCAGAAGCATAAACCTGTACATCTTCGATCACGATCCTATCTGAATACTCAGGAGTTTTCAGATCAAAGACCAGATCATAGGTTCCAGGCGCTTTCGGCTGTAAAGCGGGTGAAAAAATTCCTGGGGATGAAGGGGCATCCACCTTATGGCGAATTCCGCTTTCTCCCGTAATAAGGCTCACCGTTACTGAACCTTTACGAACAGGTTGATGTTTGTCCAACACCGTAAAATGAGCTGCAAATTTGCTGGTTCTACCTTCCACCAAAGCCGGAAATTCCACGAAAAGTTCTGTTTGGTCTGTCCAGATGGTTTTACTAATCGCAGGAACTTCAGAGCCTACATGGTTTCCTTCTGCATCATGCGCGTGTTCTGCTTCCTCGTTATTTCCGCAGGAAAAAAGAAAAAGTGCGATGCATGTTATATAAATATATTTCATGTTAAATTTCTATTTTTAATGATCTTCATGCTCGGTTCCATCATCATGCGTATGATGATCAGATTCTTCATGCATTTCCAATGAATCCTCACCTACTTTAAATTCTTCCTGCTCCAAATGATCTTCGTTCATGTGATTACCATCCTCATCATGAGCATGCCCATGCTCTTCCTCCGCTGCATGAGCTTCGGTGCCTTCTTCATGTTCATGACCGTGGTCTTCATTAGCGGTTTCTCTACAAGCTGAAAAACTGAATATTAACAGGGTTGCGAAAAATAAATTCTTGAAATTCATATTTTTAAATTTTTAATTATAATTGATGTTTTAATAGTGTTGCTTTTAGCTGGAGGAGTTCTTTCTCCATTTCCAGCTTCTTATTGTAAGCCTGCCTGTAGAATTCAACTTCCCGGTAATAATCCAGAAAGGAAAGTTCACCAAGCTCGTAGGCTTTAAATAAAAGTTCTTCGGAATTAAGATCCTTGAAAGTCTCCTCATATTCCTCAAATTTTCTTTTTAATAATTGATATTGCTGATAGTTCTCTTGGAAGCGGGTGTAAAGTTCCGCGGTTTCGACACCCGTATTGGCCTGGGTAAACTCCAGATTTGCTTTAGCTGCCTTCACTTTATTATTACTATTCCACAGAGGAATTGAGAGGCCGCCTAAGAACCCGGAATAATTACTGGAATTCACTCCCTGATAATTATAGCCTATGCTTAGGTCGGGAAGGATCTTATTCTTTTCCAGTTTTACCTGCTGCTCAGCCAAAGCTTCACGGGCAGTTAATTGCTGAACCACCGCGTCTGCGGAAAGTTTTTCTTCCCATAGCGTCTCCATAGGTGCTATTTCAGAATCTTCCATCAACTGGATCTGATCTATATTAACAGCATTTCCACCATTTAAGTTCTGCAGATCTAAAAGCGTATTCCTGATCTGGAATTCAATCTGGTCTATTTCAAACTGTTCCTGCAACCAGGCTATTTTAGATTTATTGAGTTCCAAAATACCGATCTGTTCCGCATCAAATAAACGCCGAATCTGATCATAAACCTGTTTGGCCTGCTCAACTCTCTCCTGCTCCAGCTTCTTTCGCTTCTGCAAAATTTGTAGCTCCAAAAGCTGTTTTTTAGCATTTAAAAGTATTTCCTGCCGCATGGCATTATACTCAAATTCAAGTAGTTCTTTCTGCCTTTCTATCCTTTTGCTCCTAGCACTGTAAACGCTGGGGAATTCAAAGCGCTGTGAAATTTGATACTCTGAATAATTACCGGTCTCATGCTCTCCAAACGGAAGGTAGAAGGCTGAAACCTCAGGATCCTGCAGGTTGTTATCTGTCTTGTTGCTAAGGGTCTGACTGGCCATGTATGACTCGTAAGCCTTGAGCTGCCTGTTATTCCGGCTTATTTCATTCAGAATACCTTTTACTCCGGGACTTTGAGCAAAAGAGCCAATAGAGATAAGGATTCCGCAAATAGCGGAAACTATATATCTGTACATAAATTTTGATTTTAGTTTAATCTATAAAACAAGGGGCTGCCTGCTGTTAAAAAACAACGGCACGACTTAGTGATTAAACTAATTGGGGCGGTCCCCGAAGCGAGAGTAACGATAAATAGGGATTGAAATAATGGTTGGGAGGTTGATAAATTTTTAACCTCTGTGATTCCTGATCGGTTAACACCCAATCCACATTATAAAATTCCTGATCGGTTTTCTGTTTAATTTCTGTCTTTTGAAATTTGAAATTTTCCGAATGTTCTTTTAGAACGAGAATCTCACTGGAAGTAGAGGTATGAGAGTGAATTGCTAATAGATAGGATAGAAAACCTCCTGATTTATTCTCTTCGTTCTTATCCTGGTGCTGATGATTTTCACCTGAATGATGATGCGCAATCTCCTCTTTCTTCTCCTCATGTTCGTGATGTGCATGAGGTATGACCTGATGAAAGGACATCAGCATAAAAATGCTGAGAAGAAATAAGGCTTTTATTTGATTTTTTATTTGCACAGATTACAAAAATAGCAATTTATAGCAGAGAATCGATAAATAATAAAATAAACCATAAGAACCTTGGCCCTTATGGTTTATACTTCAACTAATTAAATATTCTAACTATTAAAGCTCTATGCTCAAATAGCCTTTCTTTTGAAGTTGAAAATCATGCAAGATGCCATTGTCTACGACTTCAAGTTCTTCAGGAATATATTCTTTACTGACTTTGAATTTTTTCAGAGAAAACCCACACACCACAATTTTTACATGGGCTTTTTGAGCTTTTTCAATAAATTTTTTCATCATTTCCTTATCAGTGAGATCTTCAACAGTTTTTCCGCAGATGATCGCCTGAAAATCGCCAAAACTTTTTCCATCTTCTTCCGCCAGGGCTTCAGCCGTTAATATTATAGGCTGGAGTTGGGGGATTTTTTTAGTGAGCACCACATAATTATGTGAGTGGTGATCCTGTTTGGAGGTTTGCGCGTTTAATACATTTGTGAATGTTAGTGTAAGGATAAATAATCCTAAAATTAGCTTTTTCATAATTTTTCTTTTTTAAAAGTTTGAATATCGTTTAATATAAAAAACAGGAGACCTCCTACGATTGCTATATTTTTAAAAAGAGGTCCTAAAGTGTGAATCTGTCCAACCTGGACGGTTAATGTAATTGGTATAATAACAGCAGCCAGAGCTATCGCGGCCCAGCGGGTTTTAAAACCAATCAGAAGAAAAAACCCTGCAATCATCATTACTATTCCCGATATGATCACCAGGTACTCCGGATTCCCAAAAAAGTAGGCAATCCCTTTAAACCTTGCCTGATCAATTCGGTTTAATGTCTTTTCAAGATTTAATATATGGTTAAAGCTCGCTACTAAAAATATTCCGCTAAGTAATATGCGAAATAGCTGTACCGATCTATAGGATACAGAAATTTTTGCTTTCATTAATTTCAATAGTTTAGGTGTATAAATTGGTTTAGCATGACGTATATCTAAACCAGTTCTAGTCAAATCACTATTGAATATTTAGGAGGCGGGTATAATTTTTTAGAGTGGTCATTACTTTTTTGAAGTTTTCGATACTTGAATCGCTTATCTACAGAGTATGAAACTTCAGGAATATCTTTTCCTGCAGGCTGTTGATAATTATTAGAACAGATCCTGGCTAGTTTCAATACATGCACCTGGGAAGAAGCTTTAAATTGGTAGCCCAATTTCTTCATATCGTCACTTTTCTTCTCACAAATAGGATTTAATAGTACAATCTCATTAGTCTTAAGTATCAAACTAAATAATTCAGAATCTATGGTGATAAGTTTTCCGGAAAAAACCACCAGCATAGTTATCGCTATATATTGTTTTATTAGCATAAGAATTTCAAATATATAAGAAATGATATCTACGCCATGTAACCTTTGTTACATAAAAGAGATGTCTTCAGCTTATGTAACAATCGTTACTGAAGATCCTTTCATATAACCTTATCTTTATGGAAAATCATTAAAAATAAGAGTTATGAAATATTATTTTGATAAGACGATCACAGGAGAGTTTGAAGAAGTAATTCAAAAAGTAACCAACGAACTGGAAAAAGAAGGTTTTGGAGTTTTAACAGAAATAAACGTTACGGAAACCCTTAAGAAAAAACTAGATGTTGATTTTAAAAACTATCGTATCCTGGGAGCATGTAATGCCCCTTATGCTCACAAAGCTTTGCAGGCTGAAGATAAGATAGGTACTATGTTACCATGTAATGTAATAGTTCAGGAATTGGAAAAGGGAAAAAAAGTTGCCGCAGTAAATCCGATGGCATCGATGCAGGCTGTCCAAAACAACGATTTAGAAAAGATAGCTACAGAAATTGGAGATAAGCTAAAACAAGTGATAGACAGGGTTTAAACTTTTAATTATAAAAAAGCCAACCAAAAAAGAAATCCAGAACCAAAATTATTCGGAAAGTTAGAAACCAACCTATTGCATTAGCCAGCCTTATGGTTCCCAACCTTTTTCATAGATTTTAAAGAACGTATATTTTCTCAAAGAAAATTATGAAAATGCGCTTTATTAATCCTTATTCGAAAAACCTACAGTTTTTCTACCACCAAATTTTTATAATCCTACCTGACCTTAGTCATTCTTTTTCAAGCTATTCTGCAATAGGCTGGCTTTCTTTTAATAATTGATTATGTTATCAATTGTAAAATTTAGTCTCTAGAATTAGTTTATTAAACTATGTGTCACAATTTTATTATAGGTTTCGGTATCTATTCACCCACTCAAATACCAATTGGTGCAGTACAATTAAGAATTCTATGTAACTACCTGCTTCCAATCCCACCCGTCCTGATGAACGAGTGTTTTAAAAATTTTCCTATTCAGATTAATATCCTCAGAAAAGTCATAATTCTGTAAATCCAGTACTAGCTGTTTTTCAATAAGCTTATTTCTACCTGGTAATGGGGGCACAGATTTGCCAGTACTTATATGTGTGACTTCAGCAAGAACTTCAAAATAATTTTCGAAAGCAATTACCAAAGGCTTTAAATCATTTTCCTCTGGTTTGATTTCTTCTTTGACGTGAACTGATAGAATTGATAGTGCTTCGTATAACTTTGCCAATTGAAGAATAATTGCATTTTTCTCTTTTACATTATGAAAATAATGGATTACAGGATAGGCACGATGCTGCTGACTGTATTTAATAATTAAATCTGATATGTTGTCTATTTTACGAAGCAGGCAATTAAAATCCTTGCCATTCCAACCGTTAATCACTATTTCTTCTGGACTGCTGCCTAGAGTGCTTAGTTTAATTCCAAGTTTACGTTGATCTATAACCGCAGATAATACAGGAATGAAATAAGTTACAGACATGGTGAGAAGGATTAGTCCTGTGAATGAATATATACTGGTAATTATTCTCCATACATTTGTTGAAGGAACAAAATCACCCATTCCCAACGTAGATATTGTAAATCCACTATAGTAGACCTTCTGCCAAATATTAGTCGGCATTTGCGTAGTACTATCTAAAATAGATCCTGGATAAGCTGAAAGAATTAGAATCAGACTTGCCCATAAAATTAGTACCCAAATTAAAACAATAGATATTAGCAGAAAATATCCGGTGTGGGCCAGGACTTTTGATTTTCCGTTCCTGCCCGAAATCGCAAGAAAAAATTTCCAGAAATGATGTGAAAATTTGCTAGTAATCCAACCACCACCTTGCATAGATAAGGTGGTTTGTAGTATATCTAGAACTATTGCAAAGTATAGGATTACGCCTACAATAAAATAAAAATCCATATTTGGTAATATTTCTTTGATATATTAATAACAGACAGAAAAATTATCTTAATGGTAATTGAAAAATCTAAAGTATTTCTGTCCTTATAGGTCATATTCAAACTATTAAATTGGCCACCCCACCGGCACTCTCATAAGATTATTCAGTACTAAAAGGCCTCTTTTTATTGAGGATAGCTACTCTTTAATAAATAATCTCTTTTTGTATCTAATTAAGAAAAAAGTTTCTTGGAGTAAATGACATTGCTTTTTCCATTTAATTGGTAAATCTCCCATGGATTGGATAGTTCCGCAAAATATTATCGGAATTCTGTATGTAATCTATTATCCGGAACAAATAGATTGAAATTAATAAAAAATACCCGCCACATACCTGGTTTCCTAATGGGAAGCATCAAAAAACTTATAATTATATTCTTATCATACTTTTATTTTAATGAGAATGTCCTTCACTGGTTTCACCGGGCGCTGATTTTGATTCAAGAAATTTTCCCTGTGGTCCCACACCTTCAAGATAAACTAATTGTGCTCCGTAATGTCCCGCTTCAGATACAGAATAAGCCGAAAAAACCAGAACCAATGCCGTAACTATTTCGAAAATTCTATTCCTTTTTATAAGAAAAAGACTACCTAGCTTTAATATTGAAGCAAGGGCACTTGAATAAATCGTCCACTCTGCATAGATATCATGTTGCTCTAATACTTTCTTTGCTGTTTCTGTAAGATCATGAGCATGTGGATGGGCATATACTCCAGCGATGTAGGCTCCAATAAATCCAACTCCTGTACACAGCAAAATTACCCAGTCCAAATTTCGTTTAATCACAAACAACTGAATAAGCTGTAAAATTGCTCCTAATAGAAGTAGTACTATTGGAAAGTGTACGATTAGAGGATGTAGGTTAGGGAAAGAATCTAAACTAGCCTTTACTTCCTGGTCAAGACCCGAAAGCTCCGGGGTTATAGCTTCATCAGCCTCTCCATGTTGTTCAACCTGTGTTTCAGTCTCCTTTGAAATTGAAGAACTAGTTATACTGTCATAATCGTGTGCCGTATTTTCATCGTGACTATGCTGTGCAGAAATTAAGCTAATATTCAGCACTAATAGAATTAAAAAGATACGATTTTTCATATTAAGTATTTTTTAAAATTAAAGAGCAGGATCTTATTGAAACAAACATTCTATTTTTCAACCAATTAAATTAAATAATCAAAATACTGTCCTATTCCAAAAGACCCTGCAGGTTCATCATCAATAGATATTCCCCTGAAACTTTGGCTAAAACCGTAGAGATAATCCACCTCCGGCACCAAAACGATTATCATAGCTACCCATTAATGAAAAGTTTTTACTTAAGAAATACTCCAGGCCTGCGCTCCAGGTTTGCTCATTTTCAAAATCTTTCCCGGGTTCAAGTTCGTCTACCCAGCCAAAATCTGCCTGAAATTCATACTCCCCGAAAACGGCTAATCTTGGAAAGATCATAATCTCCCGGGCCAGGCTTATTTGTGGTCTTAATTTACTATCCAGTCTCACATCCATTTGAAACATATAGGGAGTAAAATATCTTATTCCTCCAATGGCAGTGGTACTAAGCTCGTCCATACTGTTCTCCATTTCATTCTCAACATTAATCCCTCCAAATAGTCGCACCCAGTCATTGATATAATATTCATAAGAAAATTCAGCCTCCAGGTTCTCATTCCAACCATATTCTGCCAATGCTGTAAATTGATTCCTAATATTAGAGCTTACCACATTCAACTCTGTCATATGTGACGCTGCATCCAGCATCCCCCAGGTATAGAATTTATTTGTTTCCCTTATCAAATTACTTACAGGGAAGGGTTTCATACGTTCATTCCTTTGGGTATCATAACTTACGATCCTGGCCATTCCGGCATCCATATGATAAAGAATATGACAATGAAAAAACCAGTCGCCGTATTCATTTCCATAAAATTCGATGGTAACCTCTTGCATTGGGGGCACATTTACCGTGTGCTTCAATGGAGAATACTCACCATTTTTATTGATCACCCTAAAGAAATGCCCGTGGAGATGCATTGGGTGGTGCATCATCGTAAGGTTATTAAATGTTATTCGCGTCACCTCATCCCCCTCTATTTTTATTTTATCGGCTTCGGAAAGCGGCACCCCGTTTAAACTCCAAATATATCGGTTCATATTTCCTGTAAGGTTCAATAATACATTCCTTACCGGTATACTATCATTGAAATCGGTTTTTTCAGTAGCTTTCAAATAATCATAATTATATTCTGAAAACATATCCATACCCTTCATGCCCTCCTTTTCCATTCCTGCCATTCTCATAGGTTCGTTCTCCTTTTTCATATTAGAATGATTCATTGAATGATCCATTTTTTTCATTGAAGAATCTTTCGCCATCTGCATTGTTGAATGATTCATCTTAGAGTCGTTCGTTTGCATCTTCTTAGTCTCATTTTCCATCTGCATTTCACTATGATTCATTCCCTCCATGTTCATATCATCCATCTGCATGCCCCATTTCTCCTTAAGTTCATATGGTTCGGGGTGATTAGGCCGGGATTGCAAAGCCGGAGCACCCATTTTCATCTTCATTTTTGCCATTTTCTGCATCATTCCAATCTTATCTGGCCGGGCGACTTCTGGCGCAGGCAATACTTCTCCCCGTCCAAGAAATGCTGAAGCGGTGCCTGAACCGTCCTGGGCCATTATTTTAAACTCCAGCTTTCTGTCTTCAGGAATCTCCACAATAAAATCATAGGTTTCGGCAACCCCTATAAAGGTTTTATTGCGTTTCACCGGAACTACATTTTTTCCATCAGCAGAAACCAATGTCGGCGTCTCGCCTCCAAATGTCATCCAGAACGAAGTAGAGGCTGAACCATCAATAATTCGCAACCTTATTTTTTCTCCAGGTTTAAATTCAGGATATTCAATTTTTTCTTCTCCGTTAATCAGGAAGGCGGGATAATATATATCTGCAATGTCAGCGCCCTCCATACGTTGTCTCCAAAAATCTAATTGGGCACCAAAGGCTCCACGCTTTATTACCTGGTTGAGCGGGGTCGCAGTACCTTTTTTAATATTATACCATTCAGTTCCTCTTTTCAGAAATCTAAGAACATCCTTTGGCTTTTCATTGGTCCAGTCTGATAATACCAGTACCAGATCTTTATCATACTCCAGTTCTTTTTCCTTTGGATTAATTAAAAGAGACCCAAAAACACCGCTTTGTTCCTGCAACATTGTATGGGAGTGATACCAATAGGTTCCATTTTGCTTTATCTCAAATTCATACTTAAAAGTAGTGCCGGGCTTAATAGGCGGAGTAGTTAAATAAGGAACTCCATCAAAATAATTAGGGAGCAACATTCCATGCCAGTGAATAGATGTTTCCACATCCATTTTATTTTCAACATAGATCACAGCATATTCTCCCTCGGTAAATTCCAGGGTGGGCCCGGGGATCCCTCCATTCACCGTCATCCCCATGACTTCTTTACCCGCTTTATTTACTTTTTCCTGATTAATCGTTAAATGGTATTCTCGTACCGGAAGCTCATTCACATTTCCTTCCACCGAGGCCTCTAGCTCTCTCTGAGCTCGTGCCGTCATTCCTATTAAAACTATGAGTAAGAGTATATAATTCTTCATTTTCATTTTGCATATGATAAAAAAGAGAGGGAATCCCCTCTCTTCTATTTATTAGTCCTGATTTTCCAGACGATATATTATTTTCTTCATTTGAGCGATCTCCCTTTTCTGTGCTTCAATAATTTCTTCGGCCAGTTTTTTAGTCTCGGGATCTTTTAGATCAGCTCTTTTACTGGTTAAAACAGCAATGGAATGGTGTGGTATCATTGCCTTCATATACAGAACATCACCAATAATGGGTCTCTGCGCTCTTACCAGACCCAGGGCACTTATAAATAGTACAAGGCTTCCTATATAAATGGCGATATTCTTTTTCTTATTGTTGTACATGTTCAACATAAGGGATAGCATTATAACGGCCATAGCGGCAATCCCTAAACAGGTCATGTAAAAACGGGTTAGACTAAAGTAAACATGGTCAAATTCATAAGTATTCAAATACATTGTGATATACATAGCTACAAAGGATAATCCCAACATAAGAAAGAATTTGCCATAATTGTTTCCTTTCATGTTCTTATTATTGTTCTCTTCTGAATTCATTTTTTTGGTTATTGGTTAGTATGATAAAAACTACTTTTCAATGGTTTTTCTTACAGATCCACATTTCAGCATTTTTTCACCGAAATATGGGTTCTTAATCTCAGAAACATCGGCGTACCAGTAGGCACCCTGATTATTAAATGCCATAGGGCAGAACTTCTTATAAATGGTTCCACCTGAAAGCGCTTCTTCAAACATAGGCCCTGCTTTTTCAGTAAATTGTGAAAATAGCTCACGCTGTTTCTCAAGATCATCTGTACTAGCAATCTCTCCGACTAAAGATTTCATTTCTGCTCTTTCCTGAGTAAATGATTCTTCCATACTTTTAGCAACATCCTGAACCTGACCGGCATCGCTATTAGTCAATGCTATTTTCATTTCCAGATAATTATGCCATATTTTACCGGTCATACCATCAATAAAATCCTGGTCTGCGACATCTGCGGTTTCATTCTCGGCTTTTTTAACCTCTTCAGGGGTATTGATTTCTACTGACTGTTTCCCTTTATTATCTACACAAGAGATAAATAACAAAATTGCCAGAGGGATTAGCCCAATTTTAATTGAAAATTTCATAATATTAATTGATTGGTTTTAATTATAAACTATTTATTATTTCCCTTTTTTGTATCAAATAAAAAAGTTTACTGGTCCATCTGAAAAACTATTGAAATCTAATTTGATGTACTGCAAGTAGCTAAAACTAAAACCCTCGACATCTAACCATCCGAAAGATTTTTAGCATACTAAATTTAAATAATCTAAAATTTAACAGATCACAGGATAACAAAATTAAAGATTGGTGATCACAAATAGTTTTAATTTTACTGAAAAAACCTTTAAAAATTATATTAGATATTTCTTAATTATCTATTAATATAAATTTCGTTAAGAGGGGGAATTTTCATCCTCTTCGGTGTAAATACTTTTTGTGCTTTTTATATTTTTCCAAAAATTCTTGTAGCTTTTTTGCTTGTAAGTCTTATAGAGCTTATAGAGAGATCTATGAGCGAATCAAAGAGATAGGAAAGAGTAAGAAACTGGCACTAACACCCGTGGATAATAAACTATTGAAACAGGCATTTGCAATAGCTAAATCAGGAACTTATTACCAGGAAAATTATATGTAGAAATTAGCTTAAAAGTACTTGGATTTTACCTTAGTTCTTTGTTGTACAAATTGTATTTCTTTAGATCTAAATAATTCCAGATTAAAAATAATAATATTGTTTTATAATAAACGTTTTAGTTTAAAGCTTTAAATTTCTACTCATGTTAAAAATAATATTTTCAAATCAGCTTTTTTAATTCTATTTTCAACTTTACTTGCAATAAATATTAGTTGTAGTTCTGATGACGATAGTTCAACTCAATCCGTGGAATTAACTGTCAACGGAACAGTTCTTTTCGATGATGGAGATGATTTTTTTGGAGATGTTGATGGTGATTTTACTGGGAACGGTGGTAGTGCAACACGGACATTTTTTTGGCAAAATTCTCTAAACACAGCCGATTATAATGCTGATATTACTTCTTCAAGAAATGGATTATTTGAAATAGAGGTTAAAGATTCAAATGGCAATGTTGTTTTAGATAGATCTTTAAGCGGTGCGATGGAATCCGATTCTTTTTCGGGTGTAACATCTAGTGGAACTTCGGGAATCTGGTCAGTGAAAATAACTCTTTCTTCCTTTAATGGTGATGGAAGCTTTTCACTAAGTGAGGGTGATTAAACTATATAATGACAACCCAATTTACTATTAAATATCTTGCCGTTCACGGCTATCGCCAGTTGGCGGAATAAGGGACGTGGATTTGTCGGCTTAGTATTGGTTTGTTGGCCAAGTTAATTACTTTCTTTCTAACGCTGCCTTTCAATGGTAATGAACCTTTATCGGGTGTTGCATTTTTCAAATTGTTTGTTTGATATATAAAATGTATCTAATTTTCTAAAATTCTAATGTATGAATCATTAAATCTCTTCTAGAATCCAACCACTGATTTTTTCAAGAACCTTCGGACTTATAGTTTGTTCGATCTCTGGATATTCAGAAATTTGTCCTGTTTTACTTTCCTGAAACAAATGGTTTAAATTTTGCATCAAAACAACTTCGTAATTTTCAGAATTACTTTCTTCCAACGCTTCTTTAACTGCCTGCATATTATATTTTGGAGGTACCTGTGTATCATTACTTCCATATAAAGCCAAAGCAGGAATACCAATTTTTGCAATTTCTTCTGCTGGATCGTAGTTGTAAAAATATCGGATCCAGGGATTCGTTCTGCTTTTTACCAGGTTTTCAATAAATTCATCTTTATTTATATTTTGAGGTAAAATAGAATTTAAGACTTCAGAATCCTGATAAAAAGATTTTAATTCATTTTTTACTATGTTAATATCTTTATCAGAAGCCGCAATATCAATAGCTTTTACTATATAATCTCTGTATTTTTCTTCATCCTGTACAGGAAAATTCCTGTAATCTATAGCCTGTTGCAGAGAGACTTGTTTACCCAAAACTCCTGTTCCAGCTAACAAAACAATGAATGACACATTTTTTGAATTATTTGCAACCTTTGGTGCGATTATGGCGCCTTCGCTATGGCCTATTAAACCAATATTATGAGTGTCAATATCGGTTCTGTTTTTTAAAAATTCAATGATTTTCAATACATCATTAGAAAAGTCGGCGGTAGTTGCTTTTTCAAAATTTCCAGTGGATTCTCCGACTCCTCTATCATCATACCTTAAAACCGCTATTCCTTTTCGTGTTAGATAATCGGCAAGGACCAGAAAGGGTTTATGTCCCATATAAGATTCATCCCTATCTTGTGGACCACTACCAGAAATCAATATTACCACGGGCGTATGTTGGTTTGATGATTTGGGTAAGGTAAGTGTTCCTGCCAGACTATTATGATCTTCAGAATTATATATTTTCACCTCTTCTACCAGGTACGGATATGGTTTTGAAGGTTCCTGAGGCCTTTTCGGAGTTTCTACCTGGCCTGCTTTTATTTTTTTGATTAGAATTAAAGGAACGCTATTCAAGCCTTCCTGAAAGGTGCCTTTTATTTCGCCTGATTCTTCATTTAACATTCCATCGAATTTAAAACCCAGGTTAGAGGCGTTAATGATTAAGTTATTATCGAGGAACGTGGTGGAAGCTGGTTGGAGATTCATTAAACCCTGTCTGGGAATATCTAACTTGGTAAAATGACTTTTATTAGATTCAGAAATTTTGAATATAAATAGCATGATTTTTCCAGGCTGAACTTCAATTTTTCCCTCCCAGATTCCTTCAATGTTCTGTGCAAATAGATTATTTACAAAAATTGATAAAATAATTACTAGAGTGACCTTAAGTGTTTTCATAATAATGTTTAGTTTAAGGCATAGCTATCCTTCTGATGAAATTTCAGCTGATAGAAATGCGTGTATTGATTTAGGTTTTTAGTTGTTAATTTCAGAGAGTAATTTCTCCGTTGCTTCTAAAGATTTATTGTAGGATCTCAATACCCAAAATGCAAATCCTAAGAAAGCGATTATTGAAATTGGAAATGTAAGAATCCAGAAATGTTCGGTTTCACTAAGATCAACACCTTTTATTGCTGAAAGTACAGGAATGGCGACTAAAATTAAAAATAGTCCTAGTGAAACATTCAATTTTTGAAACTTTTGAAACCTGATCTTACGCCTCCCAAAATCATTTAAAGTGTCTAGATAGGTTTTTGAAGATATCTTTACTTTCTGCATTCCATTCAAACTGCTTAAAGAGATTATCGGTAATGTTAGGAGTAAACCAATGGCAATAACCGCAAAGATTTTTTCTGCCAATGGATCTATTTTCATAAAATTCATAATTAAATAGATAGCTCCCAGATAACAGATAATTGTTCCTATAATTTCAGAGTATTTGATCTTCTTTAGTTTTGAATGGTATTTTTCTTCAGTTACGTTCCCAATAAGATTTTTAGTAAGTCGCTCCTGTTTTTCGATTCTGTCGCTCATTCCTTCCCACAAATTTTTCATTTCTTCTAGTTCCATAATATTTTAATTTTTGTTCAGCCGAGATTTCAATTTTTCTTTGATCCTTGAAATCTTAGTTCCAACGTTACTTTTAGTTATTCCAATTATTTCTGCAATTTCATCGTGACTCTTTCCTTCCAGATAGAGTAGAATAATACCTTTCTCCAAAAGGTTTAATTTTTGAATTTGATCATTAAGCAGTTTTAGTTTTTCTTCTTCTGAATTATCCTTATGGACGGCAACTCTTTCCACAATGGGACCGAGAGTAATAGTGCCTATAGCTCTTTTCTTCTTTTTCAAATTATAGATTGCGGTATTCATTGCCACACGGTACATCCAGGTACTTAGTTTTGAAAATTCATTAAAGCTGTCGTAAGATTTCCAAAGTTGAAAAACAATCTCTTGATATAGATCTTCTCTGTCCTGAAGATTCTCTGTATAAAGCAGGGTCACTTTATAAATCAGGCCTTCATTCTCTGCAATTGCTCTTGTAAAATGCTCTTTTTTCTTCATTTAAAAATTAAACTTCTCCTTATTAGTGTATCAAGTTTTGAAAAAATCACACTTTGGAGGATTTTTTTTTAATCTAAAGACATTTTTGTAATTGCTGGCAACGGTTTTGGTTTGCTCAGTTGGCGGAGTAAGGGACGTAGATTTATCTGCTTAAGTTTAAATTCTTGGGTCCTGTTAATTATTTTCTTCCTAACGCTGCCACTAATTTTATTGATTATGAACTGATATTATATACCGTTACAGCAAAAATTTAATTTTTTATAAATTTTATTTTAATTAGCTTTGTGTATAATGATGTATAACCTTGTATAAGCTATGGATAAGTATTACACTGTCAGTGAAGTAGCCGATAAGTTCGGTGTTAATCCCACTACAATTCGAAGATGGGATAAAAATGGGAAATTTCCTAGTTCAAGACATCCTATAAATAATTATCGAGTTTATACAGAAGAACAAATTAAAGATCTAGTACAAGAAATAGATGGATCTATTGATTATGCTCAATCAGAAATCAAAATTTATTCTGAACCAATATTTGAGTCTAAAAATGGAAAGTTATTTAATGAGGATGTTTTAGACTTTTTTAAAAATATTGAAACAGGTTCAGTTGATTTAATTTTTGCAGATCCTCCCTATAACATTAAAAAAGCTGAATGGGATACATTTTCCTCTCAAAAAGAATATGTTGAATGGAGCATGGCTTGGATAAATGAAGCCTTTAGGGTATTATCAAATAAAGGTTCACTTTATATTTGTGGTTTTTCAGAAATATTGGCAGACATAAAATGGTCAGCTTCTCATTTATTTAAAGGATGTAAATGGTTAGTTTGGTTTTATAGAAATAAAGCCAATTTGGGTAATGACTGGGGAAGATCTCATGAAAGTATCTTGCACTTTAGGAAATCAAAAGATTATATTTTTAATATTGATGAGGCTAGAATACCTTATAATCAGCACACTTTAAAATATCCAAAAAGGACTCAATCTGAAAGTTCCCAATATTCAAATGGTTCTAAGAAGAAATACGTTTGGGAACCAAACCCCAAAGGAGCTAAACCGAAAGATGTGTTTGAAATTCCAACTTTATCTAACGGGTCTTGGGAGAGACATAAACATCCAACCCAAAAGCCAGTTGAATTGTTGAGGAAAATCATTCTTTCATCTTCTAATACTGATAGTACTATTCTAGATCCTTTTGGTGGTTCTGGAACTACATATGCCGTAGCAGAGGCTTATAAAAGAAAATGGATCGGTAATGATTTATCTTTAAAATACTGTAATTTGATTCAAAATCGAATTAGTGATAAGCAACATATAGAAAGAATTATTTCTGCTAAAGATGAACAACAATCAACTGAAAGAAGGAAAAAATTAAGGTCTAAATAATTCCCAAATTCCTGTGATCAAAAATTCGGAAAATGGTCGAATCATTTCACTGAAAGGTGGTTTGTTTTCTATTGTTGCCGGAGTATCTAAGTAATAAACACCTTCCATTTGTTCAATGTAATTAGAATAAACTATAAATTGACCAGGAACTATAGTAAAACTAGTCTTAGTAGTTTTATTTCTTTGAACATCATTAAGAAAAATTCCTACTACCTTAACATTATCTAATTTAAACATCTCTTTTAATAGTAGCTTATCCAAAAACATTTTTCCCATCCGATCTTTAGAAGTTGTTTTTATAGATACCACAATTTCATTTGGATCAAGCTTATTCGAAGTTGATTTAACTTCGCCTGAAGAGATTATAATATCTGTCTCGCTTTTATAGACTTGTTGTTTTCCTCCTGATTTATAAGGAACTTTAAATACCATTTTTCGATTCTTCAATCCTAATGCAGATACAATAACTCTTATTAATTCTTCAAATCTATTGCCTACATGTTTTCGGGCACTATTCGGAGTAAACTCTAGGTCTAATCCTATTCCAATAGATTGTTGAATTGTATAAAGAACACTATTTATAATATTGTGTTCCTGATCGTTAAATTCTCTTTTTCCATTTTTAATTTTTGAGATTATATTAATGAATTCATTATACTTCTTTTCAAAATCTTGAAGATCCCATATGAACAAATCAATCTTTACCGGACGTAGATATTTTTTTGTATTTCCTGAAATTGATTTTTGAATTCGGTATCCTCTATGATCTACAAATTCAGAAGAAATTGTATTGTTCCTATGGTATGCAATTCTAATTGTTAGGTTTTTGAATTCTTCTAAAGAATGATGTGATCTTTTAAGATCTTCGGAAAGTGTTGTCAAGAGTTTTTTTGTAAATATAGCAGAATTTTGAAAATGGCGTATAATTAGCTTTATCCATCCAAATATACATTTTTAATAGAAGATATTCCGGGATAAACCCAGTTTTACAGTTTACTCGTAATCAAATAATTCACGAAAAGTAACATCTAAAATTGATGCTAGGGCAATCAATGTTTCAAAGGTTGGATTAGCCTCTCCCCTCTCTATTTCTCCGATAGTCTTTTTTGATAATAATCCTTTTCTATCACTCAATTCTTGCTGTGAGATACTTCTATTTGGGTATTCGAAACTAACAATTTTTTCTCTGAGATTTTTTACATGGTTGCCAAATCTCATTTTTTGTTCGCTGAACTTCAAAGTATCTTTATTCATACTACAAAATTCTAGGTTACAGAAATAAATTATGGTAACACATAGGTTACCATTTAAATTATTTTACTATATTTGATTCATTATAATATATTTGCGAAACTTCTTAAAGTAAAATATTAGAAGCATTCGCTTTGAATCTCGAATCTAAAACTGGTAATTTTAAGCAACGAGGTGATAAGCAAGGATGCTCACGACCCGGGCGTGGGCTCTCTTATCGTTGCACGGTATACCAGTACCCAGATTCGTTAAGTTGAGCTTTCACGCCTTTTTTGTATTTAGGCCAAACCTGCTCTACTATATTTAAAGCATTTGTTTCTTCACTAAAAAGACGTCGCTAACAATTAACCCTACATTTTAAAAAGGTCAAAGCGGCCGGCATTCCCTATGGAGTGTTTTTATTAAGCTTGTTTACGGGAACGAGATAATTCCGCTAATAATCCCGTGGGTTGCTATTATTTGTATAAGTAATAGCATTTGGGTGGGCAATAGCCAGTTCTCATATAGAGGTGGCTAGGGTAAGGTAATTTTTTTTTGCTCCATTTTAATAGTTTGTTTAGCCACAAAAAAAAATGCGAATGAAAGCCCCCACTGGGCATTTAAAAAGAAAAAAGTGAACACTCGTTTTTACGGGTAAAAGCAAGAAAGCCTTCCCTTAAGATTGGCGTCTGGCGGGGAAGGCCTAAGCTTTAATAAAACAAATGTTTCATTTAACTAATGTAAAATTATGAAAAATTTTTACAAGAGGGGCATGCTTATTATCATGTTCCTTCTAGCCATGGCTTTATTAGTCATGTTGGCGATGGGTCAGGCTAAAGCCGCCAGCCTCTCTACTCCTTCCCTATTTTATCAGCAACCAATTACTGGTACAGTTACGGATATTAATGGAAAGTATTTACCTGGAGTTACACTTCTGGTAAAAAATAAGCAGTATGGTACAAACACAGACCTTTCAGGAAATTATAGTATAAATGCCAATGCACAGGATACCCTGGTTGTTACATCTATAGGGTTTAAAGACGTGGAAATAATGATTAATGGTCGATCTACTATTAATATAGTCCTGGAAGAAGATATCTCTTCACTTAAAGAAGTAGAGATCAATGCAGGTTACTACACTACCACCCAGCGGGAGCGTACAGGGAACATTTCCCGAGTTAAAGCGGAGGAAATAGAAAATCAGCCTGTGGTTAGTCCTATACAGGCTTTACAGGGAAGAATGGCCGGGGTAGAAATTGTTTCCGGAGGGGCTAATCCCGGTATGGCCTCTACCATAAAAATAAGGGGCACCAACAGTTTACGCCAAGATGGGAATTACCCGCTTTATATTATAGACGGTGTTCCAATTAGTTCGGTTCCGGTAGAAAGCAACTCTCTATTAAGTACATCAGGAATTGATCCTTTAAATAATCTGAACCCGGCTAACATCGAAAGTATTGAGGTGCTTAAAGATGCTGATGCTACTGCAATTTATGGCTCCCGGGGCTCCAATGGAGTCGTTTTAATTACTACGAAATCCGGCTATAAGTATGGAACAGGACTTGAGGCAAGGATATATACCGGTGTTTCTACAGTACCGGGAAGAATGGATTTATTAAATACCGAAGAGTATTTACAGGTAAGACGAGAAGCATTTCAAAATGATGGAGTTGAACCGGATGTGAACAATGCTTATGATCTCGTATTATGGAATCAGGATCGCTATACCGACTGGCAGGAGTATTTGTTAGGTGGAAAATCCGAAGTCACTAATGCTAATTTGTCATTTACCGGTGGAGATGAAAATACTTCTTTTAGACTAGGAGGATCCTATTTTACACAGGGTACCGTTTACCCCGGAGATTACGATTACAGAAAATGGACTGGTGATATCGCATTAAACCATTTATCAAAAAATAATAAATTTCGATTAAATCTAAAGATAAATTATGGAACAGATCGAAATAACCTGGTTGGCAATGGCAATCTGGATCCATCGATTATTCTATTGCCTCCGAATGCGCCTGCAATTTTCAATGAAGACACTACCCTTAACTGGGAAGAATGGGGAGCCGCAGGACTCACCAACCCCTTTGAAGGCTTCTTTAATACTACAAGTACACACACAAAGAACTTAACTTCAAACGTGCTACTTTCATATGAGATTTTTAATGGGTTTAAACTAAAATCCAGCCTTGGGTATGCTGATTATCAAAGTAACGAATTATGGAAGTTGCCCGCACGATCTTACAACCCTTCAAGCAACCCGGAAAATAATTCTTTTCATCTTAGTACAGGTCGAAGATCCTGGATCATAGAACCACAGCTAACCTATGATAAAAAGTTTGAAAAATTCCATACCGAATTTTTATTAGGAGGAACTTTCCAAACAAATAATTCAACCCTTAGCAGTTTTCAGGGAAGCGCATATGCATCTGAAGCGCTCATAGGTAATTTAAGTTCTGCTGAAAGTATCCTCAATGCCAAAAGCAGCGAAACGGAATATAAATACGCAGCGATCTTTTCCCGTATTGGACTAAACTGGGATAAGAAATATTTCCTGAATTTTACTGCTCGTAGAGATGGTTCTTCCCGCTTTGGACCTAATAATCGATTTGCCAATTTTGGCGCGATTGGGGCAGCCTGGATAATTAGTGAAGAAGAGTTTATTAAAAATAATCTCTCTATTCTCTCCTTTGCAAAGCTTCGCGGAAGCTACGGAAGTACAGGAAATGACCAAATTGGGGATTATGGTTATCTTGATTCATATCAGGCTACCAGAGGTATTAATGGTCTATACCCTACTTCATTAGCGAATCCTGATTATTCGTGGGAAGTAAATCGTAAACTTGAGGCAGCACTACAACTGGGGTTTTTTAATGACCGTGTTAATCTTGGATTAAGCTGGTATCGTAATAGGTCTTCTAACCAATTAGTGGGATATTCTCTGCCGTATATCACTGGCTTTACTTCAGTTCAGGCCAACCTACCGGCAACCGTTGAAAATAAGGGACTGGAGATCGAATTGGCAACCCTCAATTTAGATAAAAATAATTTTAGCTGGAGGTCAAATTTAAATGTTACTGTTCCAAAAAATAAATTAATCGACTATCCAGACCTGGAACAATCTTCTTATTCCAACACGTATCGAGAAGGATATCCTTTAAATATTGCTTTATTATATGATTATAACGGTCTTGACCCCGAAACTGCTTTATACACTGTAAAGGATATTAATAATGATGACAAGCTTGATTTTGAAGATCGAGTGATCATCAAGGATCTAAACAGACAATTCTTTGGTGGCATTAGTAATCATCTGAGTTATAGAAATTTCAACCTACAGTTCTTATTTCAATTTATAAAGCAGGAAGGAATCCAGACCAACTTTCAGGCGGGTATTAATAAAAATGTTTTAAGCTCTGTTTTGGATAACGACCGTTATCAAAGATATTCTGCCTCCTTTCTGGGAGGAAAGTCTTATCGCAATGTTCTGGAAAGTTCCTTTCCATACGAAGACGCGTCATTTTTGAGATTGAAAACGCTGTCACTAAGTTATGATTTATCCTCTAAGATACTGGATCGTGTCAATCTCAAAAAAGCCCAACTATTTCTACATGGACAAAATTTATGGACAATTACCCCCTACACCGGCCTCGATCCGGAATCCGCAACTTCAGATTTGTTATTGGGGAACTTAAGATCTATTACAGCTGGCTTACAGCTTAATCTTTAATTCAGATAATATGAGACTATTAAATTATACAAAACAATTACTAATTATTCTTTTAAGCATTTTTACGCTTTCATGCGAAGATATGGTGGAACTGGATCCCCCTTCAAACCAATTAATCCGCGAAGAAGTGTTTAATAATAAAGCAACAGTAAAAAGCGCCATGACCGGAATTTACAATGAGTTATTCCAGCTGGATTTTTCTAATGGGTACAGGAGCAGTATTACAACTCTTGCCGGACTGTCTGCTGATAATATCAGCAATATAAGTACCACTAATCTTTCCCGGATGGAGTTTGAACAAAATGAGATAAGCCCTGATAATCCTGACAACTTAAATATCTGGTCCAGTGCTTATAATATGATCTATATTACCAATTCATTTCTGGAAGGAATAAATAATTCACAAGAGCTTGATCAGGATTTCAAAAAGCAAATGGATGGACAAGCCAGATTTGTAAGGGCCTTTGCATACTTCTATCTGGTTAACTTATATGGAGATGTTCCACTTATTCTAAGTACCGATTATCGCGAAAACCAGTTGGCATTCAGAACCCCTAAAGCGGAAATCTACGACCAGATTCTTTCAGACTTGGAACAAGCGGAAGAAGAATTGGCTTTAGACTACGAAAATGGAGAACGAACAAGGGTTAATAAATATACCATAAGGGCTCTGATGGCACGGTTCTACTTGTATACTGAAAACTGGGCTAAGGCCGAAGAATTGAGCGGCCAGTTGATTGCCGAAAATGGAACCTACGAATTGCTGAATGATCTAAACGAAGTTTTTTTAGCGAATAGCAAGGAGGCGATTTGGCAGATTTCACCAATTGGAGGAAATGGTATCTCGACACAGACCAATGAAGGAAACTTTTTCATTATAGATCCAATATTTTCATTCTTTGCAGCAATACGCCTGGAGGAAGATTTTGTAGAGCAATTTGACACCGAAGATCTACGGTTACTCAACTGGATAGGTTACAATGAATCAAAGGATGCTCATTTTATTTTTAAATATAAAATCTGGAATAGCACCGAATATCCAATAAAGGAGTACTCCATGGTTTTGAGACTAGCTGAGCAGTATTTAATTCGTGCCGAGGCGAGAGCTATGCAAAATAATCTTACCGGGGCTATCTCAGATTTAGATATCATTAGGCAAAGAGCCGGCTTGGATTTATTGGCTGATTTAAATCCTACTATCGAACAGACTGAGTTACTTGACGAAATATACCTTCAGCGCAGAAAAGAGCTATTTGCAGAATGGGGACACCGCTGGTTAGATCTAAAACGGAGCGGTCGTTCATCAGAAGTGCTTGACGATGAAAACTCATTATGGGAAGATACTGATTTATTATATCCAATTCCTGAGACCGAACGAATAAAAAACCCAAATCTAACTCAAAATGAAGGTTATTAAAATGATACAACATACGTTAATCATATTATTTATTTTATTCGGTGGTTCTACGGCATTCTCGCAGAAAGCCATTAAGGAAAATCAAGAAAATTTAAAAATTCTAGACTCTACCGTAAGGTACGGAAAGTTAGATAATGGATTTACTTATTACCTAAAACATAATGAAAATCCGCCAGGAAGAATTGAGATGATATTATCGGTAAAAGCTGGATATTTTCAAGAATCTCAAAATCAAATAGAATACGCTCATCTAATAGAGCATATGGGATCTTTTTATACTGGTAAATTTCCAAATCTGACAAACTTTACAGATTCTATAGGAATATATAATCATGCCAGGACTGACTACGAAAAGACACATTATACATTAAGCTTTGCGGCGGGAAATCAGGTTAGATTGAATGCCGCCATGCAAATTCTTCACGAATGGTCAACTAATATGTTATTTAAGCCTGAAGATTTAGCTCTTCAAAGTGGTGCTGTTATAGCGGAAGGAAGACCTAAGGATTTTTATAATCACTGGCTACTTGATACTTTAAGCAATACGACACTCTCTAATACTAATTTTCATTTAATTAAGTATCCGAAAAAAGTTGAAAGCATGAAGCATGTCGACTTAAATGAGATTAGTAAATTCTATAAAGACTGGTATCGTCCTGATTTGCAAGCAGCAATAATTGTTGGAGATGTGAATGTAGATAGTCTGGAAACTATAATACGAAAAAAATTTACCGATCTAAAAGTGGCGAATAATCCCAAAGATCCCGAAATAATCAATAAGAAATTTGATTTACAGCTACCCGGTAAAAATCAATATGTTAGTATTCGTGATTCAATTAATAAAAAAAGAAGAATCATAATATTGAAGAAGAAAATCAATCATGATGATGATATTCTCCGGTCAAAAGAAGATTTGAAAAATATGATTTTGCAACGGCTTAGTATGAATATATTAACAAAATTGCATAGCCCACTTATGAAGCAATATGAACCGCCTTTTATAAGGTATACTAACAAGTTTGGAGCTAACGGCTTGGCAAACCGACAACTTCAGGTAAGCTTATGGGAAATTCCAGTACGAAAGGATGAAAATATTGAGGAGAAAATATTTAACTTTTTTAAAGCCGATCGAATTATAAAGGAACAAATCAATACCTCGCTGTTAAATAAGGAAAAATCCGAACTTCTGAATGAACTAATTATAAAGGCTAATAACTCACAAGATATAGCTTTGAAATTTCAGGATCATTTTATTTATAACAATAAGACCTGGCCATTAGATGAAAAGAAAGATATATTGAAGGATATAGGTGTATCGGAAATTTCAGATTATATAGCTGATCAATGGAATCTTAATATAGATACTGATTTTATATTTTTTAATGTGGATGATGAACAAATACCTGATCATGGACAAATAATGAAATGGTTGAAAAATTCTAGAGATTCCTCTTCACAGCCCGTTTTTAATTTTATACCTATTGATTCGCTACCGAATCAATTTTCTTCGATTAGTCAAAATAAAATTTATAAAGAAAATTATAAGGAGAATATAATAGGATTGACCAAGGTAAAATTGAATAACGGAATTAATTTGGTGTTTAAACCTAGTGCACCGGCATCTCCCCGCTATGACGATGTAGTTTCTATTCTGGGATATAAAAAAATTTCGGTAGCGACTTCAGATGTCAAAAATTATATTGCTACAACCGCGTCTCCAGATATGATCATATCAGGTGAGGCAGGGGGTTATTCGAAATTTCAGTTACAGGATTTTATGATTAATAAGCAAATTCGTCTACGATCTCAAACCACCGAAAATGAATTTAATATTGAAGGGGAATTTAGGGCAGAGGATGTCAAAAATTTCTTTAATCTATTATATCTATATATTACAGATCCAAATGAAAATTCTAAAGCTTTCCAATCCTGGAAATCCGATAAGCAGGAGTTGATGAGTGGCTATAAATATGGTTTAAATGATGTATTATTAAAAGATATCTCTAATGAACTTCAATATTCAAATTTGCCCAAACTCTCTAAAGATGAGCTTCGGGAAATTGATTATTCAACATATTTGAGAGCATATAAGAAAGGTTTTGGAAATCTAAGTGGTTATACTTTTATAATCACAGGAGACTTTGATACCGATAAGTTGCTCCCTCAAATAACTCACTATCTTTCTGAGTTTCCAACATTGACAAATCAATATTCTAAGACAGTAGAAAATTATCAATATAATTACAAACCGTTCGAAGAAACAGTTCACTTCAAAAACCTTAAACAGGCCGTTGTCGAATTATCATTTCCAGTAAGGGTTGCTAAAGATATTAAAACCCAGGTACAACTGGATTTGCTGGTCAAGAAATTAAATCAAATGATATTTGACAGACTACGCATTGATTGTTATACTCCGAGAGCATCTGGAAAATGGATGGATTATAAAAACGGTATATATGCATTCAAAATTAGTTTTGACAGTGAGGTCGGTAATGAACAGAGAATGATTCAATTTGCCTTAGAAGAGTTTCATTCTCTTAAAGAAAATGGGGTTACTATAGAGTGGCTTAACACGGCTATAGATCAGGAACGAAATAAATATGGACAAAATCTGGAAACATTCTGGATGCTTAATTTCTGGCCTGAATATCTAAAAAAATCGCTACAACATAATGAAGACCCAGAAGAGAAAGTCTTAAAATACGAATCGGTAATATCTCATTTTATAAATCTTGAGGAAATGAATAAGGCTGCCATGAAATATCTGTCTGTAGAAACCAGCCAGCAACTTATCATTTTACCAGAAATTGAGTTTTAATTCAATTGGAAAAGAATAGCGCCTTGAATTTTTCAAGGCGCTATTAACTAAGATTAATTATCCTAGTTATGGAGTAATTAATTTGGCATCTGGAGTCGGACTGATTTTCAACGAACTTAAGTCCATTTCATCATATACTCTGAATTCCTGGCCATTCTCTGTAAATTTAACCTTACAGTCATAGGAACCAGTATTACAATCCTGTTCAGATATAGATTGCCAGTTTCCATTTACACGTATATAGTCACTGGCAACAACTTCAGGCTGCTCTTCAATTTCACTTCCTTCGTTAGTAAAGGACATCCCAAATACAACGAGAAGTGCCATTATCGGAATTAAAAATAACTTTTTCATAATATAAAGATTTAAAATATACCTACTCTTTGAAGGATTTTCGGTTTCTCCTACTTTGTGCGCAGAAAGATTTTACAATAGTAAATTTCACTAAATACCTTCAAATAAAATGGTCGTAAAAGCCGTAAAACTATTCTCTTATGAAATTGAGCTTATATTTTTTATTCTATACTCCGAAGGTGTCTGTCCAAACTGGATTTTAAAATTTTTTGAAAAATGGGAGTGATCTTTAAAACCGCACTTTTGGGTAATCATAGAGATAGGCAATTCCGTATTCCGAATTAAAAGTGCTCCTTTTTCGAGCCTTTTCTCCATATGGAAACGATGGATGGTAGTACCATACATTTTCTTAAATCCTTCTTTAAGCTTAGTTTTATTGGTACGATGAATAAGTCCTAATTCTTTAAGGGAAGGCAGATCTGTATGCAAATTTCTGAGCACATAAAGACGTACTTTTTTCATAAGCATTTTTGTGGCGGCAGTTTCCTTTTTTTCTGGTTTTGATGATTCATTGGTATTTGTTGCATTCTTCGCCGATTCATTTCCATTTGAAAAACGAAAAGCTGTGATCACAGTAGCGCAGATGGATTCACCCACCATCCCCTGAATAATACAGGGAGATCTATACAGGCTTTTATTTTCAGACAGAAAGTCAACCGGAATAAATTCCTGATAAACTCTTTCCGTACCTGAATCAAGTTCATCTATCAGTGCTTTTTTTGAATTTTTTGAAAGAATTGTAGAAACCGGCCTGTCATACATATCCTGTTTCCATTTCAAAATGTCAGGAGTATTGGAAGAATAGGCTGTAATATGAAATTTTTTATCCAGGAATATCGAAAAATGTATTTCCGGTTGTTCTTCCTGTTTCTGTGCTTCGAAACAAAAATTATATATCTCTTCCGACATCATATTCAATAAAACACCAACGGTATCAATTGGATCTCTGCGACCGGATGGTTCCTGACGAAACATGAAATTCCCGCAGGCAATTTCTATTATTTGGTGGTACAAGGCATTGAACCTCATTTTCTCCTCATTGTTAATTGGTTTTTTCATAACTCCTGTATAAACGTTACTATTTATATTCCTGCAGGAACAACAGTGCCATCTGCTTATCT
Source organism: Autumnicola aciditolerans (assembly GCF_041679265.1). NCBI lineage: Bacteria > Pseudomonadati > Bacteroidota > Flavobacteriia > Flavobacteriales > Flavobacteriaceae > Autumnicola > Autumnicola aciditolerans. The sequence continues at coordinate 200,329 of NZ_JBGFSM010000003.1, forward strand.
GTAAATACCCGGGTAGGATAATCAGGATTGCTTGTTTTTATATAAAGTTGGGTGATGGCCATGGCATGCTCGTCTTTCACCAGTAATGCAAGTGCCGTAGTCATATAGGACCCTTCAATAGCAAGATAATCCCTCGCCTCTTTATGAGCATTAGTAACGGCTCTTAGATCACAAAAAATGGGATACGAATTTTCATTCTGTAACTGTAAGCGTTGGCTTACGATCTCTTTGGCCATACTCCTATTGATCTCATAAATCTCTTTATAGACAAAGAACAGGATTCCTTCACTAATCCACATTTTTGCATAACTACCATCCACCACCATTCCGCTAAAGTTTTGGATATCACTAATATATACAATAATATAATTAAAAAGCATATCAGAACACCTCAAATGGATTTATATGCTATTTGTCAAAGTTATTTCCATAGCATTTACCAGCATTTGAATGAAAAGACGTATAACTGTTCTGAAAAGACTTTTAGTAATAACGGTTAGATTTATAAATAATATTTGTCATAGCTTGAAATATAATTTTTATAATAAAAAATCATGGCAAAGATCAGGCACAACAATTTTCTGGATACCGTAGATGAAGTAATCACCAATGCAACTAAAGCTGGAGTCCTACACTTACATGCGGAGGGATCAGGATTAAATGGACGTAAGATAACAGTTAATGGAATAGAATCCTTCCATTTTGGAACCACTGGTTATCTTGGTCTCGAACAAGATCAGCGGCTTAAGAACGCCGCCATAGAGGCTATACAAAAATACGGCACCCAGTTTCCTCTTTCCAAGACTTATATCTCGCATCCCTTATATGCGAAATTAGAGCAAAAAATAGAATCTATCTACAACAACCCGATCCTTATAACTAAAAACAGTACACTAGGTCATATAGCCGTTATACCAACTGCGGTAAGGGACGATGATGCGGTAATCTTAGACCACCAGGTACACTGGAGCGTTCAAAATGCCGCTCAATTGCTTAAAATAAGAGGCATCCCTGTAAGCTTGATTCGCCATAATTCGCTGGATATGCTGGAAGATCGTATCAAGAAAATATCCGGAAAGGTTAAAAAAATATGGTATATGGCTGATGGGGTGTATTCCATGTATGGAGACTATGCTCCCGTAGAAGATCTTATAGCACTTAGTCATAAATATCCTCAACTGCATTTATATTTTGACGATGTGCACGGAATGAGCTGGAAAGGACATAACGGTAGTGGTTATATAATGGAAGTCCTGAAAGAATTACCTGAAAACATCCTGTTATTTGGAACCTTGAGCAAAACCTTTGGAGCCTCTGGTGCCGTTTTAGTTTGCCCCGATAAAACCCTATTTCGAAAAATCAAAAACTTCGGGGGTCCCCTCACCTTCTCTGCTCAATTAGAACCCAGTGCAGTTGCTGCTGCAAACGCTTCAGCCGATATCCACCTTTCCACCGAGATTTATACATTACAAAATGCATTGCAACTACGAATTAATTATTTTAATGAACTGCTTGCACAAACCAACCTGCCTTTAATATCCAAAAACGACTCCCCGGTTTTTTATATAGGTACCGGCTTACCCGCCACCGGATATAATTTTGTCAAGCGAATGCTGGATGAAGGATTTTTTGTAAACCTGGGATTATTCCCGGCGGTTCCGGTGAAAAATACAGGGGTAAGAATTACCATTTCCTGTCACAATGAATTAGAAGATATTAAAGCTCTTGTGGATGCCTTGGAGTATCATTATGAAAAAGCACTAAAGGCCACAAATAATACTCTGGAGAGGGTTGGAAAAGCTTTTAATATTCCTGTCAATCAAAAAATTACTAAAAGAGAATTAGATTTCGATTTATCAGTGATTTTTGCAGATAGTATTGAAGACATCGATCCAGAATTATGGAATAAATTACTCGGAAATCACAATATGCTCAATGTGGAAGGCCTGCAATTTTTGGAAAAATGCTTTTCAAATAATGACCGGAAAGAGCATAACTGGACGTTCCACTATTTTATAATTTCAGATCACAAGGGGTATCCAATTTTAGCCACATTTTTAACCAGTGGTTTATGGAAGAATGATATGCTTGCACCTGATTCGGTGTCTAAAGCCATTGAGAAAGACAGGCAAGCAGATCCTTATGCGATGACCACCAAGGTTCTTTCCATGGGATGTCTCTTCGCTGAAGGAACTCATTTGTATGTAGACCGTAAGCATTCAAAATCTGACGAAGCTCTAAAAGAACTGTTATATAGAATCGAAGAGCTGGGAGAAAAACTAGGTGTCGGAATGTCTGTACTGCGCGATTTTAAAAAGTCAACTCCATTGGCAGAACTGTTTCAAAAGGAGGGTTATATTCCCATCGCTATGCCTGACTCCTGCGTGATTAAGGATTTGAATTGGAACAGCGAAGAAGAATTTATCGAAACCTTAAGTTCCAGGTCCCGAAAACATTTTAGAAAAGAGGTTCAGCCATTTGAAGAAAAATTCAAGATTGCAATTATAGACTTTCCTACTTCAGAAAGGATTGAGAAGTATCATGAACTCTATAAAAATGTGAAAGCAAAGAATTTTGGGTTAAATACCTTTATTTATCCAAAGAAAGTATTTCAGAATATGGCATCCCATCCGGCCTGGGAGTTTATCGAATTAAAGCTTAAGCCGGAAAACCAAATTGTAGGGGTTATGTTTTGTTATAAAAATCCACATGGGATTTATATTCCCATTTTAATCGGGATGGATTATGACTATTCCAGGGAATTTCAGGTCTATCGCCAGTTATTATACCAGACCATTAAGAGAGCTAAGAACTTAAACTATAAAAAAATAGATCTAGGATTTAGCGCTTCCTTTGAAAAACGAAAATTTGGAGCAAAAATAATTGAAAAGCAAGCTTTTATTCAGGCTTCAGATAATTTTCAGTTGGAACAACTGGATATGATGAGAAATGAATTTTCATAAGTGATATAATAATTGCCCCCTACTTAGTCTTTGTAAAAAACCAAGCAATTTGAAGATCCCGTTACCACACTATTTTTTAATGATTCAAGGTAAGAATAAGATGTTTGACGATGTAATACATGAATTTCACAACGAACTTAACGCTACCGTTGTTCCTATACCTACTCCCCTAAAAAAAGCGGATAAGGGTATTGATATAGCTAACGGAACCTTATCTAAACTAAAGGAAATAGTAGAAAAAGAAGATTTTGAAAGTACCCCGGATGAAATAACCTTTTTCAAAAAAATCAAACCCTGCCCGATGAGTTACCTGATCTACTTTTCGGAGGTTAGGTCATGTGAGGTACGTAAACCAAAAGCAGGGAAAAATTTCCAGTATACCTTCTTTGAAAAAGAACTGCAGAAAATCAACAAATTTTTCTATAAGAACAACGATTTTGTGCAGTACATGGAACAGGGGCATGAATACCTGGATCATCAGCTCTTTACTAGACACCACCGAAAGAACTTTCCGTTCACTCCCATGATCAATTATTACCAGTATCCGGAGTTCTCAAGTTCACACGATATGTTATGGGCTAAAATACAGGCGATGTACCGACTTATTCATTATGTTCGGGAAGCCATGGAAACTATTAAACCTGGAAAACAGGATGCTTTCCTTGACAAAAAGCATAAAATCATGTTATGGTCTGGCTCTAAAACAGCTCTAGTGGAACTTATCTATGCCGTCTATGCTAATGGGGATCTTAATCACGGAGCAGTAGATATTAGTACAGTTACTTCTTCCTTTGAAGACTTCTTTAATATCAAGCTGGAAAATATTTATAAAACCTACTCTGAAATCAAGTCCAGAAAAGGTTCCAGGGCAAAATATTTGCAAAATCTTATCATTCGTCTGGAAGCTAAGATGAACCAGGATGATGAAAACTGAACTTTTCGTAGTCACTCGTAACTACGAAAAGCAGCATCCCCTCTTTCTATTCCATTTTTTCTGACATGAAACACCTGTTAAATCCTTTTTCGAGACCAAAACGCTCCAAATTCCATCAATATTTATTAAACGTTAAATTTTCTCGTAACTACGAAACATATAGGGAAAAATAACCATCAAACAGTACCAATTTAGTAGAACGAAAGTCAAACTCAGATAGGGGCTATCAATTAAAAAGCTTAAACCATTTGATAGTCCCTTTCTATTAAAAATGTTCTATTATGCCAACAAGTATTATTACCACAGACGACCTTCGGGAATTCAAAATGGAATTGCTCGAAGAACTAAGAAGTATTCTTTCCAAACAATCTTCCGGGACACTTAAACGCTTTTTAAAATCTTCCGAAGTTATGGATCTATTAAAAATTAGTCCTGGCACTTTGCAAAATTTTCGGATTAATGGTACGCTGCCTTATACCAAGGTAGGCGGGATTATTTACTATGATATCCAGGAGATCCACCGGGTGATGGATGAAAATAGGGTACGAACCAATTTTGATTTATAAAAGATGAATTATATAAAGCTACTTAACGCGGCTTTTTCAACATTCTTTTTTGATGACCGCCTGAACCCGACACATATCAGCCTATATATGGCTTTATTCCAGGAATGGAACAGCAGCCGTTTTGCCGATAGATTTTTTGTAAACCGCAGAGAACTAATGCGTGTGGCCAAGATAGGCTCAAAATCTACCTATCATCGCTGTATCACCGATCTGGATTCATGGGATTATCTCTCTTATTTTCCTTCCAATAATCCTTATAAAGGAAGTGAAATTAAGATGTCCATTTTCGGGACAACTGATGAACCGGTTGCGGGAGACTACGATCCCATATTGGAACAGGTTGCGGAACAGTACTATCCCATACGGGAACCAGTGATGTACCAGCACCATCCTATGAATGGACAGGTTGTGGACCCGCAGCGTCCCGTCAGTGGACAAGCATTGGTACCTTATATAAACAATACTAAACAAATAAACATTAATAAAAAGCCAAAGGGCAGGCAGGCCGTTTTAATTTTTTTTGAAGTTAAAGGTTTTCCTGCTGATGAAGGAAAAAAATTCTTCGAACATTACCAGGCTAATGACTGGAAAACAAGTGACGGAAACCAGGTACGGGACTGGCGGGCCTTAGCAATCCACTGGATGGAAAAAACCGAATTATTCAACGAGAAACAAAAGGAAACCAAAAAGAAAGCGTCCCATATTCGGGACAACCTGCGAACCACTAAACTCAAAGATTATGGACAACCCCTCTAAAATTGCCGAAGGAGGCATGGAATATTCTTTAGGGAAATTTGATGGAAAATCTGTGCAATATGATTTTCCTAAAATCCTGGTGTATCTAAATGCCAAAGGAAAACTCCTCTTTGGAGAAAAATTTAAAATCTACAAAAAGGATAAAGAAATTTTACTAAAGCTTTGCTCCTACTTTATTAAGGACAAAGAGAATTGCAGAAAATTTGGTATTGATGTAAATAAAGGAATCTTGCTTTCCGGACCCGTGGGATGTGGCAAAACGAGCCTTATGAAACTCTTACATTTCTTAGTGCCTCACCAGCGAAAATATGTAGTCATGCCCTGCCGTAATATAGTTTTTGCTTTTAATCATCTGGGTTACAAAACCATAGAAGACTATGGAGAAAGTAGTTTTTTCTGTTTTGATGATATGGGGGTAGAACCCATAGGACGCCACTACGGAAAGGATTGTAATGTAATCGGGGAAATCCTGCTCTCACGTTATGACCTTTTTCTTGAGACCAACCTAAAAACCCACGCCACTACCAATCTTAACGCCGAAGAACTGGAAGACCGCTACGGCAACCGGGTACGTAGCCGGATGAGGGAATTGTTTAATTTGATTGCTTTTGATACGCGGGCTGGGGATAAGAGAGTATAATCTGCTAAGATGCAAAACAAAATATGAGAATCCATAAGATTTATAATTAACACTTTATTATATTTATGGTGAATAAATAAGAGAATTGATTTTAGTTGAGAGCTAATGAATTATCATTAGCTTTTTTATTGCTTCAAAGCTATTGAAAGATATTTAAAATGTATATACGTTCACTATCCATAAGAAATTTTAGAAATTTCTATAAGTCAAAATTCATCTTCAAGAAGGGGATAAATACTATCATTGGAGAGAATGGCTCTGGTAAAACAAATTTGTTTTTTGCCTTACGGGTCCTAATTGACGATAAACTTCCAAGGTATATCAGGTTTCATAAATCTGACTTTAATAGAGGCCTAGGAAAATGGGCTGGTCATTGGATGATTCTATCAGTAACTTTTGAAGAACTGGATGCAAGTGAAGAAGCCCAAGTGCTTGCTGTTCAATCTTCAGGGAATATGGACGGAAGTAAAAAAACTGGAAGTTATGCGGTCTATTTTAGACCGAAATATCAATTTAGGAAAGAACTTTATGATTACTCGCAAACACCTGATAAGAGTGTAGAAGGACTTCAACTTTATCTCGATAAGCTTACCATCGATGATTATGAAACATCATATCTATGCAGGGGTACTGGAGATTTTAGCGACGACGACATTTACAAAAAATATGTTGGCGATTTTGAAGCTGTTGAATTTCCCAATCCAGATGATAAGGAAGAATTGATTTTTGGAACGTTTCTACCAAGAGAAATTAGCGTGCACAATGAAGTTTCCTGTACGTTTATCAAGGCACTTCGTGATGTTGAAAGCGACTTACGTTCTTATTCCACTAATCCTTTAATAAACTTGCTAAGAGGAAAAGAAAAAACGGTCGAGGTATCTAAACAAACCGATATAATTGAAAGCATCGACAAACTCAATGACCAGATTAGCTCTCTTAAAGAAGTGAAAGAGGTTAAAGACGGAATTGATAAAAGTATTAAGGAGGCTGTGGGCACAACGTATGGGCCAAATATCGATGTAAAATCTGAACTTCCTAATGATATGGAAAAGCTACTACAGTCCCTAAAGTTATGGGTTGGCGACCCAGACGAAGAAGGCTATATGGGCAAAATATGGGAGCTTAGTCTAGGTGGTGCAAATATGATTTACCTATCACTTAAATTATTAGAATATGAAAAAATTAGGACTGATAGAATCGCAAATTTTCTGCTAATAGAAGAACCTGAAGCGCATATTCATACACACATTCAAAAAACATTATTTGATAATGTGCAAACAAACAAAACCCAAGTTATTATTTCAACACACTCTACGCATATTTCATCTGTTAGCCGTATAAGTTCAGTAAATATTCTAAGTAGAGGGAATAAGCAAACATTGGTATATCAACCATCAAACAATCTCGATGATGAGTTTATTGAAAGAGCTGAGAGATACCTAGATGCCATTAGAAGCAACTTGCTTTTTGCAAAAGGGGTTGTGCTCGTTGAAGGCGATGCGGAACAAATTCTCATACCTCAAATGTTCAAAAAGGCCTTTGGGATTTCGCTAGATGAAATTGGTGTTAGTCTTGTAAATATTGGAAGTACCGGTTTTAAAAATGTAGCAAGACTTTTTCACAAGGATAGAATTCAAAAAAACTGTGCTATTCTCACCGACCTAGATGCGAGCATAGTTGATTTACCTGTCAACCAAGACGATGATTCTACATATCAAAAACATTGCAGGGCCTCTCAGGCTAGTGGGGCAGAAAGAAAGGTAAAGCTGGATAAGTTTTGCAAGAACAACGATTTTTTGAATCCCTTCTACTCAGATTATACATTTGAGGTTGATTTTCTTATGAATGGCAATAGTCACGAATTCATAGAATCGCTTGATGAAATTTTCAAGCAGCAAGCAGCTAAAGATTCATCAAAGAAAAAATTGAAAGATAAATCAGTTTCAGTTGCTGGCGTAGAGGTCTTAAGATTGGCCGATAAAAAAGGTAAGGGATGGCTGGCTCTGGTGGTTGCTGACAATTTAGTGTATAACACCTATATTCCTGATTACATCCTCAGAGCAGTAGCATTTGCTTCTTCCCATTTAAACAATGCATCGAAGGCTAAAACTGCCAAATACAGATTACATGAAATTAGCCGTAGTAAATCCAATAAGTATTATGATACTGCAAAAAAAGCAAGTTTTAAAGGCAAGGAAGACCAAGAGATTATCGATGAATTTGCAACCCTATTTTCCGATGACCAATTTACCAAATTCTTATCGTATTTATGATTTTAGATACTCTAAGCGACCAGCAAAAGGATGCCGTTGTTAAGGATGGTAATGTACTTCTAACTGCTTGCCCAGGGAGTGGAAAAACCCGCGTAATTATACATAAACTCGCCTATGCTTTAGAAAGCATTGATGAAGACAGTAAACAAAGAATAGTTGCGCTTACTTTTACCGTAAGGGCTTCTGAAGAAATATATCGCAGATTAAATGCAATGGGTATCAATAGTAAACGAGTTTGGTCTGGCACTTTGCATTCGTTTTGCCTTGAGTGGATTATCAAACCTTATTCCTGCTATTTGCCAGAACTTGAAAACGGATTTTTAATAGCAGACGAAACTTATGCCTCTGAAATCATAAGTGAACTTAAGGAAAAGCACAAATTAAAACCTATTGACCCAATTAATTTCAGATTTAATAGAGACGGCACATTTGCAGAGCCAAAAATAATTCAGAAAAGAGTTCTTAAAGATTACCATGAAAGATTGCAAGCGGAGAAATTAATTGATTTTGAACTTCTACTGTATTACTCTTACAAGCTCTTAACCAATCATCCGAAAATAAAAAAAACGCTATCAAATATTTTCAGCCTTATATGTGTTGACGAATATCAGGATACACAGGATTTGCTTTACGCAATTATTTCTTCTATCGTAACGACCGGAGAAGGCAGTACACACCTTTTTTTAGTGGGAGATACAGACCAAGCTATCTATGCTTCTTTGGGTGGCGTTGCCAAGAGTCTAGAAGAAATACAGAATGAGTTGAATAATTTGCCTATTGAACAGCTTACACTTTCTGGAAACTATAGGTCAACTCAAAAAATTATTGATTTTTATTCTATTTTTCAAACAAACCCAATTAAAATTGAAGCAATCGGTGCCAACAAAGACGCTGATGGCTTAATAACTTACAACGATACCGTTGACAAAGGACATTTGGTTGATGAGATAGCACGACTTATAAAACATAGCTTGGATAATGCAATTCCAGAGGATGAAATTTGCGTATTGGTACCGCAATGGTGGTTAATTACCACAATAACAAAACAGCTTAGGGCAAAACTAACAGATGTAAACTTTGATGCTTCTGGTTTAGCACCAATGTCAAAAAACCGAAACAACATCTGGTATAAATTATCAAGGTTGTTCTTAACACAACCAAAGCCAAAAATATATTCATTGCGATACAAATGGTGTACTGAAATTATCGAAAATTTTAAAGAACATACCAACACAGAGTTCAATGAACAATATCAGACAGAGAGAAATGTATTAAGACTGATTAATTCGATAACATCCGATGAAACGGAAGGCATCGATTATCTAAATGATTGCTTTGACCAATTTCTTGATGCTGTTGGTATTGACCAAAATATTCACGAGCAACTTCTTATAAATCGCAAGACTTTTTTTGATGTCATAAAAAGCCGTCTAGAAGACCCAACCTTTCAAGTACCAAGTGATATAGAATCTTTTATGAGTTTTTACAGGGAAATGTCAGGCGTGGTCATTAACACTTGTGTCGGTGTAAAAGGAGAAGAGTTTGAAACTGTTATTGCTTATGGCCTGTTGAAAGGTTATGTTCCTCATTGGAATGACATTTTTAATGCAGACCCTGTGGCAGCTTCCAAAAAACTACTTTATGTCATCTGTTCAAGAGCCAAGACCAATTTACATTTAATATCAGAAACAGGCAGACAAACTAGAGCTGGAAATCCACTAGAGATTACACCAGAATTACAGGGATTAGATTTTGAATTTGATGAAATTTAAAATGCCCAATTATTTTAAAAAATAGTGATATACAGTAATGAAGCATATTGACGTCAAACAGAAATCACTAGAAATTCAAAAAATAATATCTAGATATAAGAAAGAGAGTTTCGTGTGCTTTTTTGCTGATTTTATAAGACATCATCCGGAAAGAGGAAATATTGGTTTTTCGGAAAAATTCAAATCCAAGCTAAAGGATTCTTTATATCTTATAATGTTAAGGTTATCAAACTCAATTGAAGGTAATGAAGAACTTTATTATTCTAAGGAAAATGATTTAGTTCTTCAAAGAGTGGCAGATATTCTCTTGGAGATAGTTAGTTTCTATCTATCTGAAAACTATTCTGAAGACATATTTAAGGATATTTCTGATAAGAGGCAACAACTACTTGTGCACGAAATGGCATTCAAAAATTACTTTCAAAATGGCATACTAAACTATAGTGAACAGGAAATAAATAAGATAATAAGGTTATTCAAGCCTTATCAAGACAAAATCCAGGAAAGATTAAAAATAGACTAAAAGACGCTAATTGATTTATGCAATCATTCAGAATTACTCTACCGTGAAAAATCCATTAAGTCTAAATCATTTATATTGGATAAAAATTTTGATAAACTGGCTAGACTTTCTGCTAATGGGCTTTTGGAAGAGAATGAATTTACAGAAAGATTGTCAAAACTATCAGATGACACCCAAGAGAGTTTTTTAAGTTTTTGTGAAAAGCCTCACCAATGCTTACTTTTCACAAAACAAGACTATTCCTCTAATTTCAAGATAAACCATATTGACATCTTCTGTAAACTATTTTCGATTGATATTAAAGATATACACAACAACTTATTTTATTCACAGCAAAACCCTTTGGAGCGAAGACCTATCATAAGGCTTAAAAATGACAATTATTTACACGTTTGTCAAAAACAACTGCCTTCTGCTTTATATGACTTGCTTTATGAGACTCTTACCAAGTCGAAAAAAGAAAAAGAACAACTAAATCTTAGAAGAGGGAAGGTTGTTTTGGAAAGCCATACCTTAATTATATTCAAAAAATTCTTCAAGAAGTCAAAAAGGGTGAAAATCTTCACTAACTATTACCTAAATAACCTACCTGAAGAAAAAGACATACTAATTTTGGTCGATGGTAACACCTATATCATTGAGTGTAAATCCTCTAGGTACAGAGAACCAAGACGAGATACTGAACAGGCATACAAAAGAATCAAATCAGATTTTAAGGAATGTATCCAGAAAGGTTATGGCCAATGTTATCAAGTAGAGCAGGAATTATTGAATAACAAAACTGTTACCGTAAGCTATAAGAATGAGCACGAAGTACTTGAGACTAATAATATTAGTGAGATTTTTTCAATTGTAGTTACTTCAGAGAGGTTTGCTTCTATACAAACCGATTTAGGCTTATTGCTGAAAAAAGAAAACGATGAAGACCCGTATCCGTGGTCCATATATTTAGATGATTTAGAAACTTTTTTGAAAACACTTTACATAAACTCAAATAATCCCTCTAGAAAGTTTTTTGAATTTTTGGAACACAGAGAGCTATTGCACGGAAGATTAATAACCAATGACGAGTTAGATTTGTGTGCAATGTTTTTGAAAAACCCAAAACAATTCAAAGAAATCTGTAAAAGTGAATACGTTGTATTTACAGATCCAACATTACAGGATTATTTTGACAAGCTATATTTTAACAAAAAACTAAAATTTAAAGCAGAAGATTTGTAATGAATGTAAATGATGGTATTTCAGGAATAATCAATCATAATGGAGAAGTTATTCAAATTAAATTGGATATTAATTATCCTAAAATTAGTGGTTTTATCAAAAACCTTAAAAATCTAGTTTTCGAAATTGATTATGCTGAATTTGGAAACGTATTGAGAATTTATTTAATAAAGGTCTATACAAAAGAAAATGAGGAATTAGGAACAAAAGCAATAGCTTATTTTGAAGATTGGGGTCGTAAAGCTGGATTTAAAAAAATTGTAGGCGAATTAGTAGATTGTAGAGATTCCTCAAACCCTGTCAAATTAAAAAATTTCTATTTAAAGAATCAATACTGTATTGAAGATACAGATGATGATTATATTTATGCTAACATCTCCAAGTCATTAATTTAAATAATTCTCTAGTAATTACGATGATAATTTTGGCAATTTCAATAAACAACTCCTTCATAATGCTTTATATAAATAGGTGTTTAATCTCATTAAAATGGTCAGTGCTATTTTTTTAATATTTTTAAGTGCTAAAATATAATCTGATTCATCGATGTTGCTCAAAAAACCCAACTCTATTAGCACAGAATTACAATAGTCCAACGTTTCCCGAAGCACCTGAAAATTCGAAAACTTCACTCCCCTACTCTCAAAACCCAAACTCTTATTTAGTTCATCTTGAATTAGAAACGCAAGCCAGGTAGCCTCATCTGAATACTTAGCTTTAGAATTAGCTACATAAACTTCAATCCCTCGCGCATTTGGATTATCCGAATGATTGCAATGCAAGGACACAAATAAATCGGCTTTTAGGACCTTGGGCTGTTTCGACCTATCCGATAAAGAAATGAGCGTATCCTTGTATCTGGTCAGATAAATGTCCAGGGGTTCATTTAATTCTTTATTTAACCTCAAAATTTCATTTGCAATATTCAACACCACATCCTTTTCCTGAATACCATTTATTCCAACGGCACCGGAATCTTTTCCGCCGTGTCCCGGATCAATAACTATTATTTTTTGATCTGGTCTTCCCTGCCCGAAAATGAGACATATTTTCAAGAGTAAAATCACAAAACTGACGTTTTTAAGGGCGTTTTTCATTTTCAGTTTTCGGGTTATCAACAACTTACTTATTGAAATTCATAGAATTTGATGTCAAATAGCAGTATCGGAATTCAAACTAAACTAATTAATATTTTATTCACAAATAACTGATTTGCAGGTATTTAAAGCCAAATATATGTAATTTTCCTTGAACGAAAACAACACAAAAATCTAAACTGTTCCGTTATGAAAAAATCAATTTATTTGGCAACTTTTGTTTCACTGCTCACAACATCCCTTTTTGCCCAGATCGGAGGAATCGAAGACTCCGTTAATGATGTTTCCGATACTGTTAGAACCATCTTCCCTATTATCCTTGGGGTTATTTTCCTTATTGGATTTCTTTTTAATGCCGGACATTTCTTTGGCGAAAATTCCGATCTCAAAAAAGGGATTACCCGTGTGCTGGTCTTTGTACTCATTGCGGGAGCGGTAGTCGGCATCTTTACCTATCTAATCACCATTGTTGTGTAAGCCCCTAAGATGCTTTTAAAACTATGCTTTATGAAAAAATTCGAGGTTTACAGAAATATGAGAAAAACGGCGATCATTTTTGGATTGCCTTTGTCCCTGTTTGCAATGATGATGGTTTCCATAGTGGCTTCACTCCTGGTCATTATCTTCTCCTTCAGCTTTGGTATTATCATAGGAGTCTTAAGCTTCAATTCTGCCTTTTATATCGTTTTAACGAGGATAACAAACAATCCCCAACTCTTCCAACTGGAAGGTTCCTTCCCTAACATCGTCAGTAACCGAAAAAATTCAGGCTTATATTATGAAAAGGATTAACCTATCAACATACCGGCCTATCGCGGATGTGCAGGATAATATCATTTTTGCCAACAATGGCAATGTGGTCCTGTGCTATGAAGTGGTACTGCCTGAAATATATTCCCTATCCGAAAAAGATTTTGAGGATATCCATAGCGCCTGGTTTCAGGCGTTGAAATCGCTTCCAGTTGGCACGGTCGTTCACAAGCAGGACATCTATATAAAGAAAAAGTATTCTTCGGATAAATTGTCGAATCAAACTTTTTTGGAAAAGGCTACCCATGATCATTTTAAAGGAAGGGAATATATGCAGCATCGTTGTTTCTTATTCTTTATCCTAACCAAAAACAAGGCTCTTAATAATCCAAAATATGTCAATCCGTTTCGCAATATCTCAAAGGCGGTTGTCAGGGAACTTGATGATAGCGTAAACAGTTTTATCGGTGCCGTTAGCGATTCTGTTTCCTTTATCAATAACAGTCGTAAAACAGAACTTGTTTCGCTTAAAGCAGAGGAAATAGAGAACCTGACCAACGGCTATTTCAATGGCTTTAATGAAGGCTTTGATACCGATATCTTACTGGACAAAAAGAATGTGAATATAGGAGAAAACTATTTTGATGCACTGGCCATTAACAGTGAACTCTGCTTTGGTGAAAGCGTACAAAGTAGCAAGACCAATGAGAAATTTACTTCAGACGATTTTGTGTTTCACCAGGGCTTTATTGATGGATTAGGGCTTACCCTGAATGAAAACCATATCGTCAACCAGATTTTATACCTGGATGATAAACATAAGTGGCGCAAGCTGCTGGATAAAAAGGTCGAAGAGTTAAAAAAGAGTTCCAATTTTGGTTCGCAGAACAAAGTGGTGCTTGGCAAAATCCAGCATATCCTGGATCAGATTAATGCCGATGACAACGCTCGCATAATACGTGGTCATTTAAACATTATCTATTGGGATCGTGAAGCTAAAAATCTGGACAGGATTGCTTCAAAGATTAAAACCGAATTCAAAGAACTGGATATCCTGCCCTACTATCCCAGAGGTGAGGAACGTAAAAATTATATACTTAACAGTTACTGCTGCTTTTCCTCCAACTTTTCCAACGAAGATTTATATGTAACCGATTTAAAACATGCTCTATGCCTGTTTATTAATAATACGAATTATAAGTCCGATGCTACCGGTATCATTTTTAATGATCGGGAACATAATATCCCCGTTCTCAAAGATGTCTGGGACGAGAAAAAGAAACGGATCAAGGCACGAAATTTTGCCATTTTTGCCCCAACCGGTGAAGGCAAATCTTTTTTGGCCAATAACATCCTGCGACAATATTTTGAAAGTGGTGTCCGCCTGGTCATTATTGACTTAGGAGGTTCCTACACCAAATTCGCTAAACTATATCCCGGAAAATATACCGTGCTACGTTACGAAAGCGGTAAAAATTTAGGTATCAACCCCTTTTATATTAGCAACCATAATGATCTAAGCCCGGAACGTCTGGAAGATTTATCGGTGTTCCTGTTTGAATTGTTCGCTTCAGATTTGACGGTAACCAAGGCACAATCGGTTTCTATCAAAAAGATATTACGCCACTATTATGAATCCACTCCTGGGAACCATTCTTTGGATGGCTTTTATCATTTCATCGAAAGCAATCAAAAAGACCTTCTTAGTAAACTTAAAATCCATCCCGACTACTTCAATATTACTAACTTCCTGCACATAATGTCGGAGTATGTTGGCGATGGTCTATATAGCTTCCTTTTTGAGGTCAGCGAAGACCAGACCTATAAAATCGAGGACAAACGCCTAATCGTTTTTGAACTGGATGAAGTAAAGGATAACAAAGAAATCCTTTCGGTAATGTTGAAGCTAATCAAGTCGGCTATTCAAAGAACGATATGGAAAAACCGTTCGGAAAAAGGCATCATACTTTTTGATGAATTCGCTAAGCAACTAAAGTTCAAAAACGTTCTGGAAAGCGTTGAATTTTATTACCAGGCGATCCGTAAACAGAATGGTGCTATCGGAATTATTTTACAATCTATCAACCAGCTTCCGAACAATTCAACTTCAGCGAGTATCCTGGAGAACACACAGGTCATCTACAGTCTTCATAATGAAAAAGGATATGAGGAGCTGGTGAGACGATTAAACCTCTCCAAACATGATCTCAACCAGTTAAAGTCTATTAAGAACAATCTTACCGGACCCAGAAAATACACCGAGATTTTTATAAAGATCGGCAAGCAAAGCAATGTGTTTCGACTGGAAGTACCACAAGAAGTATATGCAGCTTACTTGACTGATGGACAAGAAAATGACACCATAATGAAGCTTTATGACAAACATAAATCTATGGAACAAGCAATAATTGAATTCACCTCTAAAACTTAAAACTATGCAAAACAACATCAGAATTTTAGTAATGGCAATAGCTTTTGCCCTATTAATGCCTGGCCGTGCTACGGCACAGGGGATGCCGGTTTATGACAACACCAATTTTATTAGCCTGGCCAAGTCACTAATCGAATCGGCGAAACAAACCTCCCAACTACTTAAAACGGTTGAATTCCTCAAACAGCAAAAAGAGAATCTGGAAAAAGTAAATAACGTGGTCAAGCAACTGAAAGCGGTTCGGGAAATTGCGGCCAACAATGAGCGACTTTTTGATGTAGTACGCGATGACTTAAGAGAAATCCTGAATTCCCCATATATCAAACCCGAGGAGGTAACTCGTATTTCAGATTCTTTTAATGCCATTATAGAAAATTCCCTGGACGATCTGGACTTTATAGAGCAGATCTTATCCAGCGATTACCTGAAAATGACCGATGCAGAACGGGCTGCTATTTTAAAAGAAAAAGAGCTTCAATCCAAAGAAATGGTTTCAGAAATCCAACTGAAAACCCAGCGCTACCGTGACATCATTTCTTTTAGGGAAATGCAGGACAAGATCAATAACCGGGAAACAGACTATTAAATAAAGGTTATGGGCATTTTTTTAGGAATAGGATTGGAATATGTAGATGCTGTTTTTCAGGTTATAAAAGACAGTGACTTTTCGCAGTACACCATTGCCGGAATGAAAACACTGGCCGTGCTTTTCTTCCTGATCAATATTCTAAAAAAATATAATGAAGGGATTGCGGATAAGGAAGGCTATACATGGGGGCTCAGCCCGGGGGAATTGGCTAAGAATTTTGCGGTGGTATTGTTGGTCATATTTTCAACGCAGGTACTTGGCTTTTTTGATAGTATCCTGGTGGCCATAGAATCCCAGTACAAGGATACGGCACCCGCCCTTATTCCGCTTCAGCTTCAGGATATTGATTTGGAAACCGATGTGGGTGCCTGGGATGCTGCGACCAAAGCAATGTCCTTGCTTTATGATGCACTGGTAACCCCCTTGTATCCGGTAAAGGTAATTTCTTTTGTGATCGGTTTGTTCCTATGGGTATTGGACCTTTTCATTTATCCGCTCTTTTTAGCTGAACGTTATTTTTTGCTCGGGATCATGCAGGCGTTTTTTCCACTGGTAATTAGCCTGGCGGTATTTGAAAAATTCAGGGAGATGGCCTATAATTTTTTTAAGCTTTATGCTGCGGTTTATATGCTGGTCCCCGCCTTCTTTTTAGTCAACATCTTTGTGAATAATCTTTATGCGGAAATCAATACAAATTTCTGGTCAAATCTATTAGGAAACTCTACCGATAATAACATCATTAAAATCATTGTGGAGGCAGGATCTATCGGTTTCATCGTTTTTCTGAAATTCAAGCTCTATCGCCGTGCTACATCATTCACATTTAAACTTTTCACTTCTTAATTCAGAAAAAATATAACAAATATGAGAACAGCTTACAGAAATATCTATTCAGTCCTAAAAATCAATCGGTTTATAGTAATGATGGTTGTACTTCTTGCCCTGGGATCAAGTGGCTTCTCGGGATTGATGGTGTATGACATATACCGAAAATCCATGAACAATGCATTCGCCATCAATACTGATGGATCGGTGATTCCCCTTAAATGGGTCGCCCAACAGGAGAATTTAGAAGTTGAAGCCCTTGCCCATCTGGAACTCTTTCATACCTACTTCTATAATATAGATGCCAGCAATTATGAAAAGAACTTGGAAAAAGCATTATGGCTGGGCAATAGCTCAGTGGATAACCTCTATCGGCAAAAGAAAGCCGACGGGGTCTATAACCGGTTGATACAATATTCCCTTGTTCAAAAAGTGCGGAGTATTGAATCTGAACTTGACTTATCAAGCGAACCCTATCAATTCAGGACCCGCACTATTTTTGAAATCAACAGGGGTACTATAACAGATACCTACGAACTGGTATCTACCGGAAACTTACTAGTTGTAGATCGCAATTTTCCAAATAATACACACGGACTTCTTATCACGAATTATTTTGAAAACTCCCTTAAAAAACTCAATAATGAAAATTGAAAAAAATAAAATCGTATTTGCTTCGGTACTAGCCGTAGTGATCCTATTTATTGTGGCATATTCATTTACAATAATGTCTGACGATGATAATGAAAATGATAACCTAAGACAAACTACCATTCCTGAAATAGGCAATGAGCAGGAAGAATATTTTTCAAAACTGGATGCTATCAATGCCTTAAAAGAAGTGAAGGAAACCAATGCGCCCAGCATCTATGATGAAAGCTTGATAGACTCCGCCGGCTTTTACGATCCAGACTTGATAGATAAAGAAAAACAGCGCATTGTTGATAGTATATACAATTCCGGGCGCATCAGTTATTCAGACAATCCTTATCGGAGTGCAGCTTCAGTAATCATTAAAAAAGAAAAATCTGAAATAGATTCCACTTTACCTAAAGCGCCTACGGTAATTTCTGTTAAAGAAATAGGTTTGGAACACCAGCTCTTTTTTAGTTCAAACCCCTCAGAAAATCCGGGACAGACTCCATCAAATATAGATAACATGATCTACGCTGAAGTTGATGGAACACAGGTGGTTAAACAAAATTACAGGTTACGTATGAGGTTGAGTGAAGATGCCAGAATTAATGGGATACTTATCCCAAAAAACACACCCGTTTTTGGTTTTATAAGCTTTCAGCCAAACAGGGCCTTGATAGACATTGAGAATATCAACCACAAACCGGTAAAACTCAAGGCATATGATCTTCAGGATGGTAGCGAAGGGATCTATGTGGAAAACAGTTTAAGAGCCGATGCTACCCGGGAAGTTCTAGATGACCTTGTACAGGACATTAATATTACCGGGGTACCACAAGTAAGCGGTATCAAAAAAGTATTTCAACGTGATAACCGGAACATCAAGGTGACGGTAACCAATACTTATAAACTCATTTTAAAAGCCCCAGGGCATTAATTCAAAATATTATGAAAAATCTAATCATTGCTTTAAGCATACTGAGTGCTGTTCCTTTCGGAAATCTGAATGCTCAGGAGGAATTATCAAGGCTTCCTAAAACCCTTATTTTGGATACAATCTATGCCAACGACACAAAGAATGTCGCCCTGTTTTTTCCTGATCCTATTAAACAGGGAATAACCGGTTCAGAAAATTTTGTATTTACCTATAATAGAGAGAAGGAACAGTATTTTGGATTATTGCAGGCCACACCGGGAGAAGATAGTAATTTACTCATAATCAATACAAATGGTGCTGTATTTTCGTATATTGTAAGGTATAAAGAGCAACTAACTAAACTAAATTATTTCGTTTCTAATACAGAAAATATAGGGAATGAAAAGCCTCTTGTAATAGTTCCTGAACTGAATGACAGTTTAGACACTAACATTGATAGTAGCGAACTATATTATAATAGGTTTAGTGAATTTCTTATTGACAGAAATCAGAAGATTGTCAGGATAAAAAAACGTGTTAATGGAATTGTCTTAAGTGTAGAAAATATAGTATTTGATAGGTCAGCACTGTATTTCGTTATTGAAATCGAGAATACCTCTTCCCTGGATTATGATCTTAATTTTCTAAAATTTTTTACAGAAACAAAGAAACAAGGGAAAAGAAAATCAATTCAAAAATTGGAAAAACAGCCAGTTTATACACATCAGGTACCATTCAAAGTTTCAGAAAATGAAACGAGAAGAATGGTGTTTGTACTTCCCAAGTTTTCTTTGGGAGATGATAAAAAATTAGTAGTTGAACTCAATGAACAAAACGGAGAACGAAGTTTAAAATTAAATGTAAAATCAAAATTTATTAATAATCCTAATTAGTATAGTTATGAAAAAACTAATCTGTCTTTTGATCCTTATATCTGGGATTTCCTGTTCCGAAGGTGATCAAATGTCCCACACTGAAACAGCTAAGTTGGTTTCGGAAAGCTTTATAAATAAGGATAATGGCACTTTGGAAAAATACACTACTCCACAACGTTATCGGTCTCTGGTCTCGGTTCAGGACATGGTTACTTCCACATATTCAGGCAATACAAATTTTAAGGTAGTTCGGGATACGGTGTATAACGATACGGCCTGGATAAAATTTACGACTTCACACGAACAAAAACCCGAGACTTTTAAATTGATAAAAGAAGGCGGCCAATGGAAAGTAACAGAAACCGGTTTACGGGAAAAAAGTCCGTTCTAAAAGTTATTTTACGGAATGAATATTTTAATATATTTAGAAGGTTTTTCTTTATTTGATTACTGATAAAACAATCGACGATTTTACACTGCTATATTAACTTGAAAATCTTATGTGATTTCCGCCCATGAATAAATCATACCTAATCCTGTCTTTATTATTCCTCTTTATTTATTCCGGTTGTTCAAAAGATGATGATCTTCCAGAGAGTAATAAGGACGGTTTTTATTCCAATACGTTAGTAAACGCTAATCCATCTCTTTTATCTGGAACCTGGTCTATATTTCAAGGTTCTTATGAAGGTAATCTCGTAGATATTCCGGCTACCTATCAGGAATGCGGCAGGGATTTTTTTCAGTTTATTGAAAATGGTCTGTATAAAGAGTATATTTTAACTACCAGTTATGAATGTCAAAGACAGATCACTGATTTTCAGTGGGATCTAAATGATGGGATTATTTCAATTTCAAATGCTGTGGGCCAGAGTGATGAAATGGTAATTACTGAATTAACTTCTGAAAAATTAACCTTCAAAATAAAGATTGATATTGATGACGACGGCGAACTGGATATTCTTACTCTTCTGGCAAAGCGGTATGCCCCGCCAAATGATATAGATTTATACTCTTATACTTTTCAGCCTGCCCCAGTCGATTCCAGCGACGATAAAATTAAATTCACCTGGCAACCTTATTCCGGTTTCTATGAATTTGAAAAATATGAAGTTTATCGTAGTATAAATGGCTGTACTAAAACCAGTGCTGAATTATTAGCTACTATTCATGATGTTTCCACCAATTTCTTTATCGATGAAGATCCTTTAGCCCAGGATAATATTTGTTATTTTTTGAAAATATACAATGAAAAAGGGCTTTTGGGAGAAAGTCAAGTTATTGAATTTTTTACTGAATATTTAAGACCAACTAAAGTTGGGTTTTCAACCGTAAATCCTTCCAATACTGAAATCGATTTGCACTGGCAGCCATATCAGGGGAACTACTTTTCTCATTATGAGATCACTGTAAGGAATTATACAGGGGGCACCGGGTCTGGATATCAGGAATATCCGGTAAAAATTATCAATGATATAGAAACAACCAGTTATGTGGATAAAGATCCTCCGTATTTAATGGATCCGGTTTATGCGATCTATTCCTACGATATTTTCGGGAATAGAAGTTCTGAACCCTATACCAATGAAAATGTATGGGAACTTGACTGGTCACGTCCTGAAGTCCTTAAATTTAGCAGTATAGATTTGATAAGCATAGATAAAGATCAACCTGAAATTTATTTGTACGGAAAAGAAAAGAATGGTAATTATAATCTAATCAAGTTCAACTATCAGAACCAGCAAATATCTGCTACTGCCAATAAAGTACCTGATTTAATGAACAGTATCAATATGCGTGTTTATGAAACAGGGAATGGAAAGGAATTGTTTTTTCCGCAGGGTAATGGATTAGCAGTTTATGATGCCACCAATCTATCGTTTAAATATAAAATTGTTCCTCAAAGGTCTTTGGGATTCTATGATTTTGTATATCTGGGTGACAATCTCTTTGCCTTTACAGATAGTGATATTATATATACCTATAAGCGGTTCAATGGAAATCTCGAATATATAGACCAGAAAAATCATTTTTCAACTCATTTTGGATCGTATAATTATCATTTGATAGCTCTTAAAGATAAACAGTTGCTTGTTGGACATTTCTATGAACCTAATAGTTATAAATTTTCAATTTCTGAAACCGGAAAAATTTCTGAAGCTGAAATAGTGAATATTCCTATTAAGTCTCATTATGTAAAAAATACTTTTTATAGTGCAGAAAGGAATTATATTATTAACCTTTTGGAAAACAAATTATATTCAACACAAACTTTTAATTTAAAGGATTCATTTGAAAAGCCTTATTTTCCATCGGGTATTAGCAGGAATGGAAACCTGATATTCGGCTCTAACAATGACCCGGAATGGTATCCGGAAAATGAAACTATTCATGAAAAGAAAGCGCGGATTTATAATCTTACTACCGGGCAGTTAAATACTATTGAAACAAAAGGCTACCCACTTATGCTATTTGAAAATAGTACTGGACAGATTATTAGTATTTCATCAGGATTTAAGCGTCCAGGACTCGACCAGTCCATGCCCAAGCCGGATATTTTTGTAGAAGTGGTAAGATGATTTTAATTGAGAATATATCTTTATACCTTATAACTTCTTACTATATTTTGACACCGTCATTTTAGTATTTATCCGTTAAGTATACCGAAAAAAGGTATAAAATTAGAATAAATACTATATTTTGATTAGAATAATTATAAAAGCATTCCTTTTTATGCATGAAAATATGCAATAACCTATGGGTTTTTCATCTAAATACATATTTTCAAATTCACACTTTGGACTTCTCTTTTTATACTAGTGCTCAAAATTTCTAAAGCAAAAAAGTGTTCTAAAATTTTCACGTTCTATTTTAAAAATTTTAGTAAAAAATCTTTTCTTACTGGTAAAAATTAACTTCATGACAAGAACTTACACGAAAACAATTGAACGAAGACAAATTGAAAAATTTATATCTAACAAAAGTCATGGAATAGACTTCATTTTGCTTGAAGAATATGAAACTCCCGATTTTATCGCTAAAACATTGGATACAAAAATTTCTATTGAACATACGAGATATATTGATGAGAAAAACAAAATGATAGAAAGATATCGACAACAAATTATAGATGCTGCCCGTGAGAGATTTGAGAGAGAGGTCGGAGTTAATCTACAAGTTTCATTTCGATATTCACACAATCCAATGGACAAAGAGCATAAAAAACAGTTTTATATTGATATGTTATTTGATATGGTAAATAAAATTTACCAAGTCAACAAAGAGTATAAGTTTCGAGTTTCAACCTCTAAAATGAAAGTTGAAAACAAATACATTGACAGCTTAACTGTTCAGTCAGAAACTACTTGGAGTAACTGGCAATCCACAGGAGCCTTTCTTGTTAAACCAGCCGATTATAAACAAGTTCAAAAATATATAGATAAAAAGTCCGCTTTGATCTGCAATTACCCTATCGACATAGATGAAAAATGGCTTGTAATAATAGCTGGCATAGGTTACAGATCGTCAGGTTTCCGTTTTGATTTATTGGACTGCAGTAACCTTTCCAGAAAAAAGTTCAACCGAGTATTTTTTTTTGATGAACGAACTGAAAAAATTATTGAGCTTTTGTAGAAATATAAATGATTTTTATTAAGGGATTAAACGAAAAAGAATTGTTTATCATTTTTAGAAAATGGATCTATTTCTAATTAAATTTTTAATACTTCTTCAGTGGTTTCAAACCATTTTATTTCAAAATTTAGTATTATTGTTAGCCAGATTTTTCAGCAATCTCATTTGCATTACCTATAAAATTTAGGCTTCGTGAGGAAGCTTCTTTATCGACTACTCTGTACTAAAATATTCCGTCATAAATATGATTAAAATACTCGAAAACCATTGCAATGCAGAAAACGGTTTGCTTTTGTTCGACCCACCTACCGGTTCAGGTAAAACGTATAACGTTTTAAAATGGATTTTTGAAAATTATAAGACACATTGTAAAGAAGGTCGCAAAATTTTCTTCATTACTAACTTAAAGAAAAACCTTCCTTTAGATGATTTAAGGAACGACCATTTTGCGAAAAACAACAAAGTCGACGATTTTAATAAACACGTCCTTTTTCTTGACTCTAATATGGGTTTCGTATTGAAAAATTTTGACGAAATCAAAGATAATATTCCTGAATATTTCGGTAAACTACAGGCCTTTAAAAGCCTACGGAATCAAGTGCGCTTGGTCAACAATTTAAAATCTTCAAACAAATTCAAGGATGTTTTAAATGCTGCTGAAAATGAACTTAGAAACAAATATGAGCCTGAATTTAGAAGAAGAATAGAGCTGTATTTAAAAGAAAATTATCCCAATAAAAAAGAACGTTTAAAGGCCATAAAAACTGAGCCCAATTTAAAGTGGGTAGGCACATTGTATCCATCGGTTTTTTCTTCTGAACGTAAGATTTTCTTTTTGAGCATAAGTAAATTTTATGCTCAAAACAGCACCCTTGTAGAACCTTCTTACCACTTTATTAACCACGATATTACTAAAGATGCTATCATTTTTATAGACGAAATTGACGCTACGAAAGACAGCATACTATCTAACATTATTGATAAAGGCAAACGCCAGCGAATAGATTACATTCATTTGTTCAATGAAATCTTTTGGGCACTTTCAAACAATACACTTCCTGTGGATTTTTTGGAACATTCAAAAAATAGACAACAGCAAATTGATAAAGGCTACAACTACAAAGATTTAAAAGACATTGAAAATGTTCTAAAGGCGATGGCTGCTGAAATTGTAGAGAAATACAATGTAATGTATAGTTTCAAGACAACAATGGCACCCAATGTTTCAAGAGAACGCAACCTATTGTTTCACGACTTTCAGTACCACGCAGTTTACCGCAACAATAATAAATACATTGAAATTGATACTGATTTTGGAAAGCGAATGAACCTATTGCAGTTTACCAATGAGAAACCTGTAGATAACTCATTAAACATCATTACGCTGCTCAATCAAATAAAGGGCTATGTTAGGTATTTTCAGGGTGCGGTAAAGAGTTTGGCACAAAATTATCAAGAAACCATAAATGAGCGCCGTATCGCATCCACATCACAAGAATCTGAATATGCTTATGATTTAGCGTTAAGCACCGTACTTGAAGAATTTAGGCTGGAAGGCAAGTACAAAGCATTTATTATGGACAGCATTCTTTCGGAAAGAGAAAATGCAAATCAATCTGACAAAAACAAACCGCAAATACGTTATGATTTTAGTGTATATGAAAACGGCTTTAGATACTTCGACTTTATTGACGATGAGCAGCACGAAACAATTACCAAAACCTTTATCTATGATTTTAATAGTACCCCAGAGAAGTTTTTGTTAAAACTTGCTGAGAGGGCTAAAGTTATAGGTATTTCTGCCACTGCCAATATTGAAACCGTAACAGGTAATTATGACATAAGTTATTTAAAGAAACAATTGGGCTCTTCCTTCTTTGAGCTCAATAGTGATGAAAAAGAACATCTTAAAAGTTTTATTGAAAAACAGAACGAAAATTACAAGGACGTAACCATACATCCTATCTGGATAAAAAATTACAGTACCGAAGCCGAAGTAGCAGAAGGTTTTTTAAAATTGATTGAAGACAAAGAATTGGTGCGTCATATTATAGGTAAAATAGATAATCCAAACCCATTTATTCAAAATAGATACCTACGAATTGCTCAGGCATTTGATAAGTTCCTCTTATATCAGGATATCAAGGCAATGCTTTGTTTGTTGAACAAAGAGCCTAAAAAATGGGATGATAAACTACGTATTTCTACACTCGAAGAGATTTTCGATATTCTTATTGAAAAACACAATACCAAAGATATCTTCACTCAGAAAGATGATGACAGCGATGAATTGGTGTACAGCGTTAAAAATTCGTACAGAATTATTAATAGTGCAGATTTCGATTTGAAAAAAGAAGATTTTACAGACCGATTGCATCGTGGCCAAAAGCTATTTTTAATATCAATGTACCAAACCGTGGGTGCTGGTCAAAATCTTCAGTATGTTTCGCCTGACACCGCAGAACTTGTAGATGTGCGCAGTAGTGAACTTCCAAAATACAATTTGGATAAAACCGACATCAATGCTATCTATCTGGACAAGCCCACGCATCTTATTCAGCTTATTAATAAACAGCTTGATGAAGAAGGCTTTATTAGATATCTATTTCAATTGGAATTTTTACTGGAAGCAGGTAGAATCTCAATGGCAACGCTAAAAAGTGAGGTTACCAGAGCATTTGAAAACTTAATGGCATCACTTAATTCCAATGGAATTCCCAAACGTAGTAAAGCTTCACTTTATGATGACTACAATATAAAGCAGCATTATTCCAAATTTATAATTCAAGCCATTGGGCGGATTTGCCGAACCAACTTGAAAGCAAAGAATATCTATATCTTGGCAGATGATGAACTACAAAATCATATTGCATCCTTTGATATTGAAAACAATGTAGTTCTTAAGGAATTTAAAGCCTTGGTCTCTTCTTGTCGAAAGCATACAACGGAAATAGAAACTGACGAAGTTTTTGTGAATAAAGCCATAATGGCCAATAGAAAAACCCTATCCAGAATATTGCGTTTTATCCGCAGAGATTGGGAATGGCGTGATAAAGATATTAAGGAATGGCAGCAGTTAAGAGAACTCTGTCTCATCTATCCAACAATGACCAAGGAATGTTCAAAAAACTTGATTAGAGTTCTGGATGTCTATGTAGAATTACCATCAATGGGCAACAGTTACAGTTATGAAGAAGAAAACGATTTTCAATCCATCACAATTGATTTCAATAACAAATTGCCAGCGAAGGTTTCCGAAACATCAGCGCGATTACAGTCTATGCTATCCATCCCAGGTTTAAAACAACATTTTGAAGGAAAGCAATACGCGACGGAATTTAATAATGGATCTTTTATGTTGAGCCCAGTCTTATTTCATAATATCTACAAAGGTGCTTTGGGTGAGGAAGCCGGACGTTTCATCTTTGAGAACGAACTACAAATTCCACTTGAAGAAATGCCAAAAGAACACTTTGAATTGTTTGATTTCAGGATTAGAGAAACGGATATCTATGTAGATTTTAAACATTGGCAGGAATACACCGAGTTTGATGCTACAAAAATTCAAGATAAAATATTGAGCAAATTAAGTAGAGTTAATGGGTCCAGAGCACTAATAGTAAACGTTCTTGCCGTAAATAATTACAGGACCATTACTGGTATAGATGGTAAGATTGTGGAAATAGGCAATTTATATGAAGAAGAGAACAAAAGTTACAACACTCAAGCCATCAAGAAAATTTTAGAAATCTATGGAAAAAGTAAAGATTAACATTATAAACCCAAAGCTAAACTATCTCAATATTGATAAAGTTTTCAGTATTGTTCGGTTTACCACGTCCGAAAAATATATTCCATTTGGGGCACAATTTATAGATGTATTCTCACAAAATATTAAGGCCAAAAGTGTGGTTTTTGAAAATGGCCGCTCTCTTTATACGCTTTTCGCGAAAGCGGAATTAGAAAACATCAATCTTAGAGCGGAAATTGATAAAATAGAAGGTGCAGAAGTCTTGACTTTTTCGGTTTTAAAAAACAGCGAAATCCAGCAGATTCCAGTACATCTATTAGTTCAACTATTAGTAAATTCTTTGAGCTCGCCAGAGAACAATCGCCTTCGGTTCAACAATTTAACAGGTAAATTATTTCTTTATAATGAATCACTTTTTGAACGTAGAAAGTTTAAAGATGATAGACTGATAACTAAAATTCCGGCAATTGAATTTAAGGTACATTGTGATTTGAACTTAGAATTGCGCACTACAACTTTTACAAGCCTTTTATTAAAAACAAAACTTGACTTTTCCAGAAAGTCTTTGCATAAATACGCTAAATATACCTACTCGCACGCCACCAAATCAATGCGTAGAATTATAGATGGTGAGAACTTTGATGCCAAAGATGTTTTTATAATCAAGCAAGAGCCCAGAAAGAAAACAATCATTCCATTCTTGGATTTTAATGAATTGGATTCCTTTCAGGAAAGTAAAATGGGTTTTATGTCCGAAACCCTGGAAAAAATTGAAGACAAGCTAAGTGAGTATTTGCAATTAGCTTTCAATGAAACGTCCGTCAAAGATACCTTTAGAACTGCTGACCAAAACCAACAGGATATCAATTCAATAATATCACAGACAAAAAAAACCGTACATATCATAAATGCAGTTGGCGAAACGGCAGACGATTACATTGAAGTTTTTCAGGATACATTAAAGTCAATTTTACCCACAATTAAAGCAACAATCTCTGACAACCATAAAAAACAGGCCTTGAACATTCGCTTGTTGCACAACAAGCACTACTACGACAAAAACGGAATACAAGATAAGTATGACGCCTCATTGATAAACACACAGCACCTCACAATAGAAGATTTTAAATATAATAATACGAATGCTGTAAAGGCGATTTTAAAAGAGCTGTTAATTAAGAATGATATAGAGAAAAAGCAAGTGTCTATTTTAGATTGGGCTCAATACAATTTTACAGATGATTTTGTGTTCGGCATCAAAGATGACGAGCAGTTTATCTTTTTAAAAATAACTTCATCTGGAAAGATGCAGTTTGAGATTAAGGAACAGACATTATTCAACCAGTCTGAATTTGATGACTTAATTTCAATTTTTGATGAAGATTCCACGGTTGAAGGCGTTGTTAAAAATCATTTAGAACACATCAATGTTATCAAAAGGACGGGCTTATATACGCTTCCAAATTTCAAAGAAATCTATGGTCAGCTCAAAGCCGAAAATAAAAACGAAAACTTCAAAATGTCTGATGTTAAGCAATGGCTTTCAGAAACTGATTTAGAAGAAAAACATAAAGATTATTACCAGTCACTTTTTAATAATTGGACCGAAGAATTCATTTCAAAATCAAACCTTTTACAGATAATAGACCATCGTTCGGTAAAGAAAAGACTATCAAAACACATTCAGGATAATACCGGAATCGTAGTTAAGTCTTATATGCGAGATAAGACAAAATATGACTTAATGGATAGCAACCTTGATATTCATTCATATTACGAAGACGGTAAGTTGTTCTATTACGTGGGAACCATAGGTGATGGGATGCGTACAAAAATTGGCCGAGCATCAATTATTCGCGAAATATCAGGATTTTCAGATGCGCCAGTCTTTTTTGATGAGATGTTACCCTTAATGAATGTAGATTTTGTAAGATATGGCGACTTAACGGTAATACCTTTTCCATTTAAATATATAAGAGAATGGGTACTTTTAAATAAAAAAAAGTCTCCTTCTAAAAGAAAGAATAGTTGAAGAACCAGTAAAATCAGGTCATTTTTATTAAAATCATTCTAATCTTAACAGGTGCGAACTTCAATAATTTACCCAAATATCGACCTCGCCTCCTCGTAAATCCTCTCAAAATTAGCCTCTATTTCAGCTTGTGTATAAAACATGGAATCATCCGGTAAATTACGTTCAATCTTCGGGATTTTAAACTGTACTTTTTTATCCTTTCCATCGGCATATGTGATAAATTCGCCTTGTTTTAAACGAAAGAAGGAATCGGCCCTTACTTTTGCCATTTCCCGCTCTCCTATAGATATTTTAGTATCAAAATCCAGTCCTTCTCCCCTCATTACCGTCCTGGTTTCCCCTTTTACAATTTCGAAAAATCGTTCATAATATTTAGCTGTGTCCGGGTCGTTCACCTTTCCGAAAAACTGATAGGACAGATTGGCCAGAATAGCTTTGCTGGCTTTATCGCCGTACATCATATCATTCTGGATCTTATCCTGCATTACATAAACCGTAGCGATATCATAGCTTCTTAATGTAGCCGGGATTCTGTGCATATTAAGCAATCTAATCGTGGAAGCCTCTTCCATTAAAAGGAAAGAAGAATTAGAGTTTCGAACACTCATTTGCTTGGTAATAGTATGCAGTATAGTTGCTATTACAGGA
The DNA here is from genome assembly GCF_041679265.1 of Autumnicola aciditolerans. Classification (NCBI taxonomy): domain Bacteria; kingdom Pseudomonadati; phylum Bacteroidota; class Flavobacteriia; order Flavobacteriales; family Flavobacteriaceae; genus Autumnicola; species Autumnicola aciditolerans. Next base: position 230,166 of record NZ_JBGFSM010000003.1, read on the forward strand.
GAATAGGCTGTTTCGTACTTGGGATTGTTCACCAGGGAAATAACCGCTGGATTTTCCGGATGATTTATATTGAGGGGAACTTCATCTGCAGATAAGGCCATGAAAATTTGTTTAGTACTGATCTTTTTCAGGGCATTGGCCAGCGTACTTTTTACCCCTGCCGTCTGCCTTTCCGAATCTTTCCCACTAATAAATGCGCTGGCCATGGCGCGGGAAGTAGGATTGGTCTCTAAAAAAGCAATCAGGCTATCGGTATCCAGAATTTGATAAATCAGAATTAAATGTGGCAGGCTGCAGTATTGGGGATAGGAAGTCTTAAGTTTCCAAATGAGTCCGCCTACCAGGCCTTCCGCAGCATCATTAAAGAACTTATTGGTACCGGTCGCACCTGATTCTTTTTGCTCCAAAAGATTTTCAATGAGCACCCTGGAAATCTCGTTCACACTCTCCTCATTTTCCAGATATCTGGGTGCGATGGGATTTACTCTATGCAGTATTTTATCAAAGGAAACCACATAAAAGGGAATATCGGGATTATTGAAAAGTGGATAGGCCATTTCCGTAATCTCAAAATTTTTATAATCGTGGATCACCCCACTAAAGGAGTAGTTGCTGAAATGTTTTAAAAAACCATGAACCACACTTTCCGTTTTACCACTTCCGGAAGCTCCAATAATTGAAGCTCCTCGCATGATATTTTTAATTTGAAATTTTCCGTGATTTATTTTAAAAACCACCTTGTATTTTGCTTCAGAAGCCCCATCATCGTCCCTATTAATGAATACATAAAGGGCGGTATTTCCCAATAATAGCGGACAGCCATAATAAAGCACGAGACTAGATAAATCGCTTAAATCCAGACCCGGGTATGCCATAAGAAATATCATAATGACGGTGATCATTAGGTTAATCATAAAAGCAAACTTGGAGATCCTGTAAATCAGAAAAAACAGGATATGAAGTACTAACAGTATGGCAATTATAGTGAATAGCGTCGTTATCATAATTCTTAAATTAGATTCCTATTGAACCAGAGCGGATAGCCGTATCTACCCCTTGTTTTATTTTATTGAATACTTTTAAAGCCAACTGTACTTTGTTGGTAGGGATCTTTGGTAGCATGGGCATCCCGGATTCCCTTAACATCTTAACTGCGATTGCTTTTTCACTGGTCGGTAAACCAATAAGTGCGGAGAAATACATTTTCGGATTTTTAATAAACTCTTTCCTGGCCTGATAGGTTTCGACAAAATTTCGCTGATACTGAAAGGTTCTATCAAAGGTTTGTTCTGCCCTGGAAAAAAACTGATCACGGTCAAAACCCCTTTTCACCAGTTTCCCGTTCATTTCCACTTCCGAAGACTTGTATTTGCTTCCCGGGGACAGACTATAGGAATTGGAGACATCCTTTCGGCTAACAATAATGTGGATATGGCTTTGGTTACCTTCCTTGGGCATCCCCTGAACAATTCGTTCCCCACCCTGCTGATGTGGTGCTTGCTTTTCCAATTTGATGATCTTTTTTTCAAGGCTTGGAATATTACCCTCTATTTCACCACGTTTAATTTTTTGAATGTCGTCTTTACATTTTAGAATTCTGGTGGCATAAGGCTGGTTTTCTTTTACCTGACGATCCGTTCCTTTAAAAGCACGCTGATGTTCGATTTTTGCATAATATTTAATATCATTTGCTGTAATGGCCCTACCATTGATTTCACGGTTAAAGCAGGCCGCATAATCTTTTATGAGCTCGCGGGTATAGCGTTTGAGATCTTCACTACTGTTTTGCAATCTTTTTAGTTCATATGGAGACGGGCTTACGGTAATGGCATAAAACTTAGGCTCGACTTTTTTCAATTTTGCAATATTTCCGTCAATTTCCTGAACTACTTCCCTCGCAGAAATACCCTCCCTGTCCTGATTAAAGAAATGTTCCAGATCCTCCTGTTCCACACCTTCATTCTCTTTTTCCAGATAATCCACATAATCTCCTGAACTCTGTGAAAACGTGCCGCCTAATTTTTGAGCTGAAATAGTGATATACATATTTCGATTTTTAATATTTATTCTGATCATCCTTCCGAGAACTATTTTTTTCCAGTATCAGGGTTTTCTTTTTTGGTTCATTCCCTTCCAAAAGGGATTGCAAAATCGCCAGGGTGGGATTGGCTTTATTTTTTTCCACATCCTTCATAATGGCGATAATGGCGTTCATTCTTTTTTTCAATGAGTTCTCTATTTTTCTTCCAGTTGGACCTAATTTTTCTTTCGGAGAAATCTCGTTGTAGAAGAAAAAATCAAGCATGGTAGCCAGGGCTTCTGAATGGGTTTTAAAATGGGTACGTGAGAATTCCTGAAAACGTTCCGCGGTTTTTTTCTTAAATCGAATATTCTTAAAAGGCTCCATATGTTCGCTGTTTTGATCAATTTGCCGCAAATACCTGCCTGTTTACTGGGGTTTCAAGCCCATTTGCCGCAAATACCTGCCTGTTTACTGGGGTTTCAAGCCCATTTGCCGCAAATTTTAATTTTCAGGAAGTCTTAAACGATTTTAAATAACTGATTTACAGTGTTTTAAAATTAAAAGGCAATGTCTAACATCGCATAGCGTGTTACCCTCTTGCTATTCCTTTTTGTCCCGCCAGGCGGACAAAAAAATTATACAATCTGGCTAAACGCCAATTGCCTTTTTCTTAGAATTCAAGATTCCTTATAAAATAAATTGATGGGTATAGGGAGCAGCGAAAGTCAAAATAATAGGCTCACTATACGTAAATATAAACGCTGAAGATCAGCATTTTAAAGATAAGGAATTTTTATCAATTGAAATTTTCAAAGCATAAAAAAACATCTATGGAATTTCAGAGATGTTCTTTAGGTAATTTTTGCGATTATATATAATAGCATTTAAAGTATGCCTTCATCTGCAAAACTAAAATAATCACCATCGGGGGTCAGGATTAAATGATCAAGGATTTTAATGTCTAAAAGTTCCCCTGCCTTTTTAATTTTTTCGGTCAGGCGTTTATCTGCCTCACTGGGTTTTAAAGTTCCTGAAGGGTGATTATGAGAAATTATCAAATTCACCGCTAATGACTTTAATACTACCGCAAACAGGATGCGCAGATCTACAAGGGTGCCCGTAATCCCTCCGGTAGAAACTTCAAAAATACCCTTTACTCTATTGGCATTGTTCAAGAGCATGACTTTAAAACATTCCTGCAGTCCTATCTGGTCTTTATTCCACATATCAAATAATAGCTCTGCGGCATTTACTGAAGAAGTTATTTTTGGTGCCTGTGAGATTTTAAAATTACCCTGATATTTTATCGATATTTCATTAACTTGTGCTTTACTCATAGCTTAATATTTTTAAGGAAATCGTGAATCTTCGATTTCATTTTAATTTGATTTAAAGGGTTGAAATGAAAAAAGAGGGCGTTACCGTGAGCAAGTTCCAGCCCTCTTTTATTTAACTGCTAATGAGTATCATTATTAGCATTCCCACCTCCCAGCAAAAGAATTTCACTTACTACCACTTCGGTTACGTATCTTTTTTCTCCTTCCTTATTTTCATAGGAGCGATTGGTTAGTTTACCTTCAATGGCAATTTCTTTGCCTTTGGCCACATAACTTTCTACGATTTCAGCGGTTTTGCCCCAGGCTACGATGTTATGCCATTGGGTATCCTGTATTTTTTCGCCCTTTGAATCTTTATAAAATTCATTGGTGGCAATGGAGAAACTGGCTACTTTTTTGCCACTTTCAAGATTTTTGATTTCCGGGGTCTGCCCCACATTTCCGATTAACTGAACTTTGTTTCTAAGCGTTCTCATAATTAAAAGATTTAAAGATTAATAATTGATTTACTTATTATATCCGGAGCTTTTCTTTTTTGATTTTTTTTTGTTCTACTTCCGGATAATTTTGTTTTTATTGATTTCATCACGTTTTTATTTAGATTTACTTCCTATAGAGCCGTATGCTGTTTCCTTTTTGATGCTGATACATTTTCAGCATATAGAATTAGGGAGGACTTATAAAAGGGCAGACGAAGTCAACCGGCTTATGTATCCTATGATAATTCCAAATTTCCTGTGATAATTTTTTTCTATTATTCTGTCTTTCCGCAACTCGATTAAATCGACTTACTTTTTATATCCAAAGCATTTTCCTTTTTGATTTTTTGTGCTCTTGTTATTTTTTGTATCTGTTTCGATTTCATAATTTTTTAAATTGACTTACTTCTTATAGAGCCCTCACATTACCTTTTTTGATGCATTTTTTCTACAACATCCGAGATTGGTAAAGCGTATAAAAAGAGTAGGCGAAGCCGGAACGGCCTTATGCCGCTGTCCAAGAAAGAATGTTGTTTTTTCGCAGTTTAAAAAAGGTGTTGTGGGAACTATGGATAGAGTAGGTCAAATATTAGCTATGTAGAGAATCGGCATGCAAAACAAGAGCACAAATAGCGTTAAGGACTTCCTAATAGGCATTGATAGTTAACTACTAGGCATGATCTTCCTTATCCACTTTTCTTAGAGAACTTAAGTAGTTAATGAATTCAGTAATTAAGATATACTTTTAAGAGGCGTACTTCATAATATCAACATAGGGCGTTCCTCTTCCCACAATAGAGAATGCTCTAGACAATAATTTATTTCTGATAATATTTAAAGTACTCATTTTATTTTTTCCTTGACTCACTCTATTTTCGTAATAAGCCTTTAATTCAGGATTATACTGGATGGAACCAGCAGCACATAAATGCAATAGCGCCTTACCTTCAGTGTTTGCTAATCGACTTACCTTTGTTCTTCCTCTAACACTTGTACCTGATCTATAAGGAAATGGTGCTATACCACAATAAGAAGCAAATTTTCTCCAGGTTTTAAAAGTGGTAAAACCATTAGTATGGATAATCAAAAAACGCGCAGTTACTTTTCCTATTCCCTTGATGCTAAGCAACAGTCGAAACAGCTTGTTAAGCTCTGCATCTTCTAAAATAATATTGTCCATTTCTTTTTCAATAGTTCTAATCTCTTGGGTAAGTAGATCTATAATTCTTTTCTGAACTTCAAAGAGTATGGTTTCATTTTCTAATACTCTTTTTTGCTCTTTCAAAGTTGCCTTATGACCTGCTCGTTGAGAAATCAATTTTCTACGCATAGAAGCCAGGCGTTTCAGCCGAGCTAATGGCACACTCATTATTTTTGCTGGTTTAATTTCCTCCCTTCTTCGATAGCCATATAAGGCAATTCTCTTAGCATCGGTTTTATCATCCTTTCCACGCAAAATACCCAAGGATCGCTTAACCTCTAAACCAGATGCTATATAGAAGATACATTCTTTTCTGCTCAAAACTGCTGATAACTGATTTGTATAAAGCCCTGTGTGTTCAAAAACAAATAATATGTCATCTTTAAACAATTTAGTGCTATTCATTACCCATTCAACCATTTGATCAATCCCATCAGGATCATTGCTGAATGTTAACTGCAATTCTTTCATATGAATACAACAGTCCAATACTAGCTTGCTGGCATCAATGCCGATAACCTCCTTTATTTTCATCATTATAATAAATTAAAGGTTGCCTAAACTAAAACCTTTAAAAGCAAAGGCTATAATCCTATTTGGTTCTTAGCAACCGGTTATAAAGAATGAGGACTAATACATAAGAGAGGTCATTAACCTAGCAGTCCGGAAAGTTCACCTCATTCTTTTTAATTCTAAAGTTATACACAATTTTCATAAGTTATCAGTCTCCCCCAGCCCCCCTCTTTTCAACATTATCATTATAAGTTTTATTTATTTTACAAATCTAAAGGCAGTCCGGCTAACTTATATATGCTGGTATTTTGCATTTATAAAAAGGAAAAAACAGTAACGGCTGAGAAGTAAATGGAGAACGGGAAAATGAAAAACAAAACGGGTAGGAGAATAATGAGCTAATATTTAAAATCCTAATGAATCAAAGATGTTAGATACTTACTATAAAAGATATGGTGGTTTTGAAATTTTAGGTTTTAGGGTAGAGACAGCGATAATATTTTACCTTGAAAGGAATATATTATTCATTAAATTTTGGTTTAAAAAAATATCAAATTTTGAAATTATATTTTATTCTGGAGGACATCTGATAAAATGTCTCTATACTCTTTAAATAAAAAACTCTCCTTTAAAGGTCCAGAGGTTTGTCTGACATGGTTCATAAAGTCCATGAATGGTTATTCTTCATAAAACATATATCATCATATAATAGGTTTAGGGTATAAATTTCTATAGAACTAAATTTCATATGGTGATAATCTTCATTTATTCTAATTTGGAGATTTAAAATGTTTTAAAAAATACAATACTCCAATAGCGGTCAATATGATGATCCCTGCAATAATAAATGGATAGTAAAAACTACCAGTAATCAGCCAAGTTCCTAAGACCGGACCTAGAATCTGACCAATACTATTAGTCGAGCTCTGAATAGAAATGTTTCTGCCTGTGTTTTTCTTTGATATTAATGAAACCGCAGAAAGTAAATTTGGCGTTACCATAGCACCTCCAGCAGCAAAAACAACAATTAATCCATATACCAAAAATTCATTTTTAAAAAAAGGAAATGCAATTAAGGATAAACCAGATATTAACAATCCTAGAGCAATTTGTTTTCTGGCGGCTAAGACTTTCTCTCCGTAAGTCGCAAATACCGGCTGCATAACAGCCATTATTGATCCACATAGCATAAATCCAATACCAACTTGTTTACTATTAAATCCTAATTCATCTTTCCCATATATTGAAAAGACAGTTTCAAACAACGTCACTACAAATTGGATGACAAACGACAGAACTAGTAAGACGATAAAATATTTGGTAAACGTAAATTGTAAGCTCCCCTTTTGTGTTGTAAACTTATGTACGCGAATGGTGTTTTTTAACCATTTCATTACAACAAATAGGACAATCAATCCTAGTATGGCTGCAAACAAAAAAGGTACTGAAAATCGGTCTAAATGTAGCAGACCAATTGTGTATTTTAAATGAAGGTCAGTCTGGGACAGAAAACTACCAATAACAGGTCCAAAAATAACTCCAGAACTAATGGCAACACCAGACCAGGCCATTATTTTTTTTCTCCGTTTTACAGAAGTAATATCACTTAAATAAGCATTACTAACCGGAATAACCGACGATGTGAATATTCCACCAAATATGCGAGCCACATATAACATTGTCAAGGATGTAGCAAGACCAGTGAGTAATTGCATAATTACAAAACCGATAAGACCATAAATAATAATAGGTTTCCGACCATATTTATCTGAAAGGTTTCCCCAAACCACTACAAACAATAACTGAAAAAGCGGATAAATGCTCGTGAGCAATCCAATATGGAAATTGATAAGGTCGCTGTCGAGATTGTCTTTTAATGCTAATCTTTCGGTGTAGTAAGGAAGGGTTGGTAATAAAATACCATATCCAAGCATTACCACAAATAAACTTAGCAGGACTAAAAAAATCCTGCTAAGCATCCTATTCTCTTGCATTATTTCTTTCCGATTTTCTTTTTCAACAATTGGGCATTAATAGCAACAATAATGGTACTTAAACTCATAAATACGGCACCAACGGCTGGGCCCAAAACAAATCCGGAAGAATAAAGCACACCCGCAGCCAACGGAATGGCAACAACATTATAACCCGTAGCCCATACCAGGTTTTGAATCATTTTGTTGTAGGTAGCTTTTCCAAATAATATAAGATTTGCAATATCTTGTGGATTACTGTTTACAAGAATAATGTCTGCAGTTTCTGCAGCCACATCGGTTCCTGAACCCACTGCGATTCCTACGTTTGCCTGAGCCAAGGCCGGAGCATCATTTACCCCGTCTCCAGTCATCGCAACAAACTCATTTTTACCTTGTAGCTCTTTAACGATTTCTACTTTTTGATGGGGCAATACTTCAGCATAATATCCATCCAATCCAAGTTTTTCACTTACAGCTTTGGCAGTTTTTTCGTTATCCCCCGTCGCCATCAACACTTTTATTCCATTCTTTTTGAATACGTTGATCGCATCAGAAGATTCCGGTCTAATTTCATCGGCAAGAGCGATGTATCCTGCTAATTTTGCATCAATCAAAACAAAAACAACAGTTTCTGCGGCATCGCTATAGGCATCCTCAGGGATAGTGATTTTTTCATCCCTTAAATAGCCGGGGCTTACAACTTTTATTTGTTTACCTTCTACATTAGCCTCTACCCCTTTCCCGGTGATTGCATTGAAATTCTCGGGTTTTGGGATACTCACTTTATCCTCTTTTACTTTTTTTATGATACCCACTGCAATAGGATGTTCCGAACTTTGTTCTAAAGCACTTGCAAGCCTTAATATTTCGTTCGTTGAAAATTTTTGATTTACAGATTCAATTCGGGTTACCCCGAAATCCCCTTTGGTCAGGGTTCCTGTTTTATCAAAAAGCAAGGCTGAAATTTTACGTGATTCTTCAAAGGCGGTTCTATTACGAATCAATAAGCCGTTCTGTGCAGAAACAGCAGTGGATATTGCAACCACCAGTGGAATTGCCAAACCTAATGCGTGAGGACAGGCAATAACCATTACCGTCACCATTCGTTCCAATGCATATACAAATGGGAAACCTAAAATCAACCAAACTGCTAGTGTTCCAAAACCAATGGTCAAAGCTATATAGGTCAACCATTTTGCAGCTCTATCGGAAAGGTTTTGCATTTTGGACTTCGTCTTTTGGGCTTCCTCGACCATTGTAATGACTTTGTTAAGATAACTGTCTTTTCCCGTATGCTCTACTTTTACTTTTAGCGTACTATTGCCATTAACCGAGCCTCCAATTACTTTGTCATTTTTATCTTTTTTAACGGGCTTCGATTCTCCGGTTAGCATTGATTCATTTAAATAACTCGAACCTTCTGTTATAACTCCATCGGCAGGGACTTTCTCTCCAGGTTTAACTAAAATGATGTCATCTTTTAATAAATCTTCCAATGAAATATCTTCAATGCTATCGCCTTTTACCCGATGTGCTTCCGCTGGCATCATACTTACCAATAGTTGCAATGCTTTTGATGCGCCCAGGACACTTTTCATCTCTATCCAGTGCCCTACAAGCATAATAGCGATAAGCGTAGCTAGTTCCCAGAAGAAATCGACACCTTTTAAACCGAATACCGTGGCCGAGCTATATACGTAAGCCACTGTGATTGCCATTGCAATAAGCGTCATCATACCAGGTGCCCCTTTTTTGAATTCGGACAAAAATCCTTTTAAAAATGGCCAACCACCATAGAAATAGACCACGGAGGACAGAGCAAATAGGATATATTGATTTCCTGGAAGCAGGAACTCATACCCGATAAAGTCCTGAATCATTGGTGAGAAAATTAGTATAGGAACAGTAAGGACAAGCGTTACCCAAAACCGTTTTCTAAAGTCCTCAATCATCATCTTATGGTGGTCGTGTCCCATCTGGCCGTGGCCAGGGTTATGGCCCGAATGATCACCATTGCTGTGGTTCCTTTTTGAATGGTCCATCTTACTATGGTCCATCGCTTCGCTATGGCCATGTTTTGTTTTTTCGGCTAAATTATTTTTTATTCCAGCTTCTTTTTTTAATGCTTCGCTCTTTATTGAACCTTTCTCTTTGTCCTTATGGCTGTGAGAATGATGTTTGTGATTTTCCATAGTTCTATTATTTAAGGTTGATCGTTATCTTAATTTTTTTCTCATCTCGTCTGAAATGTGTTCAGCATAAACACCATAGGCATCAACCAAAGTTCCCTTTATCCCGTTTTTGGAAGAAATACCATATAAAATACTGTTATCATCAGTACTGCTCATTCCTTCAAACCGATAGGTTTCATCTACAATAAAATCTTCCGGGTGTATTTCCAGTTTTAAGGATGGGCATTCCAAACAACGGGGTTTTAAGTTAAAATCATAGGTATAACCCCGACTTTGAAGGTCATTAAGTGCTTCTGAAAGGGTATCGTAATTTTTCATTCTATAAGTTTTTATAAGTCATTGTAAAATAGCTCCTGTCATTCTCTGTAAACTTTTGATAGGTTAAAAATCCAAGGCTGTTTAATTTTTCGGTGACGGTGTAGTTGAGTTGTTTGATCCTGATTCCAAGTGCATAAGCTTTTACATTGACTTTTGATTTGAGTTGTTTATGATTCCCTATAGACTCTAAACGCCTATCATAAATCTTTATCGTACTCTTAGAACCAAAAAAATTCAACAGGCCCGAGTCAAAATTCATTTCCAGTTCGATATCTTTCAGGTTATCCAAATCATACAATTCTTTAAAGTTTTTAGAAGTGGTATTGATTTCGGTTTCATTTGAGTTTGGTTTTGAAAACAGAAAGGCCATTACCATTATGCTAGATTCACTTGGGTCACACCTATAGGTTGTGATATATTTATCAGTAGATTTTCCTTTTTCATCAAAAAGTTCTGTCAGGACATCCAGTTCATAATCTCCATTGACCTCCCTAACTTTTCCTGTGTTGAAAGTTTGTTTATTCAAAAAATCACCTTCCTCATCATAATTTTCACGTATAACCAATTTATTTTCCAATTGCCCTATAAACATTTTATTCTGGGCATTAACACCGAAGCAGTTAAATATAAAAAGAAACAGTGATATGTAATTTAAAAAGCTCATGTATGCTGCATCAATTCTTTAACTTCTTTTGTAATCACATCACTTAAATCAATAGTATTTGAAGGATGTGGAATAGTATTGCAGGTTACTATCTTTTCTACTCCAGAATCCAGTAAATTTTGATATGCATTATCTGAAAATACAGCGTGAATACCAATACAAATAGGAGGCTTCATACCCGCTGTCTTCAAATGGCTCACCGTTTCAATCATTGTACGTGCCGTAGAAATAATATCATCGACCAACACCGGTGTAGCATTTTTATATTTATCTACATCTGGAACCGATACTTCCACATCACGATCACCATGACGCACTTTTTGCAATACCGTAAAAGGTGCTCCTGCATTTTTAGCAACTTCAGAAACCCATTGTTCACTTTCAGAATCGGGGCCTATAAGCACCGGGTTTTCTACATTGCTTTTAATCCATCTTGAAATGTCGTCTGCTGCATGAATGACTGTATTTGGAATATGATAAACTTGACCCAAGGAGTTTATCCTGTGCAAATGAGGGTCAACCGTGGTAAGGCTATCTGCAAAACCTGAAATCAAGTTTCCGAAGAAACCAGAAGTAATACCTTCCCCTTCATTAAAGATTTTGTCCTGCCTCATATAAGCCAGATATGGTGCCACCAAACAGGTACACATTGCACCCAGTGATTTGGCTGTATGGCTTAAAAAATAAAGAGGTAATAGTTTTTCATCTGGTTCGTGGAGTGTGCAAACCAGTACCACACATTTATCTTTAACATGAGATAAAATACGTGTATAAGATTCCCCATCTGGAAATTTCCGTAAGGTAGCCTCGCCAATTTCAGCATCCATTTTTTTTGCTAAAAGTGCTGTGAGTTCTTCATTTCCCGGAAGGCTGAATAATATCATTTTCATGGCATACTTTCTTAAATAATGGTTATAATATTATTGTGGTAATTTTTATATTCCAAAGCATAGTTAAGTTCGCCTTTGGATTCCGCATAAATGGTATATAGTACCTGGTTCTCTTTAATATTTTCTCCCAAATGGGTATTTAAAAGAATCCCTGCAGATTTAGATTTAGGTGCGCCCGAAAGTTTAGCGAGTTTTGCAATCTTTCTGTTATCGATTCGTTCTAAAATACCTGACTTTTCTGCTTTGATATCAAATGTGTAAGGTGCTAGAATCGGTTCTGTAAAACGCCCTTGCGCTTTGCAAATGGCAAGGAATTTTCCATAAGCCTTACCAGATTCGAGTATTTGTTGAGCGGTTTCCATTCCTTTTCCTTTTTCAACTTTTCCAGAAAGTTCTAATAGTCCTCCTGCCAAAAGCAAGGCTCTTTCCGCTAGGTCATTCGGTGCATCCACTTCATTTTTTAAGACCTTTAATATATCGATAGCTTCCAAAGTAGGGCCAATACCTCGTCCAACAGGTTGTGTGCCATCTGTAATAACAACTTTCACATTCAGCCCGACAGCGTTGCCTACAGTTTCCATATGATTCTTTAGTTTTTGCGCCATTTCAGTACTACGTACTTTTGCGGTTTCACCCACTGGAATATCAATGACTACGTGTGTGGATCCTGCAGCAGATTTTTTTGAAAGCACCGAAGCAATAAGCTGCCCTTCGCTATCAATATCTAAGGCTTTTTCAATTTTTATGAGCACATCATCCGCAGGACTTAATTGAGCTGTCCCGCCCCAAACAAAACAACCCCCTTCTTTTTCAACCACGGTTTGTATCTCTTCGGCAGAAAGCGTCACATTGGTCAATACTTCCATCGTATCTGCTGTACCTGCTGGCGAAGTAATGGCTCGTGACGAAGTTTTGGGCATTGTAAGTCCGTACGCAGCGACAATGGCAACCACTAATGGCGTCGTTCTATTGCCCGGTAATCCACCAATACAATGTTTGTCGACCACAACTTCTTTATCCCAATTCAGTTGCTTTCCAGAGGCTATCATTGCCTTGGTGAGATCTGATATTTCATCTATATCCAGACGGTCTCCTGCGCAGGCTGTTATAAAGGCGGAAAGGTGGATGGTGGAATAATCACCTTCAACAATATCGGTTATGATTTCATTGAATGCTGAATAGTTCAGTTTTTGATTATAAATTTTAGCCCGCACGTAGCTTAATGAATCAATAGGCTCCAAATGTGAAACATACAAGGTGTCATGTGGGGAAGCATTCAATTTTTTTGCAGCAGAATCCGATAATCCAATTTCATTAGGCATCAGAATATCTGAATTTAAAACATTAAGACTTGCTACGATTGAAGTATTTGCATTGGATATTCTAATTCGGGTAAGAGCCTCAAATCCTTCAGAAATACAGACATGGCAATCTTCTCGCATATAGACTACGTTTTCGTTTTGGGTATAAATACCGAGATGTTTGTATTTTAATATATTCGAGGGCTGTTCCATAATATTCAATTTTCGTGATTTCCAAAACCTATTCTATTTCTTCAATGCTATATAGTTGCGGGATTTCCGCATCCCAACCATCGGTGTCCTTTATTCCTTTTTGTAGGGCTTCCGCACCTTCTTTCTCGCCGTGAACAATGAAAATTCTCTCTGGCTTTTGCTTGATTTTGCTCATCCAATCCATAAGTTCAGCATGGTCTGCGTGTGCCGACAGTCCTTCAATTTCAGCAACCTCCATGTTAAATGGCACCCATTTTCCGTACACTTTTACTTCTTTATCGCCTTCTAGCAATTTTCTTCCACGAGTGCCTTCAGCTTGATACCCAACAAAAAGCAAAGTGTTATTCGGGTTTTGCGCTTGTGTTTCAAGATAGTTGAGCATTCTTCCACCAGTAAGCATTCCGCTTCCGGCAATTACAATTTTTGGTTTATTATCTGTTCGTAATTCCATAGTTTCCCGATAACTGCTTACTACTGTAAAGTGGGAACACATTTCATCACACTCATTATCTTCCAATCTGTGCCAATCCCGCGTACGATGGAAGAGTTCTAGAACACTAGCGCCCATTGGACTGTCCATTATCATAGGTATTTTTGGAATTTTCTTTTCTTTCAGTAATTTCCAAAAAATGAGCATCATCAATTGGGCACGTTCTACCGAAAAGCTTGGGACAAATAAGCTTCCTCCTTTATTGATGGTGTCGTTGACCAATTTTTCAATCTGCGGAATGGCTTCCACTTCATCAGGATGAAACCTTCCACCATATGTTGATTCTATGAAAAGTACATCAGCTTTTTTTGGTTTCAGTGGTGGATAGAGCAATAAATCATTTGTTCTTCCAATATCTCCTGAAAAAACAAAACGTTTTCCGTGTACATCCAACTCGATGTAGGTAGCACCTAGAATATGTCCGTTATATTGAAAACGTGCCTTGATATCATCATATAATGGAATCCATTGTGCTTGCGGAACACCCTTAAAATGAGGAATGGTTTTTTCTACATCCTTTAAATCGTATAGTGGTTCTGCCGGGCTGTGTTTGGAATAACCTTCCTTATTGGCCCGCTCAGCTTCCTGTTCCTGTATTTTTGCACTATCGTTAAGTATAATTTTTGCAATGTCCAAGGTGGGATTGGTGCCGTAGATTGGCCCATTGAAACCTTGTTTGACCAATCTCGGCAGATAGCCCGTATGGTCCATATGGCCGTGGGTGAGCAAAACCATATCAATTTCTGAAACCTCTACCGGCGGATATTCCCAGTTTTTAAGGCGCAGCTCTTTCAGGCCTTGAAAAAGCCCACAGTCGATAAGTATTTTTCTATCCCCGGTATCCAGAAGGTATTTTGAGCCGGTAACCGTCCCTGCTGCTCCCAAAAAGTGGATGTTTATTTTATCGTTTTTCATTTTTATAGTATTTATTTAATGGCCACTACAGCAGGAAGGGGTATTTCCCATGTTCTGGCTCGATATGTACAACTCCACAATCCCATTGTATAAATTGCGGGAATCCTTTTTGATAAGTAGGGCCAGCTTATTTATGGATTTTGGCTCGGAGTTTACCATTTCCAACAATATTTCCAATGCTTCTTCAAGTAGCCGTGGGTCATCTTCCAAGGCCTGGTAAAATGGTTCGAAATCAATGCTGTCCTGGGGTTTCAATTCTTCAGTTTTCATAAGTTTTGTTTTTGAGATTATTAAACCTTTTATTATTCATTAAGTACTTTTACATAGGGCCTCTGAGTCTTCTAAAATCTTTTTGTGTCTTTTTTTATCAATTTCTATTTGCTCCAATAACCCAGGGTTTTCGTGAAGCTCTTTGCAGAGTACAATGCCTTTATCCAATAGTTTTGTTTTTTCGGCTTTCGTTATAGTTGTTAAAGCAGTTAGTGGGTGTAAGCCAGATTTATCTATTCTATCTTTTAAACCGTTTCCCACAGGGTAATCCCAACTTGTCAATAATAATCCTACACATTTACCATATTGAATGGCATCTTTGGTAAAACGGGTATTGGTATAAAGCCCTCCATGATGGGATTTAGTTTCGTAACCTTTTTGATGTTTCCACTGTTTCTCCACATCCAAAAATCTTGAGTGTATATACAAGGGAATCTTTACATTACAAAACCTACCTTGATCACTATGGTATTTACATTCAATCATATAATGTTTCTCCTCTTTTTGTGCTATCACATCTACTTCGTGTTGTACGCAATTGCCCTGGACAATTATCCCAACCTCGGTATCAAAACCTTCATGTTCCAATAGTTTGCCTACCAATTTTTCAAAAGGAAAACCAGTTGGCCCCAATTCCATCAAGGCTTTTTTTAGCTTATATTTTGAAGCACTTACTCGTGATTTACCTTTTAGCATCTTGAAAGCCAATTGATAGATTTTTTTAGTGGACATTCCTTCTTCAATCTGCCCTTGCACCTTCCGGGCTATATCCTGAATAATATCCTCATCTGCCCGTGAACGCCGTAGGGAGTTGATGAGTTTGTTTATATCAAAAGCCTGGTACTCACCGGAATATTTTTTTACTAGAACTGATTTCTTCATTGTTATACTTTAATAGTCATCACCGGCAATTCGGAATGATTGGTTACGCCCTCGGCGATACTCTTAGAAAACAAGCTTAAAAAACCTGTGTGGCCATGGGTACACATAGCGATCAAGTCGGCATTCCCGTACTTTAAGAAATTGTTTATACCAATTTCTACGGTAGGTTCATTATAGACGTTCATTGAATACTTATCCAGATCCGGGAATTTTTTTAGAAACTCTTTGATGGGGTTTAAACCTTGTTCAATACTATTAAAATCGGTTTGTGTGTTGATCCTCAACAAATGGATATGTGCACCACATTTTTCAGCAATAGAAATAATGTGCTTAAATGCTTCGCTTACATCTTCTCTAAAATCTGAAACAAAAACAATATCCTTAAAAGGAAAGGATACTTCTTCATCCTTGACCACAATTACCGGTACATCAGCTTTTCTCACAATTTTCTCCACGTTGCTTCCCAGTAATTCACGTACTCCACCTCGGGTACCGCTGCTTCCCGTAACTATAAAATCATGATGGAAGTGACCAGAATGTTTAAGGATATTTCCCTGACCACCATCAAACTCCAAAAAGGTCCTGCATTCAAGCCCTTGTCTTTCAGCTTTTTTCCCCAGTTCCCTCAAATCGGCTTTTGCACTTCCTATTTGTTTTACTGTTTCCGGATACCGCTTTTCTTTTTCTTTATCAAGCTGTACCCATTCTACCGGGGTCTTCATTAAATGGAAAAAATGAATTTCAGAATTATAAAGCTTGGCCATTTTAATTCCAAGTTCAGCTGCCTTATTGCAGTTTTCTGAAAAGTCTGTTGGTACGAGTATGTTTTTCATAATTTACTGAATTTTAGTTGCAATGGTATTGTCAGATTTTCTCTTTGTCTAAACCGTTTAAATTATAAAGGTTAGGAGGTTTAAGCCTATTCCTGAATTTTAAATTATTAGCTTATAATCAAGCCACCGTGATACTATTTTCCAGATACACCTGTTGCACGGCCTGTAATAACTCCACACCGTCCTTAAAAGGTCTCTGAAACGCCTTCCTTCCCATTATCAACCCGGAACCTCCGGCTCTTTTATTGATTACTGCTGTGGTTATGGCTTCCTCCATATCTGAAATTCCTTTAGAGCCACCGCCTGAATTGATCAATCCTATTTTTCCCATATAACAATTGGCAACCTGTAGCCTGCACAGATCAATAGGATGTTCGGTTGCAAGTGTCTCGTACATCGCGTCATCATACTTACCAAATCCTATTTCTTTAAATCCGAAATTATTGGTTGGTAATTTTTGTTTGATGATATCTGCCTGAATGGTTACTCCAATATGGTTGGCCTGCCCCGTTACATCGGCCGCTGCGTGATAATCTTCTTTGTCGGTTTTAAAAGCTTCGTTCCGGGTATAGCACCATAAAATGGTAGCCATACCTAAATTGTGAGCTTCTTCAAAGGCTTCGGCAATTTCTTTAAGCTGCCTGTTGCTTTCCTCCGAACCAAAATAGATGGTGGCACCCACGGCAACGGCTCCCATATTCCAGGCATCTTTAACCTTTCCGAACAAGGTTTGGTCATATTTATTTGGATAGGTTAGTAATTCATTATGATTGATCTTAAAGATAAACGGGATTCTGTGGGCATATTTTCGCGAACTTAAACCTAAAACACCAAAGGTCGAAGCAACCCCGTTGCAACCGGCCTCAATGGCAAGTTTTATAATATTCTCCGGGTCAAAATAGTCAGGGTTTTTATAGAATGAGAAGGCTGCGCTATGTTCAATCCCCTGGTCCACTGGAAGGATGCTCAAGTAGCCAGTCCCACCAAGGTTCCCGTGTTCATATAATTGGGAGAGACTGCGCAATGCTTGGGGATTACGATTACTATTTATAAATACCTTATCAATAAAGTCTTTTCCTGGCAATTGCAATTCGTCCTTGGTTATTTTTTCGCTGATGTGATCTAGATAGAAAGAAGCTTTATCCCCTAAATGGTCAACAATATTTTTGTAAGGTTCCATAATTTCTTTTGTTAATTAACACCTAAACTATTATTGGTCAAGGCAATAGATTTTGCCCCATCGGTTTCAATTCCGGTAAGTGCCCTAATGGCATCGATGGTCTCCGGTATTACGATGGCCTGGTTATCGACAACGTAGGCATAAAAAAGTTCGTCTCCCTGTACCTTCAGCATATCCTCCCAGAGGGCAACTTCATACATGTCTCCCCAAGGCCTGCCCATATCCAGGAACATTTCCTTAATGGTATTGTTGGAAACCAAACCTTGATCATAGTGTATTAGTTTAATACGGCTGGAAGTCTTAAACGCATTCAGCACTTCTTCTTTCGTGGCTTGTTTTTTTAACTTCACGTTCCAGTAGTGCATATGGCTTAAGGTTTCAGGTACTTTTACTGCGGAAGTGATGACATCCAAATCAGGATCGACACTTTTAGCGTCAGGACCTTGATGGCTCGGAATATCTTTTTCGGGCACCATGGTGTTCATAATACCACCTAAATGACTTTCCCAGGGATCTGTAGCTCTTCTTAAAAGCGTACCTCTCGCATAATCCAATAAACCGGCTCTTTTTAAAGCAGTCAGCGTTCTTAAAATAGAGGTGGTGTTGCAGGAAACAACCCTTGTGGCATCCAGATTTATAGCCGATTGATAATTGTTTTCAGCACTAAAGGAATGCCCGGTGGTTTCGTGTTTTTCACCTCCCTGTAGAATGAATTTTATCCCTTGTTTTTTATAGAGTTCTACATTTTTCGCCGCGATGTTCTTTGGAGTACAATCCACCACCAGGTCCACTTTATCCAACAGGTCCTGCATAGTGCCCTTTACCGAAATACCGGAAGCCTTCATTTGTTTTTCGGCTTCGGCCGTTGCCGCATAGATATTATATTCTTTTCTCACGGCGTTCTGTATGCGCCAATCACTAATGACATCGCACACGCCGACCAGATTCATATCATCTTGTACATTTATGGCATCGGTCACTCTTTTCCCTATGACTCCATATCCTATAACTGCTATATTTTTCATTCGTTTTTTATTTTAATGTTATTTTTTAGTTGAAGGTTTCTCTATTTTTTTATTTGATTTAAAATCCCTAATAATCAGTCGGTTACTCTTTTCATAAGTGAAATAGCTTATCGCCCAATTAAAACCAACCATCAATTTATTTCTAAACCCGCTTATGGACATAAGGTGCACGATAGACCAAAGCAACCAGGCGAAATAGCCCGTAAATTTGAATTTACCCAAGTCTGCAACAGCTCTACGTTTTCCTACTGTAGCCAACGAGCCTTTGTCTTTATATTCGAAGGGTTTTATGGGTTCGTTATTTAGAATATTGAGTATTGAATTGCCGAGGTATTTTCCTTGTTGAATAGCTGCCTGTGCTACTTGTGGATGGCCATTTGGGGTGTCCTTGGAAATAAGGGCTGCTATATCGCCTATAGCAAATATATTTTTATAACCTTCTACTTTTAAATTGACAGTTGTTTTAATGCGGTTGCCCCTAACCACGTGTTTTTCATTAATACCATTTGGAAATTGTCCTTTAACACCCGCAGTCCAGATCAGGTTTTTGGCCAAAATGTTCTTGCCACTTTTGGTAGTGACTTCGTTACCATCATAATTGCTTACGGCTTCATTCAGCAGTACCTTTACATTTAAATCCTTCAAATATTTAAGGGTTTTTGAAGATGCTTTCTCAGACATTGTACTTAACAATTCATCAACGGCCTCTATTAAATAAATGTTCATAATGGAAGAAGGGTACTCCGGATAATCCTTGGGTAGAATATATTTACAGAATTCAGCCAAAGCTCCTGCCATCTCCACACCAGCCGGGCCACCACCAACAATTACAAAGTTGGTGAGCGCATCACGTTCTTTATCATCACAGGTAATGGCTGCCTGTTCCAAATTTTGCAGCATCATATGGCGGATGTTCAGGGAGTCGCGAATGTCTTTCATCCCAAGACTGTGGGACGCAACGTTATTCATCCCAAAAAAATTGGTGGTTGTTCCCGTTGCCAATACGAGATAGTCGAAGTGAACCTTTCCCTTATTGGTTATAATGGTGTCTGTAGAAGGCTTGATTTCTTCGACTTCGGCCAAACGAAACAATACATTTTTATATCCATTGATTTGTTTCCTAAAAGGAAATACAATACTGTCAGGCTCTAAAGCACTCGTTGCCACTTGATAAAATAAAGGCTGAAACTGATGGAAGTTATTTTTATCGAACAGTACCACCTGCACCTTTTTATGTTTCAGTTTTTTAACCAAGGCTAAACCTGCAAATCCCCCGCCGATGATAACCACACGAGGTAGGTTAGAATCCGGAAGGCAGATTTCATCTGTTATCTTGCAAGCAGTTCCTGTAATAGTATTATTTGAATGGTTGACGTTCATATTTATTTTTTATATCATTGGTATTAGCCATAGTTTACTATGCGTTCTTGTCTTTTCCAATCATTACTGAGCATTTTGCGTGTGTTGCTAAATACTGGGGAAACAGAACCCAATAAAAGACGTGAAAATGCTCCTTGCCCCTGAGAACCCACTACAATTAAATCGGCATTAAAGGATTCAGCTTTTTCTAAAATTTCTTTTTTGGGAAGACCGCTAACTACACTCGTTGTTATAATAAGCGAGCCTTTTTTTCATTTAACACCTTGATGGCTTCAGAAATAATTTTATTTCCTATTTTATTTGCGTTTTTTAAAGCTTCATCAGGGTATTTGCGGAATGTTGCTTTTGTTGAATGTAACCCTGATGTTGGCAACGCACGATGGTCATAAACGTTTATGACGCAAATTTCACTATTACTTGGTAAATGCAATTTTGCAAGTTCTTTTACTGCTGCGTTACTAAAATCAGAACCATCTATTGCTAACAGTATTTTCATAATTTGAAACTTTATTTGAAGGTTTCTATCCTTCATTCTTATTTATAAATGATTGAGCACCTTCTTGAGAGGCAAAGTAAAAAACACTTCCGCTGTCTTTATCTGGAACAATAATTGCTAAAGCTTTATCTACTTTTTGAACATTAAGAGGATTACTTCCGAAGCGGACATCATCCAGATTCCTTTGTAATTTTTCAAAACAGTTCTCATAACAACCATAGTTGGTAGTACCGTTGGCTTCAATAGGGATTTGAGACACACCCATGTATCTATCGTTGACCATACAAACTTTTTCGTTGGGAACGATTTCATAATTTTGGACTGATGCAATTGCTTCTTTTGCTGTTTGGAATATTTCAGCATTTAAATGTGTTACGTTTTCTACAACTTCTTTTTTTCCTGAACAGGATAGAAGCAATAGCGACAGCAATGAGAGCATCAATGTAAAAATTGCCAATCGATAAATCTTATCTTTAGGATTTTTACTAGCAATAACTTGAGCTTTGCTGTTTTTTTGAAAGGAAGGTTTTTGTTTCATTTTATATTGATTTAAATTCATTATGTGGTTTGTTGAATGTTATAAGTTTTCGCCAATAGACGTGCTCGTAAAGGCCAGACCAATACATCCCAAAGGTAAAGGCGAACAATAATTCTTCCATGGGAATGCCCAAAACAAGAATATGGGTCAGGTTGGCAAGCTTCCAGTATAGCTCTACATATTGGGGATAGAACGGAAGGATGCTTCCGAAATAAATGAAATACAATATGGAAAACAAGATTCCCCCAACCCATATTTTACCTTTTAAATCTGGGCGGCAGTAAAGTGTTGCCAAACCACCCAAAAACATTGCAATGATGCCGCAATAAATGTGATTGAGCGACGTAGATAGCGCCAAAATGATGAAGACGTATGCTGGTATAAAAAGTATGTAAATATGCAATCTATGCCTTTGGTGACTTCGTTCGCTATATGGTATTTCAGCAAGCCCTCTTTTAAAAATCAGGTTGTACAGTACCGTGCCAATGCCGCCAATGGCAAAAGAAAAGATAAAGCTCTCAATATCGAAACCTGTTTTTTCTGCCAAATCAAATAGAGACGGCGGAAACCAATATTCTGGCACAAAGAACGGTTCCGTTAAACCAAAGGGCATAGTAATCAGGCTCATTTTAAGCATTTCTTTTCTATTCCTTTTTTTAGATATATAGATAACTACCCAAAGAGCAAGAATAATCAGCGACCATATAAACCATACGTACTGCATACTTTTATGTTTTTTGAGTTTTTAAATAATCTACTGTCTCTTTTACGGTTAAAGGATAAGTAGCGTTTCCTGTTCGTACATAAAAAGTTGTATTTTCACCATTGTTTACATACACCGGTTTTTTGGATGGTTCAATATCTACAACACAGATGTTCTTTTCGTCCAAAACATAAAATGATATGTGATTGCTGAAACAGGCTTTGTGGCTTAACTGTGTTGAAATGATCCTAAATATCTCACGCTCGTAACCATCCTTGTTTTTGTGCTTGAGGGTCTTAAAATCCTTTTCAAGTCCCAAGATCTTTCCATCATCGTCAACACCTAAGATTAATCTTCCGCCTTTGGCATTCATAAAACCTACAATGGTTTTGGCAATGACCAACTCCAGTTCCCGGTTGGTTATTTTACGGTAATAATCATAGCGTATGGAGGATTTAAATTCCACCCGTTCATTTTCACCAGCTTGAATCAATTCTTCAATATCACGAACGAGCAGCCGCTGTTGTGTGCCAATAAGTTCATTTTTCTTTTTAAGATTTATCCAAAACAAACCAGAAACTATCCCCAAGAACGCTCCTAATAAAGTTAATAGGCCGCCCATTCCCTTCATATTGAAAGTGAAGGATTCTAAAAAACGTTCTATCAAGACTTTCTGGAACAAAGAGAATGAAAAGGCCGTGTTACTGAATTCAAACCAATAGAGTACCATAGTAAAAGGATGTACCAGGAAATAAAACACGCCTGCTCCCAATAATAAATGAACGAATATGATTTTTATTTTTGCCATAGCACTTTCTCAACTTTCACAACTTTCACAATTTATTTGTTTTTTAATTGGGCATTATAAAATGCTGCAATGCACGCACCAACCAACCAGCTTATAATGAAGGTTTGAACAATTCCCAAAAAGGCTTCCAATAATGGCACGTCCATTCTAATAATTTTGCTTGTGTCCAGACCATGTAAAAGACTGTTGAAAAATGTAATTGTTCCTTTTTGTCCTGCTGTAGCCATAACGATCATACAGCCTAGGTAAATTAGTGCTCCTGTTAGACCAAGGGCAAAACCAAATTTTTTTACGTTTAACCGATACATAATATTATAGTTTAAGATTAGTTTTCCGAGTTTAGGATTTTCTTGGATTCTTCAAATTCTTCCCTGGATATTTCGCCTTTTGCAAAACGCTTTTTCAAAATTTCCAGTGGGCTTTCTTTCTTTGCTTTTTGATATGGAATATCTATTGGGATAAAGAAAATCCATACGATAAACGCTAACCAGATGAACCACCATATAAGGTGCATACCCCCGAAACTTCCGTCGTAAAAATGCATAGTGTTTAGTTTTTAGGTTGTTTTTTAATTTCTTCTATAGTAAAGCCCTCTAAAATGTTGAGTTGCTTTTGTAGTTCATCAACTGGAAGTGTTTCCTTCATAGTGATGATAGTGGCTCCTTTCGGAATTAAAAAAACTTCTGTTCTTTCAATAGTCGGGTGCGTTTCCAAAACTTTTTTTATCCTGGTCACGCATCCGCCGCACCCTATTCCATTGATGTGATATTCCCGTTTCATTGATTTTGTATTAAATGCCCAACACCGTAAATGCTTTTAATTTATAGGCTTTTATGATTTGTGTTTAATGATCATGTCCTTTTTGACCTTTTCCTTTATTTTCTTTCTTTAAATTTTCATTAGATAATCCATGTGTGTGGTTTCCATGCTGCATGGGCATTAGTAAGTGCATGGCGAACATTATTATAATGAACGCAAAAAGCCAATTGCCTCCTCCAATCCCAATTGAGGGTGCTAAAAAGATTAATAATAGTGGAAGCCCACAACCGATAACCATCCATAACCAGTGATTTTTCATTTTTTTTATTTTTGAAGTTGATATTATACCTGACTATTAATTGATGTTTTTGATCCTCCATTTTTTATTGTTGTCCCTGATCGCAATTAGGTTAGCAGAAATAAATTTGGACGTAATTCCAGGAGGCTTATTTAAATACTCTTTCGAAAGTGTGATGTGTGTGGGATCCTTAGTTAAATATTGATCTATTTCCCCATCACTATCAATAACCACTTCGAAATAATGATAGTTCACTACATTTTTCATCAGCACATCATTGACACCAAGATTTTCCTTAATTAATTTTAGTACAATGGTTTTATTTTTTTTGAAATTGGTAGCATTTAAAAACTGCGGTTCGATGACCGTCTTCCCCAATTTATCTATATATCCGAAATATGAGATGCCATTTTTTTTATTAACGATCAGGCTTCTTTCATTGCTGAATATTGGATAAGTAGCACTGTCTGTTTTGGTAAGTACCAGGTCGTCTCGATAATTGATGACCAGGGTGCCTTTTTCATCGATAAAACCCCATTTAACCCCTTTTTTAACTGCTGCATATCCATTATTAAAGGGCGAGATATAATCAACATTTTCAATGCTTTGTGTCAATCCTAAAAGTGGACTAAGCAAAATCATGATTAATAATTTTTTCATTGTTTTTATTTTTTAAGTTGGTTTATATTCTTCGTTTATATGATACTATTCAAACTGTATCCCTGTTTGTGAGTTAACTGCCCAAACAAAAGAGAATGTTCACATCTAAAACCTACTGCCTAAAAATTTATTCATATTGTTAATTTACCTGCTTTAGAACATCCCCTCCTTCATAATTTTCTATCTTATTTATATAATTTCATCATAGAAATTTCTTTTCCATTCTCTTAAATTTTTATAATCGGTCATAGGCATTCCAGCGATCTCCTTAAATTGTCTTGATAAATGGTTTATACTACTATAATCAAGCATATAGGCAACATCTGAAAAAGAGTATTGCCTTAATTGAATGAGCTCTTTTACCTTTTCGACCTTAAGCTTGATAAAATATTTTTCAATAGTGGTCTCTTGGTTTTTAGAAAATAGTTTGCTTAATGTTTTATAGTCTTTGTTTAGGTTTACCGATAAATACTCTGAAGTATTTACCTTTAGCTGAAGGGGTAATTTATTAAGCAGTTCTATCAATATTATTTTTATTTTTTCTACAAGTATTTCCTCGTCACTTTGTACTATTTCAAAACCATTGGAATGAAGTACTCTAGCCACATTTTTAGTAATATCTCTATCCGTTTTTTTTGACGCTTCCACTAATAATTTGCCCAATTCCAAAGAGAACACGATTATTCCTAGCTCTTCCAGTTCTTGTTTTATAACTTTTAAGCAGCGGTTACATACCATATTTTTGATCCAGAATTCTTTCTGTAAATTCATAGTATTATATATTGTATTTTAGAAGATGTTGTTCTAACAAATTTTGACAATTTGTTCTTTTTCATCCAACTGAGAGTGCAAAGCATTCAGACAGTGCTGAGCTAATAGCTAGGCCGGTTCTACTGAAGATTGGGAAAAGTGCAGGATATTTAAATAGCCTGCTTCTGAGGAACTCAAATTAAATAAACCTCGTAAAATACATGAAGGTTTTTCGCTAGGCGGGGCGGATTATAATTTAAAAAAGGGGAGGTGTTTTCCTCCAGGCCTTCGAATAAATCTATGTACCTGTAATAAAATATTTGGGGAGAAATCAGATTTTGATTTTCCCCTTCAAATGAAGTAATTTGAAGATTGTCTGTACCTTTTTTTACGAAAGATTTATTATCACAGCAGCCTTTTTTTTCAAACGAACATTTTTGTGTAGGATTATTTTGAGCCTGAAAAGGGGCCTCACAAACCTTTACTTTAGTAAAAACAGCCATATCTACAAGTTTATTGCTGCAGAAATGCATATTCACAGTAAAGGACGAGGTGGCGAACATTACGGCGAATATTAGAATGATAGCTGTTATTTTACTTATTAAGTGTTTCACTTTTAATAATAAAATTCCTATTTGTAAAAAGTTTGAGGCAATTCATTGTAAATGTAGATTGCTTCTGATCGAATAGAGGAGATATCTATATCTTTTCTCAAACTTAACCCAGAAATACGAGATGAAATATGATAATTATCATGTTTAAGGATTATCGCAATATATTCATTGATATTAAAATAATTCATTATAATTTATCACGTTATTTTTAATTAATTAGACATAGTGTTAAAATATCCTAAACATCTTTAACAGTGAAGTAGTATCGAGGCAAGACCATATATACATAATTATGAGTACCTAATTTATAGCCATTATTACTGCTAAATAGGCCGCCAAAAGAAATACTCCAACAAAAGCTATTATAGCAATGAGCTTATCTTTAAGGCTAATACTGGTGGTAGTTTTTTTGGTTCTTCTTGATCTTTTCCTGTAACCTTTTCGGTGTTTTTGGTATGATTTCATGATTCATACTTTTTGCGATTTATGTAATTGTTTGGATTTTTAGAACCTATTTAAGGTTTTATTGGTCAATAAACTGGTAAAGAATTTCTCTGGATATAACGAGATTTCAGTTTTAGAGTTACTCACTATTATCTTCTCCTGTCATGACCTTGAAAATATGCTCCACTTCAGAAACATACTAGTTTGCTCATTTTACTATGGGTAAGTGGAAATTTTAAAGAAGGCATGGCATTACGGCTGGTATACCTGCCGGTTCCTTCCACTTCGGTTACCGTAATGCTTATAAAGTCATTGGCACGCAAAGCTTTGATTACTTCGTTGGTACGCTTCCTTCTAACAAATGCTTTTATTTCTTTCCGTATTGGTTTACATCCTTAAACAGGCTTCATATATAGTAGTTCCTCCCCTAAGCTTTTTCGCGGTGTTCCAGGTAATTCTTTTTGGATTCGTAATATGTTACATTTCCCTTATGGTCTCGCAACACGATATAAGCCTGGGATTTATCTATCACATTTCCACTAAAAGGGTCAATGACCATTCGGGCTTCATCTTCCGTGGTCAACTTCTTTACGCACATGTCGCAACAGCCGTAATAGGTTTTATCGTCCACCGGAATAGGTATTTGCGGCTCTCCCATATAAGCATTGTTGACCATACAAACCAGTTCATAAGGTATCTGGTCCCCTATCTGGTAACCACTTGTTGCTTTTAAGCTATTTGCGGTTTCTACAGTAGTTTCCATTCTGGTGGTAGCTTTTTCTTCTTTTTCCTCTGTGTAATTGCAAGCTGATAAAATTACTGCACCCAATAGTGCAAGGATGAAAAATTGAATATTTGTTTTCATATTTTTTGTGCCTGCCGTATGGGCGGAAGAACCTTGGGGATGATTTTACCGCCCATATCCTGCAGGGCTTTATTTAATTTATTGTCTCTTTTATGCTGCCACATTTGAGCATTCTATCACCCAAATATGGATTCCTGATGTCCTTTTGATTGGAAAGCCAAAAAGCACCTTCATTATTATTGGCCATTGGGCAGTATTCCAGATAAATCTCCCCCATGGAGAGCTTTCCGTTTTTTACCAGATCGGCCATTTCATTACTTAGGCCATTAAAAGCAAGTCGCTGATCTTCCAGGGAAGTAGCATTCGATATTTTTCCGGCTTCTGTCTGCGCCTTTTTACTACCTTCAACTTTTTCTAGTGATTTGTCAAGTTGTGAGGCGGTTTGCTTTGCTTTCTCTTTATCTGATGCTACTAAGGCATCTTTAAGGCTCAGGTAATTGAAATAGGCTATTCCTAAATACTTATTCTTAAATTTAGGTTCCATTTGCATATTCCCATCTTGCATCGCATGGCCACCATGATCGTGTTGCGCATAGCTTCCTAGGCTCATTAGGGCCAGGGAAAGCATCATCATTGTTTTTTTCATTTTTATTTATTTAAAAGATTACTAATTAATTATTCAATACTATTCTATAGTGTCCCTAATTTCCCCGCAAGTAGACATAGCCTGTCCCATATAAGGGTTCTGGATTTCTTCTGAAAGACTCAGCCAGGTAGCACCTTTGTTATCATCGGCCATAGGGCAAAACTGCTCATAAACCTTTTTGTTCACTCCGAATAATTTTACGGCTTTGCTGAAATGGGCAGATAGATGTTTAAAATGTTTTCTTTGTGCTTTTAATTCTGAAGTTTTTGAAATAGAATTGGCCGAGGCTGAAATTTCTTTTTCAATGGTCATCCAGTGGCTATGTGCCTCAGGGCTGTTTAAAAGTTTCATATCGATCTGGGAAACTGACTGGTACAAATCCCTTGCAGAATTTGCAGCATTAGTTGCATTGTCCTGGGCAAAGGCATCCTTTAAGTTGAGATAGATTTTAAACGCCTGGTTTAGCTGATCTTTAAACTCCTTTGCCACCTCGTTCCTTTTTTCCATTTTAGAATGGTCCACCTGGCTTTGTGGCATGCCGGTGTTCTTTTCCATTTCCATTAGGGCATCGGGACTATCCATATCCCCATGGTTATGGCCTGTATTTACCTTTCCTCCTTCAGCATTCATCATACTTCTTTTTCCACCTAATTGGGCGGCGGCATCTACTTTGAAAACGCCATTTACCACAACTTCTTCTCCTGCATTTAAGCCTCCCAGGATTACATACTGGTCACCGGCTTCAGGACCTAAGACCACTTCCCTGTACTCAAAAGTAGGTTCATCCCTAGATTGGTCCTTTACATATACAACAGCATTTTTACCTGTCCAGAGAATAGAAGATTTTGGCACCACCAATGAATTCTCCAGGACTTTCAATTTACTAGTGAGAATCCCTTGCACGAACATATCGGGTTTTAGGCTCCCGCCTGGATTATCAACCTCTGTCCTTACCAGGGCTACCCTTGTTTGGGGGTTGATCACCGGGTCTATAAATGTCACCGTACTGGTGAAGGTTTGGCCGGGCATGGAGGCAGCAGAGAATTCCACTTTATCTCCTTTTTTGATCCATGGCAAATCGCTTTCATAAGCGTCAAAAAGAACCCACACCTTCTTTAAATTTGCGATATCCAGTAATGCCTGCCCTTCGCTTAAGTAATCTCCTTCACTTACGTTCCTGGAAATAACGGTGCCAGACTGTGTGGAATAAATATCGAAATTATACTGGACTTTTCCATTCTTTTCGATATTGGCAATTTGACCATCTGTAAGGTTCCATAATTTCAACTTATTTATTGCAGCTTCGTAGAAGGATGGGTTGGTTTCTCTAAAACTTACCGCTTCCAGCAGTTCTTTTTGCGCCTGGACCAGCTCCGGGGAATATATAGAAGCCAGTCTCTCCCCTCTTTTTACTTGCTGGCCAGTAAAGTTTACATACAGCTTTTCTATACGACCTGGAAAACGGGAAGTAACATTGGAAACCAATCTTTCATCTGCTTTGACTTTTCCAGGTAAGTATACTTCTTTTATCGGGGAAGATTCCTGTACCCTAAACGTTTCAATATCGGCTATCTTCATTGCCGCTTCGGTCATCTGAATTTCTCCTTCTCCAACCATTTGCCCACCTGAAGCTACCGGAATAAGTTCCATGCCACATATTGGACATTGTCCCGGACCGTCTTCTCTTATCTGGGAGTGCATGGCACATGTCCATACTTCTCCTTCTCCTTCATGGGAATGAAGTTCTTCATTACTATTGGCTTCTAAGGTTGTTTCCGTACCTGAAGAGCCGCCAAAAAAGAGCCATCCAAGGATTAAACCAGCTAGCAAAAAGCCAATAGCGATATATCCTGTTTTATTATCTATTCGTTTCATATTGTTGTCCCATTAAATAGTTAATCCTATATATACTGTTGTTTTGTTCTGTTTGGGCCCGGACTAATTCAAGGTTGTACCCTAGTAATTGCCTTTCCATCCTTATAATTTCAAAAACATTATTTTGTCCGGTGGAAAGTTCAGTTTGCAATAATTCCAGGGATTGCCGTGCAATATTAGTGAGCCTATCATACAGCAACACTTTACGTTGCGCATCCAGATAGTTTCGGTAGAATTCTTCCATCTCCGTCAGGAGCTGGTTTTCCAGGTTTTTTTTCCTAAATATAGCTGCCTCTTGCTGTAACAAGGCTTGCTGCCTCATCGCCTTGTATTTTTTGCGATATAAAGGCAGCCGGATCCCTACCTGGGGAAAAATAAACGCGTCACGCCCATTATCCTCCAATCCTACCTGCGGATCAATATCGTTTCTGGGTGATATATTGGTATAACTTGCGCCAAGGTTAATAGAGGGAAATCCCTGCTTTCGGGCCACTTCCACCTGCTCTTTAAAACTTTTTGCTTCATATTCAAGCTGATCCAGCCGTGGATTTTCCTTTAAAATGTTCTGAAAGATCTCCTGCTTTCCTAACAGGAGTTGTTCTTTCCACAACACTTCTGGCAAAAAGACAGGTTCTTCCAGACTTATGTTCAAAAGCTGTTCGAATTGTGTTTCTAAAGGTTGCCGGCTATCCTCCAAATAAGCGAGCCGGGTTTGCAGTTCTTCTTCCTCCATTTCTACCTGTAACACAGAGGAGAAACCGGATCTTCCGCTTTCAAACTGCACTTCAGCCAGGCCTTTAAAAGATGCTAAAAGACCTAGGTTCTCTTTTGTAATCCTAATGGCCTCATTTAAATAATACAATTCATTATATGTGGTTTTCACATCCCTAAAAAGTTCCAGTTTTGCATCTTCAAAAGCCTCGAATTTTGATTTGGCCTGTTCTACAGCAACCTTTTCCTGCGCGTCAAGCGTTCCAAACCATGGAAACATCTGGCTAAATGAAGCGGATCCCCGTTGCGCACCCAACCTTGTTTCCACAGGCTGGATAAAATAGCCTAGATTGAGCTGTGGATCCGGCAATGCACCATCCCTCGTCACCTGTTCCAATGCAGCCTGATATTGGTTGTACAGCGATTTTAACTCCGGGTTATTCTCTGCTGCAATAACCAGGTATTTGTCCAAATATTGCTTTTCCTGACTGTTCTCCTGAGAATAAATACTCGTAGTAAGAAAAAACAAGCAGATTAACATTAGCCAGTAAACCTGTTTAATATATGTTCTATTTTTCATCTCCTATTTTTTTTCTTTTAGCTTTAAGGTCTTCTTTTCCCATTTTTTCTCTTGCCACATGCTATATAAAACAGGTACTACAAACATGGTAATGATCTGGATAAGCATCCCTCCAAAAGTAGGGATCGCCATAGGGATCATAATATCCGAGCCTTTACCTGTGGAAGTCAATACGGGCATTAGGGCAATAATGGTGGTTGCGGCAGTCATCATTGCAGGACGAACCCTCTGGCTCCCCGCAATCAGTACCGCCTGCCGTATATTTTCTTTTCCTTCAGGACTTTCCCTTTCAAAGACCTGTTTTAAATAGGTTCCCATAATTACCCCATCATCGGTGGCGACCCCAAAAAGAGCGATAAATCCAACCCATACGGCCACACTAAGATTAACCGGCCCTATTTGGAATACATTCCGCATACTATCCCCAAAAAGGTCAAAATTCAAGAACCATTCCTGGTTGTAAAGCCAAAGCAGGATGAACCCGCCGGAAAAAGCTACAAACACCCCAGAAAATACCATTAATGTACTCTGGACATTGCCAAACTGGAAATAAAGGATCAACAGGATAACCAGCAAACTAATGGGGATTACGATCGAGAGGGTTTTAGCCGCTCTTATTTGGTTCTCATAATTACCCGCGAACTTGTAACTTACCCCGGCCGGCACGTTAAATTCACCGTGGGAAATTTTCTCATTAATAAGCTCCTGCGCATTCTCCACCACTTCTACTTCAGCATACTCGCTCTCTTTGTCAAAGATCACATATGAAAGCAGGAAAGTATCTTCACTTTTAATTACCTGTGGTCCCTGGACATATTGCACTTCAGCAAGTTCCCCCAGTGGGACCTGCACACCTACCGGGGTTGGTACCAGGATATCTTTTATATCTTCCGGGTTGTCCCTGAACTCACGCGCATAACGTAAACGAACCGAATAGCGCTCCCTGCCTTCTACAGTGGTTGTCATTGCCATACCACCCACGGTGGCACTTATTATTCGTTGTACCTCTCCAATAGAAAGGCCATAACGGGCGATGGCCCGCCGGTTTATGTCCAGCTCCATATAAGGTTTACCCACCACGCGATCCGCAAAGACTGAAGCAGCTTTTATACCGGATACTTCCTTTAGAATATCCTCCAATTGTAAACCAACCTCTTCTATAGTTTCAAGGTCTGGTCCAAATATCTTTAATCCCATTGGTGCCCGCATTCCAGTAGAAAGCATCACAAGGCGGGTAGCTATGGGCTGTAATTTGGGTGCCGATGTTACCCCCGGCAAACTGGTAACTGTTACAATTTCCTCCCAGATATCATCAGGTGACTGAATATGATCACGCCACTGTCTAAAATATTTCCCGTCAGAGTCAGGAATGAGTTGTGAAATATCAAGGTTCTTCCTTTCCATGTTTTCAGGATCAAAAACTTTCCCGTTCTTTAGCACGTATTGTTCCTCATCATTTACTTCGTATGCTATACGGTATCCATCCTTGTCTCTAACATATTCAGATTTATAATTAATCACATTTTCAAACATCGAAATAGGAGCGGGATCAAGTGCGGTAGCGGCACGACCCCACTTTCCCACGGCGATATCCACTTCCGGGATAGAAGTTAAACGCTTGTCCAGTTGTTGGACAGTTTCTATATTTTCTTCGACTCCGGAATGTGGCATCGTAGAAGGCATAAGTAGAAATGAACCCTCGTCCAGTGGAGGCATAAATTCTTCACCCGCACCGGGAAATTGTTCTTCTAAAGCAATCCATGAATCTGTTTTTCTTATATCCCACCCCACTTCATCTGTGGCTATGGCTACAAAACCAAAAATTGTATTAAATCCTTGCCAGGCAAGGATTCCAAACAGAAAGATAAGAATGGGGAGTGCCAGAAATTTTTTCTTGTTATTAAGGCACCAGGTCAAAATATTTTGATAGAATCTTGTTACCATTAATAAAGCACCGAGAACCAGAAAAATAATGCCTGCAACAAAAACCAGGTTGGTGAAATAACTATTATCAGCACCAAGTGGAAGCCATTCTTTTGTCAGGAAATACAACACTCCAATCAAAATGACTGCTATATTAATATAGTTCACATATTTCTTCTTCCCATCTGGCCATCGCGGTTCCAATAAATTGTTTAAGGCTAGCAATATAAATAGGATACCTACCCATGGGACGTAGAAAAACATCAAAATCCCGAGCGCAAAGAGACTGTAATTCCAACCTCTCCTGGTTCGTGTAGCACCAAAATTCAAAGAAAATAGTGCGTGGGCCAAAGCTGGTATTACCACGATGCCTACAAAGAGGGCAGCTAACAGTGCAAAGGTTTTAGTAAAAGCAAGGGGTCCAAAAAGCTTTCCTTCCTGTCCTGTCATAGCGAAGACGGGAATAAAGCTCACTACGGTTGTTGCCAGGGCGGTCAAAACGGCCGAAGCTACCTCTGTAGTGCCTTCGTAGATTACCTCGAGATTTCTCCTCCCCTTGTTTTCTGGCATTTCCAGGTGCCGTATTATATTCTCGGTGAAAATTACACCCACATCAACCATCACCCCAATAGCAATGGCAATACCGGACAGAGCAACAATATTGGCATCCACACCGGCATACTTCATTACGATAAATGTAATAAGCACACCAATAGGAAGTAAGGTAGAGATTAAGATGGATGCCCTGAGGTTTAATACCAGTACGATCACCACAATAATGCTTATGAGAATTTCCAGGCTCAAAGCTTCTTCCAGGGTACCTAATGTTTCATGGATAAGACCTGAGCGGTCATAGAAAGGGATGATGGTTACTTTTGAAACGGTTCCGTCTACCAGCGTTTTACTAGGGAGCCCAGGTGCTATAGCTTCAATTTCATCCTTAACATTATTAATCACTGCCAGAGGGTTGGAACCGTATCTGGCTATTACCACGGCTCCTGTTGCTTCGGCCCCGGCTTTGTCCAAACCTCCTCGCCGGGTTGCCGGACCCATCTGGATCTTGGCTACTTCTTTAAGACGAATGGGGGTATTTTCATTTACAGTCACTACTGCCTCTTCTAGGTCTTCCAGACTTTCAATATAACCAAGGCCACGTATCAGAAATTCGGCACGGTTAAACTCTATGGTACGCGCTCCTACGTCCATATTGCTTTCCTGCACGGCTTTCATAATTTGCTGCACATTAACCCCATAACTTTTCATGGCGGTAGGGTCAATTTCCACCTGATACTCTTTCACATAACCTCCAATAGATGCTACTTCTGAAACGCCTTCAGCCGCAGATAAAGAGTATTTTATATAAAAATCCTGGATAGATCGGAGTTCCTGGGGATCCCAGCCTCCTGTAGGTTCCCCAGTTTTTGGATTTCGGCCTTCCAGGGTGTACCAGAAAACCTGTCCTAGCGCAGTAGCATCTGGACCGAGTGCTGGTTGAACATCAGATGGTAATGTTCCCGCAGGCAGGGAGTTGAGCTTTTCCAATATTCTTGAGCGGCTCCAGTAAAATTCAACATCTTCTTCAAATATGACATAGATACTGGAAACTCCAAAAATAGAACTACTCCTTATAGTCCTCACACCAGGAACACCCAGTAGGGCCGTGGTAAGGGGATAAGTGATTTGATCTTCAATATCCTGGGGCGACTTCCCCATCCATTCGGTATAAACAATTTGTTGATTTTCGCCAATATCCGGAATGGCATCAACGGGTACAGGATCACGAGGAAGCAAATCACTCTCCCAGTTGAAAGGTGCTGTGGAGAATCCCCAGGCAATCAGGGCAACAGTAATTAAAACCGTTACCAGTTTGTTTTCAAGGAAAAACCTTATGATTTTATTAAGCATATCTGAATTACAATTAAATTAGTAATCTTAAAAAGACTATAAGTATTCTTACACACTACCCTTAGAGAGGCAGCGTGAAGTCTTAGGAGAAATTTAATCGTACAATCAGATTAAGAAAACCTGGTTCAGGGTGGGGATATCATAAACCAAGAGAGGAGGTGAATAATTTTTAAAAGGAACGGCTTGCCGGGTCTGTTCTTTGAATATATGCACCCAAAGAGACGGAGAAACAACCAGGAATACCTGTTGGAAAAGCTCGTGTTTAGCAATGGAGGACTGTAATTCATCCTGCCCATCCACTATGATCTTTTTCTGGTTACAGCACAGGTCCCTAAGATCTTCCTTTTGGGAAGATGACTGTTCGTGAAAGTGCACTCCACAGCTTTCGGCTTTAGAAAATACAGCCGAATCCACTAAGAATTTTCCGCAGAAATGTTGATCAACCACAAAAGAACTTGTAGAAAACAGCACCAGCAGCGCTAATGAAAAAGCAGATATTTTTTGTAAAATTGTTTTCACCTTAAACAGAAATAGCCTTCTCCAGTATTGGTTTTAATCCAAATGACCCTGACCAGAGATAAATTATTCTTATCGAATTATAAAAACAAAACTATGTTACTTACGACTGTCAAAACATGACTATAATCATGTTTTGTTCATTTTTTGAAGTTTTAAAGGATTCTACGCTCATAATTTAATCTTAAAGAAAAGATTATTGCTTTGATATTAACCCTTCCTGATGAAAAAAGGATAAGTGATCGGTTTAATTCAGCATTATCCAAAAGAAAGGATTTGAATTAAGAATAAGCTACCTTATTGCCAAATATCGAGTTATCCTTAAATGCTGGCGTACATAATTAATAACCATAATGGAATTCTGTAGGATCTCATAGAAAACGTTTTAAAACCTCTCAGTCTATATAATTATATACTTATAAATATTTCTGATAAAAAATGGCTATAAAAGAATTAATATTTTAGTCTTTTATTGAGAAATACGAAAAATAAAAAAAGGCTATCATAGTTATGATAGCCTTTTACCCAGACCCAATTTTATACAATATTCATATTTATAAACGGAGGTTATAAATGAACTTGAAATGATCAAAACCTATTTACTTAAATCTTCTTCTTTTTCTTCTTCTTTTTATTGGTGAACTTTCTAATTGTAGGTGAAGAAGTGTACCATAATAGGAACCCACTTAAAACTGTAATTAAGCCAAGCCAAGAAAATGCTCTTAGTATTAAATTATTAAAATCGTCCCTACCTTCGTAATCCATCGTATGTGTCATCCAGAGAAAATCAAACCAACGCCAGTCACGGTGTCTTAATGTTCTAAAAGCTCCATCAGCTTCAGAGACATAAGCTCTAATATCTTCAGATGTATTATAAGAGATCACGTATGCTGGAAGTGGTTTACCCCGATATTCATGGTGGTCTCCGGTTGAGGTTATTCTTTTAACTCCGGTCACTTCTAACTCATCTATCATATGTTGATTGGCCACTGCAACTGCTTCAGTTTCAGATAGTGTTTCTTTAATTTCTCCTGTCCTGGCATTCTGAAGGATATTTTCATTAATCCAGTAATAAGGTTCACCTGCAACATCTTTTAACTGTAAAGAATTAATCTCAATTTCAGGATTAAGTTCTGTAGGACTTCCAAGCCCGGAGAAATTAGGATCTTTTATTTCTGTTTTAAGAAATTGATCACCATGTATCTCATCAATGTCGGTCCAGCTGAAGTATAAACCACTTACTGTCCACATTATAAACTGTATACCTATAAAAATACCCAGGTATCTATGCGCCTGTCTTATTTTAAGCGCTGTTTTTCTTTTTACCATAATTGTTTGATAATAAAGAGATAGTCATTGATTTCGAAGACTATCTCTTTTCTGATTCTTCTTAAATTATTTTAGTATCCTTCAGTTTGTTCCATACCCGATGCTTCAACTTCGCTGGCAGGAATTGGACAAATGGTTCTATTATCTGTGGCCTGAATATCCAGATTGGATACATCTACTCCGGTATTTACATGCTCATCAACGGGGCGATTTATATTTTTACCTCTACGTATATAGTCATAAATACCGTGACCTTCTAAAGCTAATTCCCGTCTTCTCTCTTCGGCGATCCTTTCTTTTAATTCTTCACCAGTTTCTGTAGCCTGACTAGAAGAGAAGTTAGTAGTTCTTTTCTCTATAAGTGAATTCAGAAAGTCTTGTGCTTCTGTCTCTCCTCCTCCGGCACCATTCGCCGCAGCTTCAGCTGCAATTAAATACATCTCAGAAAGTCTTATTACTGGAATATTGTGAGCACTTAAACCGCCTCCATCACTCCTATTGATGTATTTAACGAAGGCCTGCTGGGTACCCTCTTTATCTTCCTCAAGCAATGCCGCCCTAGGGTCGCCTTCATATTCACTCAATAGTTCAACAAAAGTTTGGGTAGCAATAATATCTCCCTGACCTCCGTTTTTAAAATCAAACTGAGCTCCCAGTCCGTTACTACCTAGAGAATTTTGACTGGTAATACTTAATTCAAAAATAGATTCAGAATTATAATCTTCAAAAACATAAGAATCAACTGCCATAAGATTTTCTTCACCTCTGGTAACAATTACCTCTTTAGCATACTTAAGAGCGTTATCCCAATCTTGTTTATATAGGTGCACTCGGGCTAATAGGGCCTTAACTCCAGTTTTAGTCAAATACTGGGTGCTTCCCTGGTTCCATGTGTTTTCCTCTAATAAATCAAGAGAGCTTTGCATATCACGAATAATCTGATCATAAGTTTCTCCAAGGCTACTTCTCACTGTCACAATCTCATCTGAAGAAAGTTTTAAAGGTAGTCCCTGGGCTGATGGACCTTCCTTTATCCAAGGGTAGGAAAAAGTTCTGGCCAGATCAAAATATATCATACCTCTTAGACCCAAAGCTTCTCCAAGTATCTCTTGTTTTTGAGCTTCGTTTCCTTCAGCCGCATCAATATTATTAATGATTAGGTTAAGGTTGTTTATTGATTTAAATGACTGAATCCACAAATCTTCGCAGCTTCCGCTACTATTGCTACTCTCTTCATATTTATAGGCAATTAGCTCATAATTTCTAGGATTAAAAGTAGTTTTCACAAATCTAAAATCGGTGCCTTTTACAGCCGCTCTTTTATATAAAACCCTTCCCAGATAAGTATTACGTGATATTTCATTGTAGGTTCCTGTTAATAATTTATCCAGTTTCTCTACAGAATTAAGCACGAGGTTCTCTGAAATTACATGATCTGGTGTTTGATCCAGAACATCACTACTGCAACCTTGAAGCCCCAAAAGCCCTAAGATTAAAATGCTATTTCTTAATATTTTCATTTGAATACGTTTTAAGTTCTAAAATTGTAATTGAAGTCCTAACAGAATAGTTCTAGCTGTTGGCACCTGAAAAAAGTTTACCCCATCAACCACAGCTTCTGGATCGTAGCCATCTAACTCAGTTAATAGAAATAGATTATTTCCCTGAAGGTGAACAGAACCGCCTTTTATAGTATTTCCTAAGTTTGGAAGGTTATAACTCAATTTGACGTTTTTCAGCTTGAGGTAATCTGAATCATATAAATGTCGTGTAGATACATCATTTGAGAATGTTGGATTACCATTAATCCTGATAGGTACAGTTGCATCAGTATTATTCGGATTCCATGGATTTAGCTGAGCCACAGTATTGGTATATTGGGGAGCAAATCCATCGTCATCACGTTTAAACGCCGTTCGATCATATACTTTTCCTCCCAAACCGAATGTAAGCTGGAAATCGAATGTGAAGTTTTTATAAATAAATTGATTGAAAACTCCACCCTGGAAATCCTGCA
Source organism: Autumnicola aciditolerans (assembly GCF_041679265.1). Taxonomy (NCBI): domain Bacteria; kingdom Pseudomonadati; phylum Bacteroidota; class Flavobacteriia; order Flavobacteriales; family Flavobacteriaceae; genus Autumnicola; species Autumnicola aciditolerans. The sequence goes on from NZ_JBGFSM010000003.1 coordinate 268,625, forward strand.
AAGCATCTCCAAAAATTCCAAATCCGGCTTCCTGAGCATCTGTAGTGAGATCACCTGTTCTTTCACCGTTCTCCAGCACATGGTATTGCGCATAACCGGTTGAAGGATCTACACCTGCATAATCCCTTAAATAAAAAGAATAAATACTTTCCCCTTCTTTAATAATTAATGGATCCTGCCCGTATCTGGAGCTATAGGTTGGAACTATATCATTTTTTAACTTGGTAATCTCATTATCAAGAACCGTAAGGTTTGCACTGGTACTCCAGGAAAAATCTTCGTTAGAAATAGGATTGAATCCAATTTCAAATTCCCATCCTTTATTAATCATCTCTCCAAAGTTCTGCAACTGAGTCAAGAAACCCGTTGTAGGAGAAACGGGCACATTCAATAATAAATCTTCGGTTTTTTTACGGAAGTAATTTACAGTCAGATCCAATTCTCCCATCAAATTAATATCCATTCCTACATTAAAATTTTTACTTAACTCCCAAGAAAGATCCGGGTTTTGAAGTTGTCCATAAGACAATCCAGATTCTCCGCCATAGCCTTTCCCATCGGTTTCAAAAAATGCCAGGGCTGCATAATACTGGGGAGGTAAATTTCCATTTGTACCATAACTTCCTCTGAATTTAAGATATTCTAACCCGTTTATATCCAGAAAATTTTCTTCTGTCGCTACCCATGCTCCAGAAACAGACCAAAAAGTCCCCCAACGAGAATCCTTTCCAAACCTTGATGAACCATCCCTTCTAAAACTTGTAGATAGATAATATTTCTGATCAAAATTATAACCAACCTGGGAAAAATAAGATAAGAGAGAATAATTTTCCCCAAACCCAGTATGGGACCATAAGGTTCCAATACTGCTTGCAGATAATAACTCACTATCTAAAACATCATATCCATAGACATTAATAGAATTCATTTTAGAAACCTGAGATTCCTGCCCTAATAAAATATCTAAACCGTGACTTCCAAAGTCGTCATTGTAATTTAAAATATTGGTAACAGTATACTGAAATACTTCACTCTTCACACGATTAAGCACTCCATTCCATATTCCACCCCCTGCACCGAATTCTTTATTATCATAAAGCGTTTCGTCAATAGCTTGCTGATCTACACCAAACGTAGTTTTAAAGCTCAGAGGTTCCATTATCTGAAATTTAGCATAGGCGTCACCCCTTACGCGGAATTCAGTATTTTCATACTCTCCAACTTTTAAAACTCCAATAGGATTAGCATTTTTTTCAATATCATTTGGAAGGTTTGCAAAACCTCCATAGCCTTCCGGATCATAAATAGGAGCCGCAGGTGGAAGAACACGTGCCATGTATAATGGATTTAATCCTCCTGCATAGGAGCCATCAAAATTTGCCGCATTTCTTTCGGTTTTTGCTACCGAAAGGTTTACTCCAAGAGTTAACCAGTCTTTTGCCTCGTTCTCTAAATTTATTCTACCAGAATAACGTTTAAGACCTGTTTCTATAATAGTCCCTGTTTGATCAAGATAATTTCCGGAAATGTAGAAGGAAGTTTTCTCATTACCTCCTCGGGCAGATAAATTATATTTCTGGGTTAAACCATTCTGATAAATAGCATCCAGCCAATCTGAATTTGTATTGGTGGTTCCGTAGATTCCTTCATAATCGCTTATCGCTTGATTTTCATAATCGTTATAAAGGGTATTATCAGCGTATACTCTGGAAAATTCAGCATTCTCATTATTTTGTATATATTGATTTATCTGGCCTTCAATCCAAAGATCCTTAAACTGTTCATTATTAATAAGTTTTTCTTCTGTTAGATTCTGGCTCCAGCCTGTTTCAACTCCTAAAGTAATTTCTGTTTCACCCTTTTTTCCGTCTTTAGTTGTTATTATAATAACACCGTTGGCTGCTCGGGAACCATATAAAGAGGATGCTGCTGCATCTTTTAATACAGTTATACTTTCTATGTCCTCAGAGTTGATAGTAGATAATGGGTTATATCCAGTAGTTCCTTCCATGAAGTCGCCTGCTCTAAGGTTTGAATTAGTATTGATTACCACTCCATCAAGTACATATAAAGGTTGTGTATTACCGCTAATGGAACCTATTCCTCTTATTTGGACATTAGATTGACCTCCCGGTTGTCCAGAGGTAGAAATATTGATTCCGGAAACTTTACCTTGTAGAGCCGTTTCAAAACTAGCTGTAGAACTACGGGTAAGAGCCTCATTATTTACTGATTCGGCGGCTCCTGTAAAACTTCTTTTATCGGAAGATCCATAAGCTACAACCATCACCTCATTCAGTGATTCTGCGCTCTTTTCCATGTTTACATTAATTACTGTTTCAGCTCCTACAGTGTGGTTTACAATTTTCTTTCCAATAAATGTAAAACTCAGGACATCCCCCACATTCGCTTTTAAAGTATATTTTCCATCAAAATCGGTTTGTGTACCAGTCTGAGATTCCTTAATTGTCACATTCACTCCTGGCATTGGGATTCCGTTTTCATCTATAACAGTGCCCGTAATGGTCTTCTCTTGTGCAATGGTTATCTGCACTAATAACACTAAAAATAGTGTCAAAATGATTTTTAAATTATTTTTCATAAATATTTGATTTTAGATAAATATGTTTTGCAGGCAATTAGATATTGGAATACCAATACCTGCCTTATGGAAATAAAATTATATTTCCATTCAACGCATAGCCTTTTAAGAAGCTACCTTTTCAAATAAAATCAAATGAGGAATACCTGGTACATAACCTGGACATCAGAAGCCAGGAGTGGAGGTTTATAAAATTTGTGAGGAATTGCCTGACGCTCTAATTCTTGAAGAATATTTCCTGAAATAAACAATACAGGAATAATGAAGGTTTGTGAAAGTAGATCAAAAGAAAAAGAAGATGTCTTTAATTCATCCTGACCATCTATATTCTCTTTTTCATTGGAGCAGCAAGAATCCTTTTTTGTAGTATTGTGGGAATTCACTTCCACCCCACACGAATGCATTTCAGTTTTACATTTTTTAGCTGATGAAAAAACTCCTTTCCCTACCAAAGTGTTTCCGCAGAAATGCTTATCCACCGTAAAGGAAAAAGTGGAGAATATTACTAAAACAGCTAGTAAAAATGAAACTGTATGAAGGGCTTTCGTTTTCATTAAAATCAAATATAAACATATGTTAATACAATTAACAATGTTTGAAAAAATTTTTAACCTATATATCTAGCTTTCAGGAAAATACAGATTATTTTTATTGAAATCACAAAAATCATCTAATTTTTACCTAAAAACTGAATAATATTAAATTAATTTTGCAATTATTGAATTTATTCCTAATTATAATCAAAAAACACTTAATTAAAATCATGGCGTTTCACCGTATATCATCTTCGAACCTTGAAATAAAGGAGATATCCAAAATATTAAAAGACAAGAAAAAGTTAAAATTAAGCGATAAATCTATAATAAAAATTATAAAATCTAGAGAATATCTGGATGAGAAAATGAGAGAGAGTCCATCTCCGGTTTATGGAATAAATACGGGATTTGGATCTTTATGTAACGTTAAAATTTCTCCTAGTAAATTGGTCGAGCTACAGGAAAATCTGGTGATGTCTCATGCTTGTGGAACAGGAGATACGATTCCAAAACCGATTATTAGATTGATGCTTTTATTTAAGATACAATCTTTAAGTTATGGTCATTCCGGTATAGCTCTGGAAACTGTTAACCGATTAGTTGATTTTTACAATAATGACATACTCCCTGTAGTTTATGAACAAGGATCGTTGGGAGCTTCGGGGGATTTAGCACCACTTGCCCATTTGGCTTTACCCTTAATAGGAAAAGGTGAAGTATATTTTAATGGGGATAAAATAGAATCTTCGGTCGTATTAAAAGAGTTTGGTTGGGATCCTATAAAACTGAGGTCTAAAGAAGGACTAGCATTATTAAATGGAACTCAGTTTATGAGTGCATATGGAATTTTTATCTTGCTGGAGGCTAATAGATTATACGAGTTTTCAAATATTATAGGTGCAACTTCAATTGACGCTTTCGATTGTAATTTATCTCCATTTGATGAATTAGTTCATTTAGTGCGCCCTCATAGAGGTCAGATTAAAACAGCGGATAGAATACGAGAGCTGTTGAAAGGGAGTGAAATTGGTAAAAGAGAAAAGACAAATGTTCAGGATCCCTACTCTTTTCGGTGCATTCCTCAGGTTCATGGTGCCAGTAAAGACACTATTTCCTTTGTTGAAAACACTTTTATAACGGAGATAAATTCGGTCACAGATAATCCAAACATCTTTGTAGATGAAGACAAGATAATTTCTGGAGGAAATTTTCATGGTCAGCCACTTGCCCTGGCATTGGATTATCTTAGCATTGCCATGGCTGAAATTGGAAACATTTCGGAACGGAGAATTTACCAGCTTATTTCCGGCTTAAGAGGTCTTCCTCCATTTCTTGTAAATAATCCCGGCTTAAATAGCGGATTTATGATCACCCAATATACTGCAGCAAGTATTGTAAGTCAAAATAAACAATATGCTTCTCCTGCGAGTATTGATTCTATTGTTTCTTCTAATGGGCAGGAAGATCATGTAAGTATGGGGGCAAATGCAGCTACGAAAGCTTTAAAAGTGATCAATAATGTTTCCACGATTCTGGCAATAGAACTATTCAATTCATCACAGGCGCTCTATTTCCGAGAAGAAAATACCTCGCCTTTTTTAAAGGATTTTATAGAAAAATTTAGATCTAAAGTACCGATACTAAAAGAAGATCAAATTATGTCTTACCATATTCAAAATTCAAAGAATTTTATTTCCGGTTTTCAAGTTTAAATTACAAGTTCAGTTAATAATCAGAAATTTAGAATTAAAAAATTACTTCCAATGGATTTTAAAATGCAAGTTTTAGAGGGTATTCCGAATAGCATACCTGTATATAAAAAATACGCTCCAGACATCAATCATGCTCCAAAACGAAAAAAGATTTTAAATGAACAAGAAAAGAAACTCGCATTCAAAATGCTCTTAGATATTTTGAATCTAAAGACCATGCTACATTACTTCCGGAGTTTTTAGATGAATTGAATACCTATGGAAGAATTTATATGTATAGATACCGTCCTGATTACAAAATATATGCTAGACCTATAGATGAGTATCCGGGCAATAGTTTACAGGCCAAAGCTATTATGCATATGATTCATAACAATTTAGATCACAGAGTTGCCCAGCATCCGCATGAATTAATCACTTATGGAGGAAATGGCGCTGTATTTCAGAACTGGGCACAATATAGATTGGTAATGCAATATTTGGCTGAAATGTCTAATGAACAGACTTTAGTTATTAATTCTGGTCATCCTTTAGGGCTTTTCCCCTCCCATTCCAATGCGCCAAGAGTGGTTGTAACAAATGGGATGGTAATTCCTAATTATTCAAAACCAGATGATTGGGAAAAATTTAATGCCCTGGGTGTAACACAGTATGGACAAATGACAGCAGGGAGTTATATGTATATAGGACCTCAAGGAATCGTTCATGGAACTACGATTACAGTGCTAAATGGATTACGGATGGTGGCCAAAAAATTTAATTTATCAACCGGAGCAAATCTTGGAAAAGGATCTGTTTTTGTGACTTCTGGATTGGGTGGCATGAGTGGAGCTCAGCCAAAAGCAGGAAATATAGCTGGTTGCATTACGGTCTGTGCCGAGGTGAACCCTAAAGCTGTAGAAGTAAGACATTTCCAGGGATGGGTAGATGAAGTAGTAAAAGATATTAAAAGCTTGGTTTTAAAAGTAAGAAAGGCAAAACAGGAGAAGAAAATAATATCTTTTGCATATCAGGGAAATGTGGTTGAGGTATGGGAAGAATTTGATAAGGAAAACATTCATATTGATTTAGGTAGTGACCAGACCTCACTTCATAATCCTTGGTCGGGTGGATATTATCCGGTAGGCCTTTCATTCGAGGAATCAAAAGAGCTAATGTCTAATAACCCCAATAAATTTCGTGAAAAAGTACAGGAAAGTCTTTGTCGGCATGCTGAGGCAATAAATCAACATACTAAAAAAGGAACCTACTTTTTTGATTATGGTAATGCATTTTTATTAGAAGCTTCCAGGGCTGGTGCCAAAGTTTATCAAGATAAGAATGGAAATTTCGTTACTGCCTCAGAAGCCGTCAATATTGAAAAATTTGCATACCCAAGTTATGTACAGGATATTATGGGACCCATGTGTTTTGATTACGGGTTTGGTCCCTTCCGTTGGGTATGTGTTTCAGGTAAAGCAAAAGACCTCGAAAAAACAGATTCGATTGCTGCAGAAGTCCTTCAAAGACTTAAAAATAATGCACCTGATGAGATTCAACAGCAAATGCAGGATAATATCAAATGGATTCAGGAAGCACAAGAAAATAAGCTAGTAGTTGGTTCTCAGGCTAGAATCCTATATGCCGATTCATTGGGAAGAATTGAAATTGCCAAAGCTTTTAACGACGCCATAGCTAAAGGAGAAATTGGGCCGGTAGTTTTGGGTCGCGATCATCATGATGTTTCGGGAACTGATTCCCCCTATCGCGAAACTTCCAATATTTATGACGGTTCTCGATTTACAGCAGATATGGCCATTCAAAATGTTATAGGTGATGCTTTTAGGGGAGCTACCTGGGTAAGTATCCATAACGGTGGAGGTGTAGGTTGGGGGGAAGTTATTAATGGAGGATTTGGTATGGTTTTAGAAGGTGACCAGGCCTCCGAAAGACGACTCCGATCGATGTTGCATTGGGATGTAAATAATGGAATTACCAGAAGATCGTGGGCTCGAAATGAAGGAGCCATAAATACCATTAGAAGAGAAATGGAAAGAGAGCCTCAATTGAAGGTTACTATTCCAAATTTAGTTGAGGAAAAGCTTTTAAAAGACATAAATATTTAAACTTTCTTATAAGAATAGCTTTAAGTTTAAATATTAATAGATTCTAAAAAATATTGCAATTTGCTAGTTTATAAATCCGTGAAATGTTAGAGGAAAGAGAGTAACTTTATTAGTATTCCAAAGGAGTATTAAAAATTTGTAAATCCGCGAATAGCAATTTTCTGGAGTTTTTATAGAAACGAGAAGATATAGAGTCCTTTGGTGTTGATATTAAAATATTTATACCGATTCATCTTTTTGATATTATAATACAAGCAGTCTAATTCATCCAAATCGAATAAATTATCTATATATTTTCGCCCGTAAAAAAGCGTCAAATAAGATCTAATTTTATTTCCAGTTCATATTCTGCAAACGAATTGCGTTGAGGATAGCTAACATTGCAACTCCAACATCGGCAAATACGGCCTCCCACATTGTTGCCATTCCGAAAGCACCTAAGACCATAACGGCTATTTTAACACCAAATGCCAAAGCGATATTCTGCCACACAATTTTTCTAGTGGATCGGCCTATTTTAATGGCCTGTGCGATTTTAGAAGGCTGGTCTGTTTGAATGATGACATCTGCAGTTTCAATAGCTACATCGCTTCCCAGACCACCCATTGCTATCCCAACATCACTTGTTGCAAGGACGGGCGCATCGTTAATACCGTCACCTACAAAAGCAACTTTAACTCCTACCTGTTTTTTTAAAGATTCTACTTCATCGAGTTTATCTTCCGGTAACAATCCACCTATGGCCTGATCTAATCCCATTTCTCTACCAAGCTCTCCGGTAATAGAATCCTTGTCGCCAGAGAGGATTATAATTTTCGATATTCCGGTTTTACGAATTTCTTTGATCGCTTGATGTGCATCTTCTTTCAGCTCATCAGCTATAGTGACGTAACCAGCAAAATCACCATCAATAGCCACCAATACCACAGATTCTACAATATTATTTATTTCAGTTGGAGATATGATATCGTGGGAATCCAATAGTTCTTTATTGCCAATCAAAACAGATTTACCTGTAACTATTCCTTTTAATCCCTTTCCTGCAACCTCACTTACTTGGGATGCTTTATAAGCTGAATTATCTTTTTTATACTCCATGATAGCCTTAGCTATAGGATGAGTTGACTGTTCCTCTATCGCCCAGAGGTATTTCATTAATTCTTCTTCCGTAATTTCAGGGCTACTTACAATTTCCTTTATTTTAAACACTCCTTTGGTGAGGGTCCCAGTTTTATCCATCACAACAGTATTTATTTTGGTCATGGTATCCAGAAAAGATGCGCCTTTAAAGAGGATTCCGTTACGAGACGCTGCACCCAAACCTCCGAAATAACCCAATGGGATAGAAATTACGAGGGCACACGGACAGGAAATTACCAGAAAAATTAATGCCTTATAAAACCAATCCTGGAATATATAATTATCAACAAAAAAGTAGGGTAGAAAGGTTAGGCCAATCGCAAGGAATACAACTATTGGCGTATAAACCCTGGCGAATTTTCGGATGAATAATTCTGTTTTTGACTTACGGGCTATGGCATTCTGAACCATATCCAGGATACGGGCAATTGAACTGTCCTTAAATTCCTTTGTGGTTTCAATTTGAATAACATCATTCAGATTAATGCTTCCGGCAAATACGGTTGAGCCTTTTGCGATAGTATCTGGTTTGCTTTCCCCTGTAAGGGCCGCCGTATTTAAGGAGGCTTTATCAGATAACAGTTTTCCGTCCAATGGAACTTTCTCCCCTACCCTAACTTGAATTTTTGAACCAATTTTCACAGATTCAGGTGGCACCGAAACATAATTATTATTTTGATACAGTAAGGCTTCATTAGGTCTTACATCCAACAAGGCCTTGATATTTCCCTTAGCTTTTTTTACAGCAGAAGCCTGGAATAGTTCACCTACCGTATAGAATAACATTACGGCTACCCCTTCGGGGTATTGACCTATAATAAAAGCACCAATTGTAGCAATGGACATTAAAAGAAATTCTGTAAAGAAATCCCCATTTTTGATACTTTTCCAACCTTCCTTCATCACAGGTAAACCCACGGGTAAATAGGCCACAGCATACCAGAGGATTCTGATCCAGCTGGAAAAACGGGAAAATGTTCCCAGGTAATCTAATAGAATTCCTATAATTAAAAACAGGAAGCTAAAAATAGCCGGAATGTAAACAGTAAAACTTGGTTTGTTTGCAACCAATTCTTCCTCATTACCAGCCATACTTCCGCAACAATCTTCTGATTCCTGAATGGAACAGGAAGTTTCCTCTGAAATAACTGAATTCTTTTCTTTCATAACTTCTAATTAGTATCTAATTCCTGATAAGGCTGGTATTCTTTATCTCCAAATTCTTTTTCTATCTGAATGGTAGTATGGGTTATTTTAAATTTATCGCATAGCTGATCACGGATGTCATATAGAAATTGGTCATCATATCCTTTAGGAACCACTAAATGGGTAGAGAGGGCAGTTTCAGTTGTACTCATAGCCCATATATGTAAATCGTGAACGTCCTCTACCCCTTTAAGGTCTGATAAAAATTCCTCAACTTCGTCAATATTAATATTTTTTGGAACCGCGTCTATCGCTATTTTAACCGAATCACGAAGAAGGCCCCAGGAACTATATAAAATAACCAGTACAATTATTAAACTTAGCGCGGGATCTATCCAGGTTAAGCCGGTGTATTTGATGGCGAGACCACCAAGCAGCACTCCCAAGGTAACCCCGGCATCAGCTGCCATATGGAGAAACGCACCCCGTATGTTTAGATCCCCTTTTTGTCCTTTCCAAAAGAGAAAGGCCGTACCAGTATTTACTACCAGGCCAATGGCTGCAACGATCATTACAAGGTTACCTGAGATTTCAACAGGATTTTGAAACTTTTGAATCGCATCCCAGGCAATCAACCCAGCAGCTGCAATAATAATTAGCCCATTGATCATCGAGGCCAGAATAGTCGTTTTTCGTAAACCGTACGTGTAGCGTTTAGAGGGTTTTTTTGTGGCAATAATAATTGCAGCCCAGGCAAGTATAAGACTAAAAACATCGCTGGCATTGTGACCCGCATCCGCCAAAAGTGCTGAAGAATTTGCGACAAATCCGTAATATAGTTCTACTGCAACATACATGGTATTTAGGGCTATCCCTATACCAAAAGCTTTTCCGTGATTTTGTGAACTATGTGAGTGATTGTGAGCCATAGAATTATTTTTTTATCCAGTCTTTCGCCCTTTCATTGTCTTCTAAATCAAAATATTTTATATCTGCATTCGTAAATGGTTTCATAAATTGGCTTATCCAATCCTGCCATTTTTTATCTCCAACCATCGCAATTTTCTCATAATCTTTTGCGTGGATTGTATCCATTTTCAGGTCTTCCCATAATCCGGGAAAATCCCAGCCCGTAAATTTCTCCATCTCAAAATACCAACGAACCTTTATTCCCTTGTCCAGTATATTGTGAACCAGTGGATGTATTTTTTCAATATCTTCCTTTCTTAGTTTGCCGGAAGCTTTTGTGGCAAGAATATTTTTTCCTTGTAACTCGATTATTTGTAACATTTTATATCGTTTTTAATTAATTATTAACCCTCTAAATCGTAAAACCACTCTTCAGCCCTGGGAATAGCCTCTGATATAGCTTTTTCCTTTGAGTAATTTTTCTCCTCAACTAATTGCCTGGCAATTTTCAATGCTTTCTTTTTAATGGCCGGATTCAGGGAATCAAGCTCAGTTTTGAAATCTTCAAACATCCAGTCCATATTAAAATTTTTAATGGTTAAACAATTTTTTTTCCTTTTCCGGGTCTATATCTTTTTTTTCCCTTTTATCTAAAAAATAATCTAGCACTATGCCCACCACTATGGCTCCTACAAAGGCTGCATATACCTGCCATTCATATTGAACCACCAATGCTAGGCTAATAATTATGGCAAGAATGGGAAGGATGGGAACTTTCCCTATTGATAATGGAACCTTGAATGGCCTTTTTTCATTTGGAGATTTAAAACGTAATATGATGAGAGCCACATTAACGGCAACAAAAACAAGCAAAGCTCCCAGCGAAGACATGCCGGCAACGATCTTTATATCTCCCAAAAGCAGAAATCCGGCTACAGCGACCATTACAATTAGAGTAGTTGCCCAGGGTACTTTTTGAGCATTAGTTTTGGTCATAAATTTGGGCAGCTCTCCAGCACTTGCCATCCCAAACAGTAATCGACTTATAGAAATGATACCACTAAAAGCGGCATTTGCTGTAGCAAATAAGGCTGCAATACCCAAGGCAACCGGTAACCAGTTATTTAGGTTAGATGCGGCTAACGACAATGGCGAATCAACACCTGCGAGTTTTGAAGGATCGCTTATATTAAGTACAGTAAATGAAATAAGCAAATAGATAATCGTTGTAAAAAGCATTGTCAATAAAAAAGCCTTTGGAATAGTTCTGCCCGGATTTTTTACTTCAGAGCCTAAGGCCGCCATATGCTCGAACCCAGTATAAACAAAAAACAGGGTTGCAGTAGCCGCAATAGTATTTGAAAAGGATTCAATCTTAAAAAATTCAGCTTTAGGCGGTCCGGTTTCTGCTAATCCTATCGCTATAAGTATAAAAAGGCCTAAAAGTTGAATACTGACCATTATAATATTTGCCGTGGAAGATTTTTTAATCCCGGTAATACTTATGAGCGCAAGAACCACTAATGCCCCATAACTAACCAGTAAAGCCGGAATATTTAAAAAGACATTTAAATAACCTGAAAATGCCAGCAATACAGCTGCAATCGTGGCAGAGCTGTGAAAAGCTATTGTCCAACCTGTTAGGAAGGAAGGAATATCTATTTTAGGAAAGGCTTTACGGACGAAAATGAATTCAGCCCCAGCATTGGGGTAGGTGGAGGATAATTCTGCATAGGAAAGTGCTGAAAAACTGGCCGCCACCGCAGCCAAAATAAAACTTAACCATAGATCGTAACCGGCTTGGCCGGCTGCAGCACCAATTACAGTATAAATCCCGGCGCCTACAATGGTACCCACGCCGTAGAAGGTTAGGCGAAGTGTACCCAATGATTTTTTTAGTTCTGCCATAATATTTTTTAAGTTAGAGAGGGTCCCCTAAGCTGTATAGGTTCAGAATTCTAGAACACTCACCTGTTATTTTTTTTGCATTTTTCACATATCCCTTTTAATACTAGATTCACATCACACACTTCATAAATGTCCGGCAAACTTTCTTCCGATATTTTGTTCGGTAAACAGATTGTTTTTCTACAGTCTGTACAATAAAAATGCATATGTAAATCTGTACCATATTTATTTCTGGCATTTTCATCAGAAATCGCATATTTTGCTACTCCAGTCCCATCATTAATCTGATGAATCAGGCCTTTATCCTCAAAAATCTTGAGATTACGATAAAAAGTCGTTCTGTTTGCTGTTTTATTGGTTTCACTCCTTTGTACAAAAGCCTTTTTCAAATCGGAAAATGACACGGCACTTTGCTTCCTTTTCAGAAACTTGTAAATTTTTAACCTCATTTGAGTAGGCTTAATCTCGTGATTTGATAATATCTTTTCCGTTTTGGTCATGGCAATTTCATTTCAAAAACAAAATCTTGTAAATCATCTTTTTAATCCTATTTTTTATAAGCTAAAAGCCTTAAAGCGTTAAAAACTACCAAGAGTGTGGAGCCTTCGTGAATAACTACCGCAATACCTATATTCGCAAAACCAAAGATGGTAGCTGGTATAAGTAAGGCTACAATACCCAGGCTTACCCAAAGATTCTGCTTGATAATGGACTTTGCTTTTCTACTCAATCCAATTGCAAATGGCAGGGTTTCGAGTTTATCGGCCATAAGTGCTATATCTGCCGTTTCCAGGGCAACATCACTTCCTGCTGCTCCCATTGCAATACCTACGGTACTATTTGCCATAGCAGGAGCATCATTTACCCCATCACCTATCATCGCCACTTTGCTTTCCTTCTCTTTTAATTTTTTTATTGCATCTACTTTTTCTTCCGGTAACAGACTTCCCCAGGCATCGGTTATTCCTATTTCTTTTGCCACAGCATCTGCAACTTTTTGATTATCCCCTGTTAGCATTATCATACGTTTAATGCCAATTTCCTTTAATTGTTGCAGTGTAGATTTGGCAGCTTCACGTGGGGTATCCATCAATGCAATGATGCCGATATAGTCCTTGTTCTTTCTTATAAGCATCGTAGTGTTTCCCCCACTTTCGAGCCCTTTTACTTTAGTGGATATATCTTCTGACGGTTTTTCATCATCAAGGTCATCGTATAGGTCAAGATTACCAATATAGATTTTATCATTTCCCAGGGAGGCTTTGATACCTTTTCCCAGGACAGCTTCCAGATCGGAAGCATTTGGTATTTCGGCACCTTTCAGTCGCACTTTTCCATCCCTTACCACGGCTTTGGCCAAAGGATGGTCGCTCAGGTTTTCAACAGCAATGGCTATCTTTAAAAGTTCATTTTCTTCAATATCACCCAATGGTACTACTTCGGTAAGTTTAGGCTTACCCTCTGTTAGAGTACCTGTCTTATCAAAGGCTAAAGCCGTTAATTCTCCAAGATCTTCCAATGGACGACCACCTTTAATTAGCACTCCACCTTTTGCTGCCCTTGCCACACCACTTAAAACGGCACTTGGGGTTGAAATTGCCAGGGCACAGGGACTTGCAGCTACCAATACTGCCATCGCCCGGTAAAAACTAGCACTAAATGGTTCATCAATGACCAGAAAAGCAAAAAGCAGGATACCGACCAATATCAGTACAGATGGTACAAAGTATTTTTCAAATTTATCAGTCAAGAGCTGAGTTGGAGATTTCTGGGTCTGTGCCTCGTTGACGAGTTTGACCAGTCGGGACAGGGTAGAGTCTTTGGCTTCTTTTATTACCTTTATTTCCAAGGTATTATTACCATTGATCGTACCGGCGAATACCCGGTTTTCATCCTTGATTTCATCGTCTTCAGAATAGTCCCTGTTTTTATCTTCTACGGGAATCTTATCAACGGGAACACTCTCCCCGGTAATTGGGGCCTGGTTTACGCTGCTTTTTCCGTTGACCACCACACCGTCTGCAGATATTTTACTATTGGGTTTAACCACGATGGTATCGCCAATACTCAATTCCTCAATTCCAACTTCTTCGGTTTTACCCTCTTTTTTGAGTAATGCCGTTTTGGGTGCTAGGTCTGCAAGCGCGGCAATAGATTTTCTAGCTTTATTCATTGCATAGTGCTCCAGGGCATGTCCCAGACTAAATAGAAATAATAATAAAGCTCCTTCTGCCCATTCTCCCAGGATGGCAGCTCCAACAGCAGCTACCAACATTAAAAAATCAATTTCGAAACCTCCTTTTGCCACAGTTTCAATAGCTTCTTTCGCAGTAAAATAACCCCCAAAGAAATAAGCCCCTATGTATAAAGATAAACTAACCCAATCAGGTATAGTCTCCACAAAAGAAAGTCCAAAACCAATTCCTAAAAGTACACCGCAAATAATTGCAAAGATAAGTTCAGTGTTTTTCCCAAAAACTCCTCCATGGGCATGGGAATGATCTTCTCCGGCAGCGTGACCATCACCCTCTTTGTGATCATGGTTCGCTGCGGAACTTTGTTTCACTTTATCTTCCTTTTTTGAGCTTCCGCGATTTTTTTGGGATGCTTCGGCGTAATCATTTTCGTTTGAGGAACTTCGCTGAACCTTAAGATCTTCCTTCTCAATTTGGTTACTTATATCATCAAAATTTGTTTCTTTTTTATTGAACTCAAGCCTTATTAATCCTGAAGCAGAAACAGAAGCCTCCAATATCCCGCTAACTGCCAGAAGGTTTCTCTCTATGTTTCGAGCATGGCGGGTATGCCTCAGCCCTTCTACTTCCAGTAGCAAATGACCGTATTTCTCTGTAATGGCAGCGCCGGTGTGTTCAGCCAAAGATTGTATGCGGCCTATCGAGATTATGTCAGGATCATAGTGAAAGCATAATTGTGGGACTTCATCTGGCTCTTTATCGGAAATATGAACTTTCTCTACCCCATTTTCTGCCTCTAACTCTTTAATAAGTCTATTTACACAAGAATCTTTCTCATTAGGTACCTGAGGTAATAGCACCGGAATTTTTATTTGTAGTTTTTTCATAATGTTAGGCGTTTATTATCCATTCTTTGGCCGATGCTTTTTCGTTATCTCTAAAAAGTTTAATCTGTGCCTTAGTAAACGGCTTCAGTAATTCAGTAAATTGTTCCTGCCATTTTACTTTACCTACAAAAGCGACATTTTTTAAATGTTCTTCCCTGGAGAATTCAAATATCTTGATTTTGTTTAAGACACTTTTTGCCAAGTATTAAATGTCCTCCATTTCGACATACCAGCTGGTTTTTGTATGGTTTTTTATATGATCCTGTAATGTCACATATAGCTTTTCAAAATCTTCCTCGTCAAAATTATTTTTAATGACCGTATATAACGTCTTGTCTCTTTTATAAACTATGATCATATCCCAATATTGGTAAATTTAAATCCTGGAGTTAGTAAAATCACCATTACACTTTTCACAAATTCCTTTTACTACTAAGTTTACATTTTCAGCTATATAACCTTCCGGTAAATTAATATGAGGAATTTTATGATCTGTCAAACAAACTGTTTCATCGCAACTGGTACAATGGAAATGAATATGTAAATCCTGTTCTATCTCGCAATTGCAATCGCTTTCACAAAGCGCATATTTTGGTATTCCTGTCCCGTCATCAATTTGATGCACAATTCCGCTGATTTCAAAGGTCTTAATTGTACGGGATAAGGTAGCTCGATCAGCCTTTACAAATGCATTCTCTATTTCGGTAAGTGCCACGGCCCGTTCCATTTTTCCCATAAATCTATAAATCAAAATACGCATTGCCGTAGGACGAACGTCATGCGCTTCCAATATTTTTTCTATCTCATTCATTTTTCAACGTATTACGAGTCATGTTTCTTTAAAGACATTCCGGTTTTAATCTGAAAAGCATCTTCAATATTTGATAAATAAATAATACCATCACCTGGATCTGGCGTTTTACCGTTTTCAAGGATTATAGCTATGGCCGATTGCGCTTCTTCGTTCTGGCATACCAGCTCAAGTTTTACTACAGGACTATCGGTAATATGAAAATCCAGTGATGGAGAAGCTCCCTTTGCTTTGAAGGAGCCAGTACCCTCCCCCTGTGAAATAGTCATACTTTTAAATCCCTTTTCACTTAAAGCTTCAATTACCTTCTGAACCCTTTTTGGTTTTATAAATGCTTTGATTTCTTTCATGTTTGAATCTTTTTATAGTGTTTTCAATTTTAATGACCGTGGGAAGTTTGACTCTTTTGCATTTCAGAAACCAGATAATAGGCATTATTGTAGGCCACCATCGTACCTTCCGGTAATGATTCCAAAAGTTTAATTTCTACCCAGCCATCTTCGGTTATTCCCGTTCTCACCTGAACAGGTTTCAGTTCCCATTCCGTTTTACCTTCCTCCTGATGTTTCTGGGCGGTAAAAATATATGGGTTCCCATCTTCTTCAATGACCGCTTCTTCCGGCAAAGCAGGGACTGGTGCTTCACCAGTCCTTATTTTCCCCTGTATATACATTCCCGGAATCAGGTAGTCCTCTTTTTTGTCAATTTCGGCGTGTACATGAACGGCTTTCGGATTTTGTTCAAATTGTTTTCCTACGGAATATATTTCTCCTGTTAAATTGCTTCCAGGGACAGATTCCAGCGTAAAAGAAATTTTCTGACCCTCTTTCACCTTATAAATATCTTTTTCAAAAACCATTAAATCGGCATGGACGTGCTCATTATCAACGACCATGAACATACTGGTTTGTGGCTCCACATATTGCCCTATTTGCACCTTTACCTTTTCTATAAAACCCGCTATTGGACTAACCACAGGAACATATTCGTAAAGGTTTCCATTTCTTACTTGTGTAGCATTTATATTTAATTGTCGCAATTGAGATTCATACCCACTCACTTCTCCTTTTACCGACTGAAAATCTGCCTGGGTTTGTTGAAACGTCTTTCCAGAACCGACTTCTGCTTCATATAAACGTTGTTGTCTTTCAAATTCTTTTTCTAAAAACTGCATCCTGTTATATGCATTAATATAATCTGTTTGCATCTTTGTTAAGTTAGGATGGGAAAGGTATGCAAGGACTTCTCCTTTCCTAACCTTATCACCTTCAATAACCTTTATAGAAGTAACATTACCTCCTAAAATTGCAGTAACGGTAGCTTCGTACTGAGGCGGCACTTCCAATTGCCCATTTGCTTCTACTATCCCAGAGAGTGCTTTGGTACCTAACGAATCTACTTTGATTCCCAGGCTGTTAAATTTTAATTCAGAAAGGTGTACTGAACGCATCCCACTTTCTTTTTCATTGTTCTCCTTATTTTCTTCTTCTGAATGAGAAGCTGTTTCCCCGGAGCTGTTTTCTTCTGTATTAGAGTCTTCCTTACAACCTATAAACAGCGTAAGTGAAAAAGCAAGCATCAGGAGATTTATAGTTTTAATATTCATATCGTTTTTATGTTTAATTTTTTACTTTGAATTTTTCAGATAATATTCGAGTTGGTAACGGCTATCGAGATAATCATTGAAAGCGCCCCACGCATTCACCTCGATACGAATTGCATCCCTTATATTTTGAAGAAAAGTCACATAATCTATAGCTCCTTCTTTAAATGCCAGCACAGATCCGTTCTGTTGCTCCTTAGCCAAAGGAAGAGCTTCCTCTTTATAATAGTTCCAGGAATTTCTCCATTTTATAAATTCTTCCCGCATATTCATATATTCTGTTTCCAGTTCCAGTTTATCCTGATAAAAATTCTGTTCTGCGATCTCCCGGTTGATTTTTGCTTCCTGTGTACGTCCCAATGTGGGACCAAAGAATAATGGAATCTGTATACCTATTTGGTATTGATAAAACCCCGATTGTCCATTTATTTCCTGCATGGCATATTGTCCCTGAAGTTTAGGCAAGAACTCAGATTTCCGTTCTTTCGTAATAGCCCTGGCTACATCTACCCTCTGCTCAGCTACATTTAGAAATGGATGATTTTCTAGTGATTCCACTAAAAAATTTAATGGTTCATCTAATGTTTCAGCCGATACCTCGGGAACGTCGTATAAGGTATCGCTGGCCAGCCAGAGATTTAGTTGTTGCAATGACTTTTGATAATTTCGAAAAGATTGCTCTAACTGTATTCTAACCTCGTTTCCCTGATTGGAGGTGGCCAGGTATTCCAGTTTGGAGGTGGCTTCTGTTTCATATCTAATCCGGGCAGCGCGTTCAATATCTTCAAATATTGAATCCATTTTCTTATATACCTGATATATCTTTTTTTGAGAATAAACCGAAGCCCAGGCCCGGCTTACCCGGCGTTCAATTTCTATAGTATTAAGATCCAAAGCGTTTTCTGCAAGAGCTACTCTTTCTTTTTGCAACTTTAAGCGGGGTGCAATTCCGAAGATATCAATGCCCTGTTGTTGAACCCCTATTTTAGTATAAATACCGTCAGATCCATTTCCTACTTCTTCTTTTCCTGTAAAGATTTGAGTATTCCCAAAATCAAAAGCTGTTTTGCTTAATACTTCTTCACCTTCTATTGCGAGCTGAGCAGCTTTTAACTGAGGATAGTTTTTAACCGCCATCTCTTTCGCATTTTCCAAACTAATAGTTTGCAAACTATCTTGTAAATCCTGGCTACTTTCCTCCGTGTTTGATTGAGCGGAAGCTGAAAAAGTCCCGCCCAGAATGCAACCTATAACCAGGATGGTAGCCAAAGATCCTGAATAGGTGTTTTTAAGCTCGTTGGACTTTTGTTTTTTCTTTTCCCGTTTCCTTTCTACAAAAGTATAAAGCACCGGTAGCACAATGAGCGTTAGCAAAGTCGCTGTAAGCATCCCACCAATTACTACCGTAGCAAGTGGTTGTTGCACTTCTGCACCCGCCGAAGTAGAAAATGCCATCGGCAAAAAGCCAAAAATATCTGTTGTCGCTGTTAACATAATAGGTCTAATTCGTTCTTTGGTTCCTGTAAAAATCCTTTCTCTTATACTGGTCACTCCTTCTTCTTTTAAGGAATTAAATCTATTGATAAGTACCAGTCCGTTTAAAACTGCTACCCCAAATAATACGATGAATCCCACACCGGCAGAAATACTGAATGGCATATCCCTTATCCACAAGGCGAACACGCCTCCAATGGCAGCCAATGGAATTGCTATATAAATCATGATAGATTGGGAAAAAGACTGTAAGGCAAAATATAGGAGGACAAAAATTAAAAATAGCGCAATTGGAACTACGATGATTAATCGGTCTTTAGCACTTTGGAGGTTCTCGAATTCCCCGCCATAAGAAATATAATAGCCTGGAGGTAAATCTAATTCTTCATCCAGTTTCTGCTGAATGTCATTCACTACAGATTCCACATCCCTACCCCGGGCATTAACCCCTACATAGGTTCTTCTATAAGTGTCATCCCTGGAAATTTGCATGGGTCCCGCCACATATTCAATATTAGCCACTTCTTTGATAGGCACCTGGGTTCCATCGGGAAGATCTATATACATCCCCCGCAGATCATCAATATTCTTTCGATGATTTTCATCGAAACGTATCACCAAATCAAAGCGTTTTTCTCCTTCAAAAATAACTCCCGCTGTACCTCCGGCGAATGCGGTGCTTATGTAATCGTTAACCTTTTGAATGTCCAACCCATATTGGGCAATTTTCCTACGATTAAATTTTACGGTCATTTGCGGTAAACCAGAAGTTCTTTCAGGATTCACATCTCCTGCTCCGGGCACAGTTTGAATAATATCTGCCATCTCCTGCACTTTTTCTGACAGGACTTTCAGATCTTCCCCATATAATTTAACCGCAATATCTTCCCTGACACCTTCAAGCAACTCATTAAAGCGTAGCTCTACCGGTTGGGTAAATACCAGGTTGACCCCGGTAAGCTCTTCGTTAAGTTTTTCCTTGATTTGTTCTATCAACCCTTCTTTAGTATCAGATGTAGTCCATTTATCCTTATCTTTTTCAAGGATCAGGTACATATCTGCTATGTCCATAGGCATAGGATCTGTAGGAATATCAGCCACCCCTATTCTCGCCGTAGCTGTTTTAATTTCGGGGAAATTTTCTAAAAGTAAATTTTCTATTTTTTTAGAGACCTCTATGGATTCTGTAAGTGAGCTACCAGGCCTAATTAACGCCTGCATGGCTATATCCCCTTCATCGAGTTGTGGAACGAATTCCCCTCCCATTCTGGAAAATAGAAAACCAGCAATAATAAGTAATACTACTGCGGAACCAAGTACTATTAATTTCAGTTTTAATGCCCCTCTAAGTAAAGGCATATATACTTTTTGAATTGCACGAATAATTTTATCGCTTATTTTTTCCAGCCAGCGTTCGAACCTGCCAAACCAGTTCTTTTTATTCTGAATAGGTTTCATCAGTAAAGCGGACATCATGGGTACGTAAGTAAGGCATAAGAAAATTGCCCCAATCATGGCAAAACCGAAGGTAAATGCCATGGGTCGAAACATTTTTCCTTCTACACCCGTAAGAAAGAGAATAGGTGCAAAAACAATAAGTATAATGATTTGTCCGAAGAAGGCAGAACCCATCATAGTACTCCCTGCATCATACGCCACCTCATCCATGACACCCTTCTTGAATTTTATTTTACCGGATCGAATGCGCTTTTGTATTTCATATACAGTGCCTTCAATAATAATAACTGCCCCGTCTATAATGATTCCGAAGTCAATCGCACCCAGACTCATTAAATTTGCCCAAACATTGAATTGTTTCATGAGAATAAAGGCAAAGAGCAGGGACAATGGGATGGTAGTAGCGGTTATAAGGCCACCTCTTAGACTTCCCAGTAATATCACCAGTGCAAAAATCACTATCAATGCACCTTCCAGTAAATTAGTTTTAACAGTATCGGTAGTTCTTCCTATCAATTCACTTCGGTCAATGATAGGTGCGATGGTTAAACCTTCAGGCAAAGATTTTGATACCTCGGCCATACGATCTTTAACATCCTGAATTACGGCATTTGGATTGGCTCCTTTAAGCATCATAATAATTCCACCCACTGCTTCTTCGCCATCCTGGGTAAAAGCACCATACCGCACCTGACTTCCATACTGAACATTTTCAGCAACATCTCCAATAGTCACCGGAATGCCATTTTGGGTGGTGATAGAAATCTCTCTAATATCGTCCAACGAGCGAATTAATCCTTCCCCTCTTATAAAATTGGACATTTTATTTTTTTCAATATAAGCTCCCCCTGTATTCACATTATTACGGGACAAAGCTTCGTAAACTTCAGATATACTGATACCGGTACTGTTTAATTTTTCCGGATTAACGGCAACCTCGTATTGCTTTATTGAACCTCCAAAAGAATTTACTTCAACCACTCCTTCCAACAGGGTTAGTTGACGTTTAACTATCCAGTCCTGAATTGTTCGAAGCTCCATGGGAGAATAGTCGTCTGCATATCCTTCTTCCGGTTTAATCGTGTATTCATAAATTTGCCCTAAGCCGGTGGATATTGGGCCCATCGCCGGACTGCCAAATTTTTCTGGAATTGTTTGGTTCAATTCATTAAGCTTTTCCTGAACAAGCTGACGGGGCAGGTAAGTTCCCATATCGTCTTTAAAAACGATGGTAACTACAGAAAGTCCAAACCGGGAAACCGATCGTATTTCTGTAACTCCGGGTAAATTCCCCATGGAAAGTTCTACAGGATAGGTTACAAACTGTTCAATATCTTCGGTAGCCAGATTAGGGGATTGGGTAATCACCTGCACCTGATTGTTGGTAATATCTGGTACCGATCCCAGATTTACGGTAGACATGGACCAAATACCAGTACCAATAAGCGCTATAGTAAGTAGTCCAACAATAAATTTATTATTAATGGAAAATGAAATGATTCTATTAATCATATAAGAAAAATTAATTCAGTTAAACATCTCGATAGTTCCTAAGAAGAAAAATCGATATCGCCCTGATCACAATAAAAACTGGTGTTAAGGGCCAAAAAAGGATATAGTTATCCTATTAAAAAACTGAATTAAACCCTTGGAGGATCTAAAAAGGAAAGAATAGGTTCATCTCCAAAATTATCGAAATGAACAAATGCTTTGGATGGAATGTCCGTAACCAAAGGTTCAAAATTTGAAGAACCAAAATCTACAGTGTGTACATGGCAGCAATGACAACTACAAAATGGTGGACATAAATCTGCTATCTGATTGTGGGAGTGGTCAAGATCCATCTCCTGAAAACTAACCGCGGTTATTTCAGAATCTGAAGAGATTACTGAAGAGTCGTTATCGTTACAGGCTAGTAAATTGAGCCCGAACACATATAATGATAATATGAATGCGATTATTTTCACACAACAAAGATAAGAAAATAGGGATGCACAGGGTGTGCAAAAGACTTGTGAGGGAATTCAATTAAAAATTTTACTGCTCGAATTAAGTCATTTTCACGGTTCTTTAAAAGAAAATGACCATTTTTATTAAATAATAAGGTTCTATTTATCCAAATTTGAGAACTTATTAAATAGAAAATTTTGTTCTGAGTATCGAAATACTTGTTAACAAACACTTTATTTTAGAGTAATATCCTTTTCAGTATAATCAATAGGATAAAAAATTATTTTTTTCAGGTTAAAATAAAACCAAATAAGCATATACAGTTTATGTTATTTTGTGATAATGAAGTTAAGACGTTACCAAAAAATGAAAGTTTATTACAAATTTTTAATACTGTCATCAGAAGATTAGCTTTAATTTTATTGATTTAAAACTAACCAGAATATTGTGATTAAGATTTTTAAAAATATCCTTATTAATAGCTTAGGCTTCCTGGTTGTTTTTTCGACTCTCTCATTTTCAGTAAATAGACATTATTGTGGTGAGCTATTAATTGATAGTGCAATATTTCAAAAAACAAAGTCTTGTTGTTTTGAGAATTCAATAGATAGTGAAAATGAAAAATTACAAGCAAATAATACCTGTTGTACCGATAACCAAGTTTTAATAGAAGGCCAAAATGAATTAAAAAACTCTTTTCCTTCATTTCTTTCTTTCCCTTCTTTTCCTGTCATAGCCTATCCATCTGAATTTAATTTGATCTTAGTATTAAATTTTGAAGATGTTGAAAGTAGTATGCCGATTACCCATCCGCTACCAGCATTAAAAAATCGCTTGTATATTTTTTTTGATACCCTCCTCATTTAGTCTCAGTTTTGGATTACACGCTAATATTAATTATTAGAAAGTGTTACTGATATATTCTTTTAATCTAAAATGCAATAAATGAAAATAAAATTATCAATATTATTATTTCTTCAAATAACAATAAACGTAACTGCCCAGACAGCAAATCTAACCGAAGAGAATGTAGATAACTGGCCGGAGCGTGAATATAATCTAATTATAGATTATGAAACAGTCAACTATACTGGAAAAGAGGTAAAGGCGATGACCATTAACGGTGGTATTCCCGGGCCTAACTTAGAATTCACAGAAGGGGAATTTGCAATTATTAATGTAACCAACAATATGGATGAAGAAACATCGGTACATTGGCACGGGTTGATATTGCCTAATTTTTACGATGGAGTGCCTTACCTAACCACACCTCCCATACAGCCAGGGGAAACATTTCAATATAAGTTTGCTCTAAAACAATCTGGAACTTATTGGTATCATTCTCATACTGGATTACAAGAACAGCGAGGCGTTTACGGGTCTATTCAAATAAACCCCCAACAAACCGAGTTAGAATATGACGAAGACTTAGTTCTAGTATTGTCCGATTGGATGGACGAAAATCCAAAGTCACAATTGAAGAATCTGAAGCGAGGTAATGAATGGTATCTCATCAAAAAAAATCAAGTACAAAGTTGGGATAAGGTTATTGCTAAAGGTGCTACTGGTGCTAAGTTGAAAATGATGTGGCAACGTATGCCCGATATGGCCATCCTTGATAACTACTATGACCTGTTCTTTATAAACGGAAAGGCCGAACAGCAATATCCAGAATTTCAACCTGGAGAAAGGGTACGCTTGCGCTTTGTAAACGCTGCAGCTGCATCCTATTTCTGGCTTACGTTTGGAGGAGAAGACCCATTGTTGGTCTCAGCAGATGGATTGGATGTGGTTCCCGTAAAGAAAAACAAAACCCTTATTGGTGTTGCCGAAACCTATGACTTTATAGTAACGATTCCGGATAACGGAAAACTTGAAATTCGTGCCACATCCCAGGATGGATCGGGGCAGGCTTCTGCCTATTTGGGAACCGGCGAAATTTTACAGGCGCCTATTGTACCGAAACCAGATTTGATTAAGCAGATGAAGGAAATGATGTCAATGGGTATGAAAATGGGTGCGCCTGCCGCAAAATTCAATCCTTCAAAAAATGATTCTATCAAAAAAATGAAGAAATATGCGATGGAGATGGATGGAATGCAAATGGATATGAAAGATGATAAAATGAAGCACGATAAAATGATGAATATGAAGAAGGATTCTAGCAAAATGGACCACGACAAAATGAATCACGGCGATATGCAGATGCAGAATGAAAAAATGGAAATGAAAGACGGGATGAAAATGGGTTATATGGTACCACAAGAAAAAGTGATTGGCGACAATAAGAAAACGGGTGGTAACCCCGAGTTCAATTATAACTATTTAAAAGCTCCCGGAAAGACCGAATTTGAAAATGGAAAACCCATACGCGAAATGCTGTTCAACCTGACCGGAAATATGAACCGTTACGTATGGTCCATCAACGGCGTACCTCTTTCTGAAACTGATAAAATAAAGATTAACCAAGGGGAAGTAGTACGCATCACTTTGAATAATATGACAATGATGCACCACCCAATGCACTTACACGGGCATTTTTTTAGGGTACTAAATGAAAATGGCGAGCGAAGTCCATTAAAACATACAGTAAATGTAGCTCCAATGCAAAAAGTAGTAATTGAATTTGATGCTAATGAAACCGGGGACTGGTTTTTCCATTGCCACATACTTTATCATTTAAATGCGGGAATGGCCAGAGTTTTTAGTTATGATACCCCGCGTGATAAACGATTAAAAGGGTATCCTTTATCAAATTTGACTACTGAGGCAGACCATATGTGGACTTGGGGCGAAGTAACAGCAGCCAGCCATATGACTGAACTGTTCCTAACCGCAACCAATATACGCAATCAGTTTATCGCTAGGGCAGAATATGGATGGAATGAAAACCTTGAAGCCGAAATTACTTATGAACGTTGGCTAAATAGTTACTTTCGGGTGTTTGGTGGGGTAAACCTGGAAAATGAAATGAAAGATAGTCTTGATGAGCTTTCCACCACGGGAGTGGTGGGTGTACGTTACCTTTTGCCTTTACTTGTAGATGCTGATTTACGTATAGATAATAAGTTACGCCCACAGATAAGCCTCTCTACAGCTACAATGGTTACACGCCATATTGCTCTCTATGGAGAATATGAATATCAAATGGATTTTGGTTGGGTAAACGATTTCGAAGCCGGGACAAAATTTGAAGAAGAAACTACGTGGCAGGTTGGTTTAGAATATGTATTAGGAAGAAACTTTTCCATAATGGGAAGCTACGATAACCGTTTTGGTATGGGTGGCGGGCTTTCCGCAAGGTTTTAATAAGAAACTATGATGATTTATGAGTTGCATTGATTGTTATTGTTGAGAGTAGTTATCCTTTATTATTTCTTAAAGACTGGAAGAAATAATAAAAAATGATCTGAGAATTCTGGATGAAAAAATGCGCAAGGAGAAATTCCATAAGAAACATATCAGACCATAGCTCAAATATCAAAAAGAATGATAAAATATATTTTGGAATCTGAACACCTAATGTTAATAAACAATTAATGAAATGAAAAACGTATTGATAGTATCCATAGCTATAATGTTGTTTTTTTTGAGTGTAAGCTGCAAAGAAAAAACAACTGTTGAAGTGAATACCCCTGAGGAGGTAAAAAAGGAAGAAAAAAAGACACCTGATGTTGCCGATCAGGATTTTATTGATGGTATGACTGGCAAAATATGGCATAATTACTTAGAAATAAAAATGGCATTAACAAATGCGGATGTCAGTCAGGCAAAAAAAATTTCCAATAGTATGGCCAGTTCTTTTAGTGAAGAAAAATCTGAAATGAAAAGTATTGCTGAAAAAATTGCAGAAACAAACGACATTGAGAAACAACGTGAGCTCTTTGATCAATTCACGGAAAAAGTAGGTCCTATGTTTGAAGATGCCCTCTCTGGAGGTACCATTTATAAAAAATTCTGTCCCATGGCTTTCAACAACAAAGGAGCATACTGGTATGCTGATATTGCGGAAATTTCTAATCCTTATTTCGGTGATAAAATGCCCAATTGCGGTTCAGTAAAAAAAACAATTTCTAAATAATTAATAACTCTAAAAATTAACGAAGAATATGAAACGATTAAGAAAACTTTCAGGAACACTTGCCCTAGTCTTAATATCACTTACAGCATATAGCTGTAAAGATAACACCAACCCAGATTCGGTCTCTAAACCAATGTCTAATGAAATGCATCAAGAAACTGAAACGAAAGATTCAGAAAGAATAATGAATAATTCACAAAACAACAAGGCTACAGATCAAATTATTGACTCTTATCTAAAAATTAAAAATGCTTTGGTTGCAGATAATCAAGAAAATGCTGCCATGGCTGGAGGTGATTTAGTTGCCATTTTTGAAGATTTTGATAAGAGTAATTATTCTTCAGAAGAACAACAGGAATTGGCTGATATTATTGAAGATGCAAAGGAACACGCAGAGCATATTTCAGAGAGCCCTATAGGACATCAGAGGGAACATTTTGATATTTTAAGCAAAGATGTCATAGATATGATAGGTATTACCGGAACTAATAAAAAGCTATATCAGGATTTTTGTCCAATGTACAATGACAATAAAGGCGCACAATGGTTGAGCGCAACTCAAGAAATCAGAAACCCTTATATGGGAAGTAAAATGATGGATTGTGGAAAAGTGCAAAAAGAGATTAATTAAATGAAGATTGTCAAAATCAGTGCACTGATTTTGTTAGTTGCTTTGGTGGGTATCCAGTTTGTGCCCACCAAGCGCAACCAAAGTAACACTGTGCCCAAAACCGATTTTATGTTGGTAAATAATGTCCCACAAAAGATACAGGATAAAATATTGGTGTCATGTTATGATTGCCATAGTAACAATACTGAATATCCGTGGTACAATAAAATACAACCTGTGGCCTGGTTTCTGGAAGATCATATCAAAGAAGGAAAATCGGAATTAAATTTTAATATGTGGGGCGAGCTTTCTGAAAGGAGAAAAAACAGTAAACTCCGATCAATCATCAGTCAGATAGAAGATGATGAAATGCCATTGGACTCTTATACTTTTATTCATAGTGATGCAAAGCTTTCACAAAGCGAAAAAGATGAAATTATTAAGTACATGGTAGAATTAAAAAATAGTTTATAGAAAATTTTAGCTAAAGGGACATTTTAAAAGGTAAATACTGGGAATTTGATTTTTAAAAAATAAATGAATGTCTCAAAAAAAGAGAAGGATTTTTTCATAATTGGTTAGTTAGTTGATCTTTTCTTTTGGCGATACATTTAAAAAGTCCTGTAAGGGAAGGGTATTCTTAATTTAATTAGTTAAAAAAAGTCCCTTCCCTTGTCAGGCCAAAAATAAAAAATAAGATGAAGGATAGCTGTAAGACAGGGAATGGAGAAAGGCATAAGAATAGTGGTTTCAAAAAATGGTTCAATTATACCATTTTCTCCATTATAGACATTCTTCTGATAGGTTAGTGGTGGTGGATAAGAAAAACAAAGTCGCCAATTACCATAAAAACACCATTGAAGGCTTAAAAGAAATATTGATCTCAATAGGATTTAAGGACAGAAGAGAAATCACAAAAGGAAATATTTTAAAAAGGATAAACGAAACCGAAAGTAAATCTTTTGGAGAAATTTACAATCATTAAAATTAATGTCATATTTGATCTATGAGTGATTCTAAAGACATAGAATATAAAAATGATTTTTATATCCAACTTTTGAATAAAGCCTTACCAACTATGGCAATAATTACAGGTTTTGCAATTTTAAGTCTTTGGGTTCTACCGCAATTTAAAGATCTTAAATGGTTGTCTTGGTCAATATTGATATTTGCGTTAATAAAGACATTTTTTATAGTAAGGCTTTCTTTTAACCAATTAACGAAAATAATCGGTCAGAGCCATTTGTTAAGTCATATACTTGTTTTGTTCGGGCTACTTATAAGCTTTATCATTTTATCATTTGCCCTAGATTTCACTTCGCTTCAATTTTTGGATGCTAAAAATTTTAAAGTCAGTTTGGAAAGGGGAACCAGTGGCTATAAAATTTTTTATGAACACCTCTATTTTAGCGCTATTACTTTTTCTTCAATAGGCTATGGAGATATCGTACCTACTTCTATTCTTTCCAAAACTTTAGTGATGTTGGAAGTTGGACTAAGATTTTTTGTACTAGTGTTCGGGATAGCTAATATTAATCAGATACGTATAAATCAAGATACATAATTTATGAATGAATTTTTAAAACAATGGGGCGAGGCCGCCTATACAACCACCGGATTTTTCTGGATGGCACTTTGGGCCTTTATTTTAGGATACATTATCAGTAGTATGATCCAGATTTTTGTTACTGAAAAAAGGATGCAAAAATCAATGGGTGAAAATGAATCAAAGAGCATGCTGCTGGGTACATTCTTCGGTTTTATTAGCAGCTCTTGCAGTTTTGCTGCACTTGCCTCTACAAAATCAATTTTTAAGAAGGGGGCAAGCTTTGTTTCATCTATTGCGTTTCTCTTAGCATCAACCAACTTGGTTATAGAATTGGGAATCATCATTTCCATTTTTTTGGGCTGGCAATTTGTAGTAGGAGAATATGTAGGTGGAATCCTCTTAATCCTCATTTGCTGGATACTTATTCGCATTATAAATCCAAAAAAACTTATTGCAAAAGCTAGAAAAAATTTAGAAAGTGCAGATGGAGATGATATGGATGATTCCAAAGATTGGAAAAAACAAATTCAAAAGGAGACTAGCTGGGCGAGAGTTGCTAAAAAATACAAGATGGAATGGCAAATGGTGTGGAAAGATGTGACCGTAGGCTTTACCATTGCCGGTATCGTGGCTGCCTTCGTTCCTGATTCCTTCTTCCAAACGCTTTTTATCAATAGTGGTCAAGGAAATACAGATTTCACTTTTCTCGAAATTCTGGAACATATTATTGTAGGGCCGGTGGCCGCGTTTTTAACCTTTATTGGATCAATGGGAAATATTCCTTTGGCTGCGCTACTTTTCGGCAAGGGTGTTAGTTTCGCTGGGGTAATGGCCTTTATTTTTAGTGACCTTGTTGTATTTCCCGTGTTGCGTATAAACGCCAAATATTATGGCTGGAAAATGTCGATTTTCATAGTATTCCTATTATTTACTGCTTTAATAGGAACATCTTTGGCATTACACTACACATTTGATTTGTTCAGCATTTTACCAGACCCCTCACAGGTAAAAATTCAAGATAGCGAGTTCTTTAAATTAGATTACACGTTCTTTTTGAACCTAGCTTTTTTAGCTATTTCTGGTTATTTGATATATCTCGGTTTTTTCAAAAAGAAAGATGTAGAGCATTCTATGAGTGAAATGGCACCTAAAAGCCAATTACTCGAAAGCTTCTTGAAATATGCCGCATTTATTTGTTATGCGTGGTTGACAGGAGGCCTTGCTGTAAAATTTTTTATGGATTAATTTATTTGTTATCCTCAATCCAACTATAGTTAAAAGAAAAATAGCATTAAAAATCAGAAAAGCACATCGTTACTTGGGGATCTTTTTTGGGACACAGTTCTTAATGTGGACGGTTATCGGGAAATATTTCAGTTGGACAAACATTGAAGAGATACACGATGATTATTAAAAACAAAACAAACTGCTTTTTCAAATTTATTAGGCATATCACAATTAAAGATTGAGCGAACCATACAATCGTTAGAACTATTGGAAATTGCTGATCACCCATATTATTGGCTAAATCAAACATCATTGTACATTGCCAATACAGGAAATTATAAAAAAGAAATTAGTAAAGAAGAGGCACAAGAAGTAGCGAGTAGATATATGCTGAAAAATCTAAAAATAAAAAGTGATAACCGAATTGAAAAAGTTGATTTCCACCACGAATACCGTGGACGGCCATTACCCGTGCATGAGATTTCAAAGGATTTAAAAGCTTATGTCGCGGTTGAAAACGGAACTTTTCAAACAGTACGTCACAGGAAATGCCGCTGGTTTGATTTTTTATGGATGACTCATACAATGGATTATCCAGGTAGGGATAATTTCAATTCCATATTATTACGCTCTTTTTCTCTCTTGGGATTGATCACGGTATTAAGTGGGTTTCTTCTTTTGTATGCAAACTCACCTTCAATACGAAAAGTCAAAAAACAAATTTTTAATAATCAACTATAAAACAACTAGGCAATGAATTCAAAAGAAAAAAAACAGAATGGAATGAGGAAAGCTAACTATGGTAGATTTATGGCTATGCTTGGCCTCTCATTTATAGCAATGTATATAACAATGTATATGAATACCTATGAATGGGATCATGTATGGTTTAGTCTTACCAGATTTTACATGACTTGTTTGGGAATTGCTGCAATGGCCGTAATTATGCTTTCTTTAATGTTAGGCATGTATAAAAACCGAAAAAAGAATATAGCGATTTATGTAGGTAGTTTACTACTTTTCATTAGCGCATTAGGATTAGTAAGAGCACAAAGCCCCATTATTGGAGATGTATTGTGGATGAAAGCCATGATCCCCCACCACTCAATTGCTATTATGACTAGCAAAAGAGCTGATATTCAGGATCCTGAAGCAAAAAAGTTAGCAAAGGAGATTATTGAGGCCCAAGAAAGAGAAATAGCTCAAATGAAAAAGATATTTATCGTCTTGAAAATGAGGGGAAATAAAATTTATATAGTCCTAATATATCTTTTCTCTACAGACAAAAATAGATTTTAATTAATCACTTTATTTAGTTTTTCAAATACTAAAAATTGATTACACTGTCTAATGCCTCATCCGCATCTTTATGTATGAAGTTTGCCTGATAATTCAAAGTAGTTTTTAAATCACTATGTCTATATAACTTTTGAAGCATCAATGGATGAATCCTGTCTCCGGCGATATTTCCAAAACTGTGTCTGGCAATATGATTCGATAATGTTTTTTTGATACCACAGAGTTTTGAAATTCTTTTTAAATATTTATTAAGAAGTTTCGTAGTACTCTTAGTTCGTATATAAATTTTTTCAGGTTGCTTCGGATCTACCTGGCTTAAAAATGGAAATACGTATCCATTATTAAATTTTTCATCTGGTCTATAATAATCAATAATGATCTTTGCCTTATCGGGGATTTTTAGACTTAATGGCTTACCATTTTTATCCATGATATAGTATAAACGGTTATCCTTAAAATCTGACCATTTTAATTTAATAACGTCAGATATTCGCATGCCAGCAAAATAAAATGAAAATAACCAAATATTATGTGTGTGCCAAATTGTGGAAAACCTCTCTAACTCTAATGATTCTATTTTCTCAATTTCCTCGATATTCAATCCGATTTTATTTCCTGAACTTATACGAATCTTTTCTTTTTCCCCCGCAAAAGGATAGTGTTTTTCAGAAATTATTCCTTCTTTAATTGCAATATTGAAGAGGGTTCTAATAAAGATAAGCTGGTTTGTTATGGTTCTTGGTTTTTGATTCAAATAGGAATAACAAAAAGTTTTGTACTTTTTCAAAAATGACTCATCAATATCACGGAATTTTAAAGATTTGTTTTTTTTGAAATACTCTACCCCATCCATCCAGTGATACTCTGACCTTCTAGCATCACTAACACGCTTTAAACGGCGTTGTTTGATCTCTTTAACCACTTGTGACTTTGTCTTAGAATTTTTTACATTTAAAAATTCCTCTATATTATAAAGAATAGATAATTGTGATTTCGCAACTGAGAAAACACCCCTTTCATATTTAGTATAAATATGTTCAGTGGCTAAAGTAAAAAATGACTTTGAGCCATTCGGTCCTTTTAATTTTTGTTTTAGTTGCTTCGGTGTAATGCTTTTCTCTGAATTGAAATAAATATCATTTACTTCCGTCAATTTTTTCATCAAAAAGTTATTCAACATTTTAGAATTAGGATGAGTTCCTTTTGCTTTACCGGCAACATCATCCCAATCCTTTTCAAAAATATATTGTCCAAGCCAGACATAGTTAGTTTTATAATTTTCGCTAATTCTTAAAGCGAGGGGGATTGTTCCATCCTTCTTTTTCATATTTTTTCTCAAAACGATCTTTACATTTGCCATAATATTAGGAATTAAAACGTTGTAAGATAATGAATTATATAAAAAAAACTAGTACAGAATAAGTACAGAATAAGGTGAATTTAAACCATTTTAAACAATATTAAATAAAATTAAAAACGACCTAATTAATTGATTTTCAGTAGTTTTATCGATTTTTAGGTATTCTATAGAATATTTTCATAACCCGGAGGTCCCGAGTTCAAATCTCGGTCTCGCTACAGGTAAATTAGGGCTTTCAGGAAACTGGAAGCCTTTTGTTTTGTTCGTCGTAGTACAGAATTTATTTTATGTAATGGTAAATACCTGGCAGTGCTCTTAAAAGCAATTTTAAAGCGGAAAGAGCAAGGGCATAATAAAGAATATTGTTAAAATATTAAATTAGACTTTTTTACTAAATCAAAAAAGCCAATAGCAAAGACACGCTTCATTGCGCAAAAGACATGAAAAAATTACTGGGAATAACCTCTCTTCTGCTTCTATCAATAAACATATATGCTCAAGGTTCTTTTGGAATAACAGGTGGTATACATGCTTCAGCTTTATCAAGAGGATTTTTAAAGAGTACAGGCTTTCATAGTAATTCATTTACCTTTCATTTTGGAGGAGTCTATGAAAAACGAATTAGTCCTAAAATAGCTTTTCGACCAAAGCTTATGTATTCCCAGCAGGGAGATTTAGAAGATTATGCAGACAATATACAATACGAAACTAAATATTTGAATGCCGCATTAAGCTTTAAATTTTTCAGTAGTCCGTATCTTTTTGCTGGTTTACAAATAGGATATTTATTAGATACCAGGAAAAATTCTGATGACTACGGAGAGTTAAGAAAATTAGATTATGGAGCTCTCCTGGGCTTTGGATATGATATAAATCCTTTCTTTGTGGAATTAATTGCTTACCAGGGAATTAATAATTTATTGGAAGTAAATATGCAAGGACAAAAATTTCAGGTAACAAATACAACTTTGGGATTAAGTATTGGGTATTTTTTCTAGAAACTGCTCAACAAAGATCTAGAAATTACAACTAGCTCTTGGAACTGCTTGCCCGGTGTTATGTAGCCATAGTAGCAAGTCTTGCTGCTAATCTATTTAAATGCGGAAATGTCTTTTATTCTACCATTTATTGCCTTTCCTGTAATGCTAACCACAGCTTAAGGGAATTTCAAATTCCAGCTATCAGGGTTAATAAGACTTTCTCAAATTTAGCAATAAACTACCTTTGACAATAGTATTTAACGCCCACAGAATAGCAGAAATTAGCAGAACAGGCTTCAAAAATAATGCAGTAGGAAAATTTCTGCGCAAAATATAGTGTTGAGTAGATTTTCTAGCGGTGGAAATATAGCTTTACTCCTTTGTAATTATCTCAGCAAAACCTAAAATAAACTATAGCCCAGAGCTATTATTTTATGGATCCTCCCGTAGAACTTTTTGGCTTTATAAGGCCTCCGAAAAAAAATTAAGGCTGAAATTTCAGAATCATCCGTCCAAGAATCGGCTTTTATAAAAGAAACTGGATAAGGAAATAGGGGAACCCTTAAACGGAAAATGCAATTATGCATCTTTATCTACTTACATTTATAGCATTCCTAAAAAATATTATAGGCGGGAATACCTCCTAAGGCTCTATTACACTAATGAATAAATTTATAATACCATCTTCCCGTTTCTGGGCGAATTAACTACATTAGCTTTAAAATTAGAACATGAAAAAGCTACTATTATTCTGCCTTATTACTTTCAGTTGGTTATTGCAGGCACAAAACAATAAGATTATGGATCATACCATTTACCAGTTTAAAGTTAAAGACATTCAGGGAAAAGATTTTGATCTAAGTACCCTTAGAGGTAAAAAAGTAATGATTGTAAATACTGCCAGCAAATGCGGTTTTACCCCGCAATACAAACAATTGCAGGAGCTTTATAGTTTATATAAGGAAAAAGATTTTGTTATCATTGGTTTTCCAGCCAACAATTTTGCCGGACAGGAACCTGGCAGCGATAAAGAAATAGCTGCTTTTTGTGAGGCTAATTATGGAGTAGACTTTCCTATGATGAGCAAAATTTCAGTTAAAGGAGCTGATATGCATCCACTATACCATTTCTTAACAGAAAAATCTAAGAATAATTACAAAGATTCTGAAGTGCAGTGGAATTTTCAAAAATATCTTATTGATGAGGAGGGACGCGTTGCCAGGGTGATAGATTCCAAAACCTTACCTACAGATAAAAGTATAATAGACTGGATAGAGAATTAATGCGCTTTGCTTTTAAAGAAATAGAGAACTATAAATGCTCAGGGGCTGTCCTGTATGGAATAACATATACAAGCCATCTGCCATTGCTGAAGTTAATGTCTAGCATTTCGTAAACCGCTTTTTTTTACTATTTTAGAAGAATACCATAACCAATCCCATTATGATTCCCAGCGCTAAAGACCATCTTCTCAAAGATGTTGATAATATCAATCAAATACCTATAATTCCTTCTTTACTGGATGTGATTTGCAAAACTACAGGAATGGGGTTTGCAGCTATTGCCAGGGTTACCGAAGACAGGTGGATTACCTGTAGCTCAAAAGATAATATCTCCTTTGGATTGAAGCCCGGGGATGAACTTAAGGTGGAAAGCACGATATGTCATGAAATACGGGAGAGCAAAAAACCCGTTATTATAGATCATGTGGCTGAGGATAAATTGTATTGCAGGCACCCTACTCCTGCTCTTTACGGGTTCCAAAGCTACATCTCCATTCCCATTTTCAGGAAAGATAAAAGTTTCTTCGGCACTTTATGTGCCATAGACACTAAACCTGCAAAGGTAAGCTCTCCTGAAATAGTTGAAATGTTCAGGTTGTTTGCAGAACTAATCTCCTTTCATCTTAATACCCTGGAAGAGTACAGAATCACCTCTGCAGAATTGCTCCTGGAAAGGGAAATTGCAGAAGTGCGTGAAAAGTTTATCGCTATTCTTGGCCATGATCTCAAAAATCCACTGGGAACTATTAGAATGTGTTCTGATATGCTCCTGCTCTTGGCCCAGGAAGAAAAAACCAGCAAATATGCCGGGACTATAAAATCTACCACCTTCCGTATGGAAGCTCTGATTGAAAACCTGTTGGATTTTGCCCGCGGGCATCTGGGAGAAGGCATTAAACTTCAGAAGAAAAAAGATAAAGAATCACTGCGGAAAGTCCTGGAGCAGGTACTAAAAGAGATTAAAGCAATGGCTCCCGAAGCGACTATTAATACAGTTATTAATCTGGAAAAAGCAGTAGATTGTGATGAATCCAGGGTGGCTCAGCTTTTTTCAAATTTATTGGGAAATGCCGTTACACATGGAGATAAAGAAGAGCCTATAGAAGTAGAAGCTATTTGTGTAAACGGGGAATTTAAAATCTCGGTAACCAACTCTGCAGAACCTATTCCCAACGAAGTCATGAAACATCTGTTCCAGCCATTTTACAGAGCAGATGTAAAGGAAGGGCACCAGGGGCTTGGGCTTGGTTTATATATTTCTTCAGAAATAGCTAAAGCGCATGACGGGGAACTTACGGTAACTTCTAATGAAGATAAAACCTGTTTTACATTTTCTATGCCAGGAAGTTAGCTTTTAATCCCCAGCTTCCTTATCTGGAATTTCTGCATCCCTGTTCACATAGGCCGATACAGACCTAATCACATTATTGGCAATAGAATTGATTTGATCCTGGCTTTTCTGATTAAATTCTCTTGTTTCGCCATCACTGTCAAAAAAGGACCATTGCCCGGGAGCGGCCACAAAAGCAAAACTTGGAGCATTTGGACTGCTCACCTCTACCAAACCAACATCATATCTTATATTCTCGTTTTTAAACCTGAATGCCACATCCATCATTACATCCCATTGGTAAACCTCTCCGTTATCCTTTAATGCAATTCCCTGAGGAACAAACATCCTGAATTCCAGATATTGATTCGCAATATTGCGGGTAATTGCCTCTTCATAATTATCTATGGTAAATTTTGCCCACATGATTACAGACTGATATAATTCATCATCTGTCTTTTCAGGATATTCCCGAATGACTGATTGTGTAAAACCCTCCGGGGTAACGGTAAAATGATCTGCAGTATTAGTGTTTTGCGCAAATATTGCGAATGGAACCGTTAGAAGCAGCACCAGTAGTATTCGAAATTTCATAATAATTACTTTTTATTCCTTTTCAAGATAAGAAAAATGCTACAGGAATATTTTAAGAATATCCCAAGAAAATCACTGAAAATATAGTGGCAGGTTAAAAAAATCCTAATTTCTACCTGAAGATTTGCAATGGAAGCTACTATGCGTAATTTCAGAAAAAAGAAAGCTTTATGAAATATACAAAATTAGGAAACACCTCACTGGAAACAGCCCCCGTGGTTTTTGGAGGAAATGTTTTTGGCTGGACCCTCAATGAGAAAAAATCTTTTAAAATGCTGGATGAGCTTTATGAAAAAGGTTTTACCACTATAGATACGGCCGATGTTTACTCCAGATGGGCTCCTGGGAATTCCGGCGGGGAATCTGAAATAATTATTGGAAAATGGATGAAAGAACGCGGAATACGGGATCAAATAACCCTGGCCACAAAAGTGGGCTCAAGTATGGAACAAAATATGCCTAAAGATATCTCACGTGATCATATTTTAAAGGCTTCTGAAGATTCTTTAAAACGTTTACAAACAGATTATATAGATCTTTACTATACCCATTGGGATGATGACAAAACCCCGGTGGAGGAAACCCTTTCTACTTATCAGCAATTAATAAAAGAAGGAAAAGTAAGGTATATTGGAGCATCAAACTTATCTCCGGAAAGGTTAAAGGCTTCCCTTGAGGCTGCTAAGAAAGAAAATCTGCCAAAATATGAAGTTTTTCAACCGGAATATAACCTGGTTTCCCGAAGAAAGTTTGAAGAAAACATAAAAGATATTTGCGAGGAAAATGGCTTATCTGTATTAAGTTATTTTTCCCTTGCCAGTGGCTTCCTTACCGGCAAATATCAGCAGGTGGAAGATGTAAAAGGCAGCAGCAGAGAGATGTTTTTAAAGGAATATTTTGATGAAGGCGGCAAAAAGGTTTTGGATGCCATCTGGGAAACTGCTAATGAACATATGGTCTCTGAAGCTGCTATTTCCCTTGCATGGATTATGCAAAGGCCGGGTATAACAGCGCCTATTGCCAGCGCTACAAAAAAAGCGCATTTAAAGTCTTTTTTTGAAGCCATAGATATAGAACTTACCAAAGATCAAATGAAGCGCCTCAATGAGTTAAGTTCCTGGAAATAAGGTATATAAAATATCCTTCAATTTAGTTTATTTAAAAGTTCATCCGGCGAGACAGAAAATTGTTCGCCGGATTTCATGTTTTTAAGGGTAAACTTCTGCTGCTTCATTTCTTCTTCCCCGGCCAGTACTACAAAAGGTATCTTCCGTTTATTAGCGTGATTCATTTGCTTTTTCATTTTACTACTTTCAGGATAAAGCTCTGCGGTAATATTGTTCCGCCTAAGGTTCTGCACTGCTTTTAAAGCATAAAGAGCTTCCTTATCGCCAAAATTGATAAAAAGCACCTTAGTATTTTCAGTAACCGTAAGGGGAAATAAATCCAGCTCTTCCAGCACCAGGAAAATACGATCAAGGCCGAAGGATATTCCCACACCGCTCATATTTTTTAGTCCAAAAATCCCGGTGAGGTCATCATATCGTCCTCCGCCTCCAATGGATCCCAGGTTAACTTCTTCAGGTGCCGAAACTTCAAAAATAGCTCCTGTATAGTAATTAAGTCCTCTCGCAAGGGTTACATCCAGGTCTAATTTTGCAGCCTGCAAAGGCATTTGGGCAATAGCCTTCTGTATAAATTCAAGTTCTTCAATTCCCTTCTGCCCTGTTTTGGAATTTTCCAGGATGTTTTTCAATCCTGCTACTTTCTCCGCAAAATTTCCATTTAAACTGAAGATTGGCCCAATTTTCTCAATTGCTTCAGGAGAAATCCCTTTTTCCTTCATTTCCTTTTTAACACCCTCCTCCCCTATTTTATCGAGTTTATCCAGGGCAACTGTAAAATCTATCAGCTTATCCTGTTCGCCTATAACTTCGGCAAATCCGGAAAGAATTTTCCTGTTATTGATTTTAATGGTAATTCCTGGGAGGTTTAAGGCATTGAACACCTCGTCATAAAGTTGTATAAATTCCACTTCCTGCCATAAACTTTCGCTGCCCACCACATCTGCATCGCATTGGTAGAATTCTCTAAACCTACCTTTTTGTGGACGGTCTGCCCGCCATACCGGCTGGATTTGGTACCGCTTAAATGGGAATTCTATTTCATTTTGGTGTTGGACCACATAACGCGCAAAAGGTACGGTTAGATCGTAACGCAGGGCTTTTTCACTAATAGAAGAGGTAATTTTAACACTATCCCTTTTTTCATAGGCTTTTGGATCTGCTTTCCGCAGAAAATCCCCGGAATTTAATATTTTAAAAATCAGCCTGTCGCCTTCTTCCCCATACTTGCCCATTAGCGTTTCATAATTCTCAAAGCTTGGCGTTTCAATAGGTTGAAATCCAAATTTTTTGAACTGCTGCTGAATTTTTTCAAAAATATAATTTCTCTTTGCCACCTCTGCCGGTGAAAAATCTCTTGTCCCTTTTGGAATAGATGGTTTTTGTGCCATATTTATTGTGACGGCCAGGGCCGGAATTTTTATATATTTAGATGCTTTTTAGTCGGAAGTGCAAATATCTTAAATTTTAAGCGAACCCAAACAAATTTCAGTTTTTAAGTAACATATCCTCCTGTTGTGAGTCTAACTTATAAGCCTGTAAAAATTCTTTATGTTCTCACTGCTAAAAGAAAATATTAGAATTGCACTGACTTCTATTAGAAGCCAGTCCCTTAGAACAATTCTCACCGTTCTCATTATTGCTATTGGAATCACCGCTCTAGTAGGCATCCTTAGTGCAGTGGCGGCACTGGAGAATACCATTGGTAATAATTTCGCCTCCATGGGCGCTAACACTTTTAATATCCAGCAATATGACCTTAGTTTCCAAAGGCAGGGCGGTGGAGAAAGAGAAAAAATTAATCCCGTGATTACCTTTAGGGAGGTAAAAGAATTTGAAGAAAACTATAGTTATCCCTTTACGCAAACCGCAATTTCCTTTACGGGTACCAGCGGTGCTGAAGTTAAATTTGAAAATGAAAAAACAGATCCTGAAGTGGCGGTATTGGGAGCCAATCAAAATTATCTTTCCAATGCTGGGT
The DNA here is from genome assembly GCF_041679265.1 of Autumnicola aciditolerans. Taxonomy (NCBI): domain Bacteria; kingdom Pseudomonadati; phylum Bacteroidota; class Flavobacteriia; order Flavobacteriales; family Flavobacteriaceae; genus Autumnicola; species Autumnicola aciditolerans. The sequence continues at coordinate 308,499 of NZ_JBGFSM010000003.1, forward strand.
TAGAGATTGAAGATGGACGAGATTTTAATATTTTTGATATTCAGAATAATAATAATGTGGCCATCTTGGGATCTGATTTTGCCAAACCAGAAGGCCTCTTTAAAGGACAAAACCCGGTGGGCAAGACCATAAGTATTCGTGGTGCTAAATTTACAGTAATAGGAGTTTTAGAATCTAAAGGTTCAACCTTTGGCAATAACCAGGATTTACGGATACTTATTCCTATACAGCAGGCAAGATCTATTTTTACACAACCCAGGATAAATTATGATCTAAGCGTAAAAGTAGACGATAAGAATTACCTGAAAGGCGCTCAGGATGAGGCAATTATTACCTTTAGAAATGTAAGGGGCCTGAATCCTATGGAAGAAAACAATTTTGGCCTGCAGCGCAGTGATGATTTAATTAATCGTATCCTTTCTATTACAGAATACCTGAATATTGCTGCCTGGATCATCTCTATTATCACGATTTTTGGCTCCTCTATTGCCCTGATGAACATTATGCTGGTAAGTGTTACCGAAAGGACCAGGGAAATAGGAGTTCGCAAAGCTTTAGGAGCTAAAAAAGGGACTATTGCAGGGCAATTTTTTATTGAAACGCTTTTAATAGGACAGCTTGGAGGATTATTAGGAATCCTGTTGGGGATCCTTATTGGATACGCAGTGGCAAAATTTGCAGATTTCGATTTTACAACTCCCTGGGTAGCGATTATCTGGGCAACAGCAATCACCATTGTAGTAGCTATTCTTGCTGGAAGCTTTCCCGCAGTTAAAGCCGCAAAACAGGATCCTATAGAATCCCTGCGCTACGAATAATCAATTGAAAATAAACCAGTTTGAAGATGTGAAAATGTTGAGATGAGTTACTAGTAGTGTCCGGTTAAAGACCAAATATCGCTTCGCTGCAAGAAACAAAAATTAATATTTTATCGTACCAGACTGGTGATCGGCTCAACTTTTCAGTTGCTCATTCTGAAATTAAATCAGTGCAAAGCATATCAACCAAGCCTTAAAAGACCGCAATAGTTTTATATGGTTGTATCCATGGGACTTTAAAAATTTATGTAAAAGTTTTACCGTACAACAATGAATTAATATGAAGGTTTGAAAATGTAGAAATTGATTAATCTGAAAATAGACCGATTTGAAGCCAATCCCCTTAAATCATTTCTACATTGATATTAATCTATTTTTAAATTGCCAAATTGACTACTCCTGCACCACATCTTCAAAATATCTATAAAGTTCTCCTTTGGTAATATTAGCTCCCTGCCGGATTAACGTAAAGATATCTTTATTCCTGTCGTCACTCATTGCTTTTGTAGATGTATAGATATTCACGGCATCATCCATAAGATTGTTGCGCAACCAGCTATAGCCGGTTTTGGAAGTAATGTCTATTTCCTGGCTATCCACTTTTACCGCAATAAGATTAATGCTTACCCCTGTAATATGGAACAGGAACATCTGGTTAGGAGAAAAATGCTCCAGGTATTCTACTTTATTAAGCACTCCTTCCCAGATTAGATCGCTAAAAATATCCAGCTCTTTCTCGGCAACTTCAGGTTTTGTGCTCTTAATTTCCTTCCACTCTTCTGCAGTAATAGATTGAGTGGCCAGAAAATTTATAAATTCCTGATGCATCTCCTCAAATTGTTCTTTGGTTAACCTGCTATACTTCATAGTCAAAACTATTAAAAAAGAAAAGCCTACTCAATTAAGAGCAGGCTTTACAATAAATTAAAAACAAATTAAGCTTCGCCTACCACATCAAAGGTAAAGTTAGAAACCACTTCCCTGTGAAAACGCAAAGTTGCTTCGTATTGCCCAAGACGCTTAATGTTTCCACCAGCGATGCTAATATATTTTTTATCTATTTCCACACCTTTTTTAGAAAGTGCTTCAGCCAAATCTGCATCTGTAATAGAACCGAATAATTTATCTCCGGCACCTGCTTTAGCAGTAAGCTTTATTTTAATATCATTTAATTTGGCAGCCTGTTTTTTGGCTTCGTCAATATTCTTTTGCTCTTTATAGGCACGCTGCTTTAAAGTCTCGGCCAACACTTTTTTAGTTGAAGGAGTAGCAAGTTCAGCATAACCTTTGGGAATTAAAAAATTCCTGCCGTACCCATTTTTAACGTTTACAACATCGTCTTTAAAACCTAAGTTATCTACGTCTCTTTTTAGTATCAATTCCATAATTGCCTAATTTTTTATTTTAATAAATCACCAACATATGGCATTAACGCTAAATGACGGGCACGTTTAACGGCAACAGCCACTTTTCTCTGGTATTTTAAAGAAGTTCCTGTTAAACGACGAGGTAACAGTTTACCTTGTTCATTTACAAAGCTCATTAGAAAATCTGGATCTTTATAGTCAATATATTTAATACCTGACCTTTTGAACCGGCAATATTTCTTTGCTTTGGTAGTTTCTATATTAAGAGGAGTTAGATACCTAATCTCTCCGTCTTTTTTCCCTTTTGCTTGTTGTTCAATAGATGTAGCCATACTTACGCTTTTTCCTGGATTCTTTTTCTTCTTTTCTCCGCCCAAGCAATAGCATGCTTATCTAACTTCACAGTTAAATAACGCATCATTCGCTCGTCTCTTCTAAATGCCAATTCCAAAGGCTCGATAGATTCCCCTGGAGCTTTGAATTCGAATAAATGGTAAAAACCACTTTTTTTGTTCTGGATTGGGTAAGCCAGCTTTTTAAGCCCCCAATCTTCTTTGGATATCATCTCGGCACCTTTAGAAACAAGAAATTCTTCGTATTTCTTAACTGTTTCCTTTATCTGCTCATCAGATAAAACGGGATTCAAGATGAAAACAGTTTCATAATGATTCATAAATAATTTTTGTTTAAATTAAATTGGCTGCAAAAGTAGCATTATTTTTTATATTTTCAAAGCATGTATAGAAAGACAAAACTCCTTTTTGATCGGTGAAATTCAAGTTTATGTTGTAAGTCACAAATATATTGTTTAATATTGTTATGCTTAACCTATCCTATCTAACGTGGAAGAAATACTACTCAAGTGTGCAGTCGTAGATGATTCAAGTTTGCAACGCTTATCTATTGTAAAACTTATTAAAGATCATCCAAATTTAAAGTTGGTGGCAGAGTATAATAACGCCATCGAGACCAAGAATGGTCTGTTAGACAATGAAACGGATCTTATATTTCTGGATATAGAAATGCCAATTTTATCTGGTTTTGAGCTTCTGGATGACCTCCCGAACAAACCTCAGATTATTTTTGTGACAGGAAAAACAAAGTATGCTTTCAAGGCATTTGATTATGATGCCGTGGATTACATCCATAAGCCTGTAACCAAAGATAGGTTTAATAATGCGGTAAATAAGGCCATTAATCTTTTTAAGCTCAGGCAGCAATCTGCAGCCCCCGAGGATGAGGATTTTATTTTTGTGAAAAGCAATCTTAAAAACCGCAAAGTCTTCTTAAGTAAACTAAAATACATACAGGCACTGGGGGATTATGTAAAGTTTATAACTGAAAAAGATAATTTTGTGGTTCTTGCCACCATGAAATCTTTTGAAAAACAATTGCCCAGTGACAGATTCCTACGAATTCACAAGTCTTATATAGTAAACCTGGACAAGATTGAACGCTACAACAGTAAAAATATAGAAATAGATAAAGAAAAACTGCCATTGAGCCGGCATAAGAAAAATAATCTTATTGAAGCACTAAGTGCGATCCAGTAATTCATATCACAGCCTTTACGTTCTTCAAAAAGAAGCTGCCCAAAATTGGCAGCTTCTTTAGATTTATACAGGATCTACATTAAGCACCACCTTTACACTCCTAAAATTGCCAATTGCCCGGAAGCTGGCCATAATTTTATGCACAACCGTTTTTGTCTTGCCCAATGACTGTTGCTGCGGAATTTTTAGCAGGATATTCTTATAATACTCATTCCTTATTCTCGCAACTGGCGGGAATTCTGGTCCCAGCACATTTTCCCGGAAAACATTGGTTAGCGATTTTGCCAGCCAGCTCGCAGCATCATTGGTTTTGGAAAAATCACGACTTTTAAGTGTAAACCTAATAAGGCGGTAAAATGGGGGGTACTTATAATTGTAACGTTCTTCCAGTTGTTCTTTATACATTCCTGCATAATCATTAGTAGAAACCTGCTGGATGATCTGGTGGTACGGATTATAACTTTGTATAAGTACCTTCCCCCTTTTCTTAGTCCTTCCCGCCCTTCCTGCCACCTGAAGCATTAGCTGGAAACTCCGCTCATGTGCCCTGAAATCCGGGAAATTCAGGAGATTATCGGCATTCATAATTCCTACAAGGCTTACGTGCCTGAAGTCCAATCCCTTCGTGAGCATTTGAGTTCCTACCAAAATATCAATTTCCTGCATTTCAAATGCATTGATGATCTTTTCAAATCCATATTTACCACGGGTCGTGTCCTGGTCCATCCTGCCAATTGTATGATCTGGAAAAAGAGACTTCAGCTCGGTTTCAATTTGTTCTGTTCCAAAACCTTTAGTGGTTAAATCTGGGCTGCCACACGCCATACATTTTTGCTGCATCGCAATATGGTACCCGCAATAATGGCAGCGTAATTGATTGTTATGGTGGTGAAACGTAAGGCTCACATCACAATTTGGACATTGCGGGGAATGCCCGCAGGTATTACATTCCAAAATAGGTGAAAACCCGCGCCGGTTCTGGAAAAGAATTACCTGTTGCCCCGCCTTTAAAACTTCCTGAATCTCTTTTAGCAGCGTATCAGAAAAATGCCCCGTCATTTCTTTCTTTTTATGCTTTTTCCTAATGTCTATAATTTCAATTTCCGGGAGCAACACATTTCCATAACGCCTGTTCAGCTCAATAAGGGCATATTTATTATGGCTGGCATTAAAATAGGATTCTAAAGATGGCGTGGCAGAGCCCATAATAATCTTAGATTTAAAATATTTTGCCAGTACCACGGCAGCATCCCTGGCGTGATATCTTGGTGCAGGATCAAATTGTTTAAAAGTTCCTTCATGTTCCTCATCTATCACCACTAATCCTAAATTGGAAAAAGGCAGGAAGATGGCGGAGCGGGCCCCAATTACCACTCTACCTTTACGGTCGTTTTCCAGGACATGCCTGTAAACCTCCACCCTCTCATTCATGGAGTATTTGCTGTGATATACCAGCACCTGTTCCCCAAAATAATTTTGTAAGCGTTGTATAAGCTGTGCGGTTAATGCAATTTCCGGTAATAGATACAGTGCCTGTTTTCCATTTTTCAGGGTCTCCTGAATGAGCCGGATGTATACTTCGGTTTTTCCGGAAGAAGTAATCCCATGAAGCAGGCACACCTCATCCTGCTCAAAATGATCTTTTATTTCCTTCAGCGCCTGTTGTTGATGTTCATTGAAATGCAGGGCTACTTCAGGCATTTCACTGTTATAGTGAAACCTGTCTGTTTCCAGATAATATTCTTCTAAAAATTCTTTATCTAATAAGCTTTTTAAATTTGCTGAGGAAGCATTACTTTTTTTGAGGAGGGCTTTTACTTTTACTGGTTTGCTATTCTGCGCTTTTAAACTGAAAAAATTAAGCATAATTTCTCTTTGTTTAGGGGCTTTATCGAGTTCATCTAAAAGTGTATGCATGGCAACTTCAGCAGAAAATTTTTCGGGCAGGCGAACAAATCTTATTTTTTTAGGCTTATATTGTTCATAAATTTCCTGATTAAGTGCTACCAGATTTTTTTCTACCAGAGCATTTAGTACCGGTAACACCCTTTTATTCTCGAGGATTTGGTTTACTTCCTGAATTTTTAGAACAGACTGCCGCTGTAAGGCTTCTATCACCAAATATTCTTCATCAGAAAGTTGATGATCTTCAGGAGAAGATTTCTTAATGAGCTGTACAATACTCTCACTTTCCAGAAGAAATGCCCCGGGAAGGGCCGCTCTTAATACGTCACCTTCTGTACACATGTAATAGTTGGCAATCCATTTCCAAAACTTTAGTTGATAAGCTGTTACCAGAGGTGCATTGTCAAGAATCTGGCTTACCGGCTTTGCTTCGTAAACTTCTGGAGGATTTTGATGAATGGCAGCCACTACTCCACAATATATTTTGGATTTTCCAAAGGGTACCGCTACCCGCATCCCTTCCTGAAGATACTCTGCTTCACTGTCCTCTAAGGAATACGTAAACCGCTTGTCCAGTGGCAGTGGTAAAATTACATCTGTAAAATATGACATAAATGGGATTTCATGTTGCTTAGATCCTAAAATGGTAAAATTAAAAAACCATTCCTGTTAAAGAATGGTTTTAAAGCTTTTCCTTTAAAAAACTATTTCCTCCTCGTCCAGGTTTTGGTTTTATAGAAAAAAGCCACGTAACCTCTCACATGCAGTTTATCGGGATTATCCTCATCCAGCCATATCCGGCATTTATATTCCTTCCCAGATTTAGGGTCTACCACCACACCGTCTTCATATCCATCATCACTTTTTTCCAGCCCCTTCATAAAAACAAGGCCTTCTAAAGGTTTGTTTTTCATTTCCCCGGGGCATTTTGTGCACTTCCTGTCCCGATCTTCTTCTTTCATTATCCTGCTTATTTTTCCAAATACCTCTCCATTATCCTGGTAAACTTCTATAATGGAATTTACCTTTCCTTCATCGTTCACATTTTCCCATTTTCCAAAAACGCTTGTTGCTTTTTGAGCAAACCCTATACTTCCGGTAAATAGTAATATGATTAAAAAAATGTTTTTCATATATGCTTTTTAGCTATTTAAGATTTACCTAGCATGGCTTCTTTTAAATCATCATCTGCAGGCCTGTTTGCCAGCCAAATGCCAAACAAGGCTTTCTTAAATTCCTCCCCTTTTATAATTCCTTTTTCTTCGCCGTTCTTTAATACAATTACTCCTTTCCCGGGATTGTAAATAAGATCAAAAACATCATTCTTCTTTATTTCTTCCTTAAACAGATTCTGGAATTTTTTAATTTCCTCAGAAATATGACTGGTATTGCCATTAGTAGAATTTTCAAAACCTTCATTTACCGCATCCAGCATTTTATCACTGGTAATCAATTTAGAAATGATATGTAGTTTGATGGCCATTGGCTTGTTAGCCATAAGAATAGTATTTGCATCTGAAGTTTTATCACTTAAATACAGGCCGCCGGCATACAGATCTATCCATAGCTTTTCCCTTACCCCGGCACCGTTAAGGACAAGCGAATTATTACCGTAATTAAGGCTATTGGGCAACACCACGCCGCCAATTTTGGTTTGGGCAGGGGCCATTGCGATACTGCATAAGGCGAGTATAAAAAACAAGTATTTTTTCATATGGTTAGGTTTTTTGTGTATCTAAAGTTATTTAAATTTCCTTTTCATTTTTATTAAAGATGCATTTAATTCGAATCCCAGCAATAAAATATTAGCGTTTAGCCAGATATACACCATTAGTATTAATAATGCTCCAATAGATCCATATAACTCGTTATAAGCCGAAAAGTTTTCTATGTACAAGCCAAATAAATAAGTAGTTAACAATATAAGTACGGTTCCAAAAATAGCTCCTATAGAAAAAAACCGTGCCTGCCTTGCCTCTTTGGTGCCAAAATAATACAAGGTTGCTACTGCGGTGTAGATAAGCAAAACAAATGCTGTGTACTTCACCAGCCCAGTTCCTGCACCATCCCGCTGCACTAATCCCAACTCATGCAAATCATCTACGGCATAAGTGAGGTACACCGTAAGTATAATAGTAGTAAACAATAATAGGGCCATGATTAAAGAAACTCCTATGGCTACCAGGTATTGGCGAACAATAGAACGATTCCTGCGGGTATGGTAAGAAAATTCAAATCCGGTGAAAATAGCATTAATTCCATTGGTCATTAAAAAAATAGAAAGAAAAAAAGATAAAGAAAGTAATCCCCCGCGCTGGTTAGCGGCAATGTCTTCAAAAATAGTCCCAAAAAAATCTGATGTTTCCGGTGGTAACAGGGAATCCATAAAAATGAGGAACTGTATCTGGAAATCATCTATAAAAGTAATATAGGGAATAAGATTGAACATAAAGATCAAAAACGGAAACAGTGCCATAAAAAAGCTAAAGGCAATAGCACTTGCCCTGGTAGAGAATGTTCCCTTTATAATCCCTCCCCAGTAAATCACCCAAAGGTTGTATAACGATAAACCACCTAAACCGGGAAGAATAATGTTCTTTGATTTTCTCTCCCACCAGTTGGAAAAATCCTCAAGTTTAGATTTTAACGCTTCCTTTGGAGCCATATTAAACGGCTTTTAGGCTAAGATCCATATTGTGAATAGAATGTGTAAGTGCGCCGCTGGAGATATAGTCTACCCCGCAAGCGGCAAAAAGGGGAGCAGTTTCCAGAGTTATGCCACCACTGGACTCTGTAAGGCATTTCCCGTCAATTAACTTTATTGCCTTTTTAGTATCTTCAAAATTAAAATTATCAATAAGAATGCGGTATACTCCCTTAGATTCCAGGATCTCCTCAATCTCATCCAGGTTTCTTGCCTCTACTATTATTTTAAGATCAAGGTTTTTTTCCTGTAAATATTGTTTGGTTTTATGAATAGCCCTGGTAATCCCTCCTGAAAAGTCTATGTGGTTATCCTTAAGCATAATCATATCATAGAGTGCGAACCGGTGATTTTCTCCGCCCCCTATCTTTACGGCCCATTTTTCCAGCGCTCTAATTCCAGGAGTGGTTTTTCTGGTATCCAGGATTTTTGTTTTTGTACCTTCGAGCTGCTTTACGAACTCAGCCGTTTTTGTAGCTATTGCACTCATGCGTTGCATAGCATTAAGCACCAGCCTTTCTGCCATAAGTATAGAGCGTGAACTGCCTTCCACATAAAAAACCACATCGCGCCTTTTTACTTTCTGGCCGTCCTTAATCTTAATGTCTATATGGAGTTGAGCATCTACGGCCTTAAAAACCCGCTGCGCAAATTCTACTCCCGCTATTATCCCATCGTCTTTTACCAGAAGTTTGGCTTTACCTTTGGCTTCTTTAGGAATGCAGGCCAGGGAACTATGGTCCCCTTCCCCAATATCTTCTCTAATGGCATTGGAAATTATCAATTCAATTTCTTTTTCAAATTGTGTGGCTGAGATCATTTTCAATACTTATTTTTGTAAATGTAGCAAAGTCTGCTTTAAATCTATGGAATGACCATAAAATTACTTTGTATAGGAAAGACCGATAATAGGCAGCTTCAGCAGCTTACAGAGGTATATGCTAAACGCCTTCAGTTTTATAATAAATTTGAAACAGAGATTATTCCAGATCTAAAAAAGGTAAAGTACCTGGATGAAAATCAGCAAAAAATAAAAGAAGGTGATGCTATTCTGGCTAAACTGCAGCATTCTGATTTTGTGATTCTTTTAGATGAAAACGGAAAGCAATTTTCTTCTGAAGCTTTTTCAGAATATATTCAGAAGCGGCTAAACAGCGGATTAAAACAGTTGATATTTATAGTGGGCGGCCCCTTTGGATTTTCAGAAGTAGTTTATAAAAGGGCAGATGCTAAAATTTCCCTTTCAAAAATGACATTTTCACATCAAATGGTGCGCCTGTTCTTTACAGAACAACTTTACCGCGCCTTTACAATATTAAAGAATGAACCCTACCACCACAGATAAAACAATGGAACTCGTCTTTGCCACTCATAATAAAAATAAACTTACAGAGATAAAGGCGATGTTGCCCCATCACATAAAACTCCTGTCTCTTGATGATATTGGTTGTACAGAAGATATTCCGGAAACAGCAGATACTATTGATGGCAATGCTATTTTAAAGGCTGAATATGTGAGAAGACGATATGGTTATGACTGTTTTGCTGATGATACGGGGTTGGAAGTAGAAGCACTGGCCGGAGCGCCCGGTGTTTTTTCAGCACGCTTTGCCGGAGATGAAAAAAATGATGACGCCAATGTGCAAAAACTGCTTGAACACCTAAAGGGAAAAGATAATCGCAAAGCCCGTTTTAAGACCGTGATTGCCTTAAATCTTACAAATAATGAAAACCTGTTTACCGGTATTTGCCAGGGAGAAATTCTGGAAGAACGGCGTGGAAAAAAAGGCTTTGGTTATGATCCTGTTTTTAAACCTGATGGCAAAACCCAGAGTTTCGCAGAAATGAACCTGCGTGAAAAAGCAGAAATAAGTCACCGGGGCAAAGCTTTTAGGGATCTTATAGCTTATCTGGCACAGTAAATTGTATCTCGCTAAGGCTGCATAAATTTGTAACGTTAGGAATACCAAGGCTAAGGCAAAAATTCCCACATTTATTTATAATGCTCAAAGCTGCAAACAATTACGTACCTTTGCAGCTTATTTAAAATTATACATGAATAAATTTGAAAAATTAGGATTAAATTCCTCTATTTTAAAAGCAGTTGAAGACATGGGTTTTGAGAGCCCAAGTGAAGTACAGCAGAAAGCGATTCCCATCTTACTACAGGATGATACAGATATGGTGGCACTGGCCCAGACGGGAACAGGTAAAACTGCGGCTTTTGGTTTCCCGCTTATCCAGAAGATAGATGCAGATAAAAGGCATACCCAGGCGCTTATTTTATCTCCTACCCGGGAGTTGTGCCTGCAGATCACCAATGAAATCAAAAACTACTCAAAATACGAAAAATCCATTCACCCTGTAGCAATCTATGGCGGGGCGAGTATTACAGACCAGGCAAGACAAATTGAGCGTGGAGCGCAAATTATTGTAGCTACCCCAGGCAGGATGCAGGATATGATTAACAGGAAATTGGTAGATATTTCCAAAATTGAATATTGTGTATTGGATGAGGCAGATGAAATGCTAAACATGGGCTTTTATGAAGATATTACCGCAATTCTTTCCCATACCCCAAAAGAAAAAAACACCTGGCTATTTTCGGCTACCATGCCTAAGGAGGTTGCCACAATTGCCAAAAAATTTATGCGTTCCCCGGTAGAAGTCACCGTAGGATCTAAAAACATGGGAGCAACCAATGTTTCCCATGAATTTTACCTTGTAAATTCTAGGCAGCGCTACGATGCGCTAAAACGCCTTGCCGATGCCAATCCAGATATTTTCTCGGTGATTTTTTGCCGTACAAAACGTGACACTCAAAAGGTTGCTGAAAAACTAATTGAAGACGGCTACAGTGCCGCGGCTTTACATGGGGATCTAAGCCAGAACCAGCGGGATCTTGTCATGAAAAGTTTTAGAAGCAGGCAAATCCAGATGCTGGTGGCTACAGATGTTGCTGCCCGTGGAATTGATGTTGATGATATTACACACGTAATTAATTACCAGCTTCCGGATGAAATTGAAACCTATACACACCGTAGCGGAAGAACGGGAAGAGCCGGTAAAAGCGGGGTTTCTATGGTAATTATCACCAAAAGTGAATTGCGTAAAATAAAAAGTATTGAGCGCATCATCCAGCAGAATTTTGAGGAAAAAGATATTCCGGATGGAATGGAAATTTGCCGGGTACAGCTTTTTCACCTGGCAAACGATATAAAAAATACCAAAATAAACCACGAGATAGATTCTTACCTTCCTACACTTAATGAGGTATTGGAGGATTTTTCTAAGGAAGAACTTATTAAAAAAATATTTTCAGTAGAATTTACCAGGTTCTTTAATTATTACAAGAACGCCCCTGATCTTTCTTCCAAAAGTTCAGGAGACCGTCCATCCTCAGATGCCAGTACTACCCGTTATTTTATTAATGTGGGTGCCAAGGATGATTTTGACTGGATGAGCCTGAAAGATTTTCTAAAGGAAACACTGGATTTAGGAAGGGATGATGTTTATAAAGTTGATGTTAAAGACAGTTTTTCTTTCTTTAATACCGATGCTTCCCTTACCGATAAGGTTTTACAGACTTTTACAGATTTTAAGCACGAAGGCCGGTTTGTAAACGTTGAAGTAACCAAAGATTCGGGTAGTAGTGGAAATAGGCGTGGTGGAAAAAGAAATTTTTCTGATAAGAAAAAACGCTCGTTTAAGTCTGATTCAGACGGAGGTTCCGGAAGGCGCCGCAGGTCTGATTCAAAAGGAAAAGGTGCTGGTAAGAAAGCAGGAAGCCGTAGTAAGAATATTGAAAATTCAATAAAAAGAAGACGTTCTAAACGTTAGATGTCACCTGTAGTTTTAAAAATTTAATTCTGGCATTGTTTTTTATTAGTATTATATATTTTTAGGCTCAAATCGTTATGAAGAAGTACCTCCTACTTATAATAATATTATTAACAGGATATTGTGGATTTTCACAGGACGTAGTCAGCGGTGTGGTATTAAACGCTGCTGATGACCGGCCTATTGAAAGGGTGAATATTGTAAATCTCAACCAGGTAAAAGGAACTTCTACAGACGAAGAAGGAAACTTTGAGCTACAGGCCACTGTAAACGACACGCTTTATTTTTCTTACCTGGGCTTCCGGCCTATTAAGGTAAGAGTAACCAATGACTGGCTTAAGTATGGAAATGTGAAGGTGAAAATGACAGAAGTAGGGATTGCCCTGGAAGAAGTGACCTTAAGCCCGGTTACCCTTACCGGATATCTTGAAATTGATGCCAAGAATATTCCTATTTATGAAAACTACCGCTATAGTATTTCCGGCCTTAATACCGGTTATGAAGGTGGTGAAAATTCTCCAAACGCAGTGACAAAAGTTCTGGTCTCTATTTTTAATCCCGCAGATGTGCTTCATAACATCTTTGGAAAACGGCCGCAACAAATGCGGAAATTGCGAAAAATGAAGGAAGAAGAAGAAATACGCAGGCTCCTTCAGAATAAATACGATCGGGAAACACTTATGGCTTTGCTACAGGTAGATAAAGGGGAAATTAACGAGATCCTTTCCCGCTGTAATTATTCAGAAGATTTTATGAAAACTGCAAATGACCTACAGATCCTTGATGCTATTAGCGGTTGTTACGAAGAATATAAAGTGCTGCAGAAGAAATAATGTAAAAGTTACTTCTCAAGGAAAGTTTTCAGGTTCTTTAGCCCCTCTTCAAAATCTTTAGCCAGTAATTTATCTACACTATAAAAAATACCAATAATGGTAAGCGGAAAAGGGATATGCCCTCGTACCCCCCAGACCATTTTTGTTTTCTCCGGCTCAATTTCTTTTACCCCAATATAGGTTAGGGCATTTAGCTTAAAAGGTTTGATGAACAGAATTTTGGTTTCTATTACTTTCCCCTGCCTTATTTTTACGATTTTTTGAATCCCTTCTCCTACCCTACTGTTACCTTTCCAGTAAAATGTGGCATCAACCTTGCCATCTATGCCTTTATATTTAAGTTTTGCTTCTGGATCCCGGTTAAACCACGGCAACCAAAGCGGCTGCTTTCGCAATTGCCTCACAAAACTATACACTTCTTCCCGGGAACGGTTAATGACCACCGTCCTGCTAAAGTCATATTCCTTTTTTGACCAGGCATGAAGGAAAGCAAAAAAGGTTATAATGGCGATGATGATATAGAAAAATAAGGTCATTGATACAATTTAATTTTTGAGAAAGCTTTCTATTAACGCATCAGAGTTTTTAATACTTTTTCTGGCCCATTTAAGGTGCAGTTCTTCCCTCTCCTTATCACTTAGCCGCCAGTTATAATTACTTTTCCTTAATTTAAAGCTAAGCTCCTGGAGAATTATTGCTGCAGAAACCGATATATTGAGGCTTTCGGTAAAACCATACATGGGAATTTTAAGTGTTGCATCTGCTTTTTCTATAAATTCCTGAGAGAGGCCATTTTTTTCTGTTCCAAAGAAAATAGCGGCAGGCCTGGAAAGGTCAAAATCCTGAAGCAGCTGTGCATCTCCATGCGGAGATGTGGCCACAATCCTATAACCTTTTCGCCTTAAAGTATCCACACAGGCAGTAGTAGAATTGTACCGGTTTACATCTACCCATTTTTGTGCCCCCATGGCAATTTCTTTATCAATACGTCTTGGATTTCGCTCTTCTATAACATGAATATTTTGGAAACCAAATACATCGCAACTCCTTAAAACCGCACTGGTATTGTGCAGCTGGTATACGTCCTGAGTGGCCAGGGTAAAATAATTGGTTCTCTCTTTTAGAACCCTCGCAAAAAGCTTTCTTCTTGCCGGGGTAAGGAAATCTAACAGGTACTCTAGCAGGTTTTGATTGGTCATGGCATGTAAAAGTAAAAAATCAATCTTAAACATTGTCAAAATTTTTATGCTGAATAAATATAATAAGGATTTCTTCCTGCAATTTTCATAATTTTTTAAGATTGGTGTCTTTATCTTATCTATTTTAAGCCTATTTTTCAATAGGTTCCTTTATCCTGCAATTTTAGACCGAGAGAAAATAAATAAGACTTCAATTAGTTTTAGGTAGCCTCCGGGATAAACATAAAATTACTTAAATTCAAAAAAAGTAATGCTTTATGAAGAAAATTGTGGTACTAACCGGTGCGGGTATTAGTGCGGAAAGTGGGATTAAAACCTTTAGAGATGCCGATGGGTTATGGGAAGGACATGAGGTGATGGAAGTAGCTTCTCCTCTTGGCTGGCAGAATAACCAGGAGCTTGTACTCAATTTCTATAACCAGCGGCGCAAGCAGTTACTGAAAGTGCATCCCAATAAAGCTCATTTTGCCCTGGCAGAACTAGAACAAAAGTTTGATGTAGAAATTATCACCCAAAATATTGACGATCTGCATGAAAGGGCGGGCAGTACCAAAGTAACGCATTTGCACGGTGAACTTCTAAAAGCCCGCAGTACTTTTGATGAAGACCTGGTAATGGACTGGAAAAAAGATATTTGCGTGGGTGATTTTTGTGAACACAACCATCAGCTAAGACCGCATGTAGTATGGTTTGGAGAAGCAGTACCCATGTTTGAAAAAGCAGCCCAAATTACGGCTAAGGCTAATATTCTTATCATTATTGGCACTTCCATGCAGGTTTATCCAGCCGCGAGCCTGGTAAGTTTTGCTCCTGAAGGCATTCCCGTATACTTTATAGATCCCAGGCCAAATATCTCTCAAAGGGGTACTCTAAAAATAATCGCTGAAAAGGCCGTTAAAGGAGTTCCCGTTCTCGTTCAGGATTTATTGGAAAAATAGGAAGCTTCCATTTTTCAGGTTTAGCGGAAGCTGTATCTTTACTTTTTTAATTTTTAAGAAATAAAAATGACAGCCTTATCCGCAATTTCCCCAATAGATGGCCGGTACCATTCTAAAACAAAAGAGCTTTCGGCCTACTTTAGTGAAGAAGCCTTAATTAAATACCGTGTAAAAGTAGAGGTGGAATATTTTATAGCCTTATGCGAACTGCCGCTGGAGCAATTAAAGGCCGTAGATTCTTCTGTTTTTCCTAAAATAAGGGCCCTTTATGAAAATTTCAGCACCAGGGATGCTGAAGCCATAAAAGAAATAGAAAAGACTACCAACCATGATGTTAAGGCTGTAGAATATTTTCTTAAGCAGAAATTTGATGAAATTGGGCTGGAAGAATCAAAAGAATTTATTCATTTTGGCCTTACCTCTCAGGATATAAACAATACTGCCATTCCGTTAAGCATTAAAGACGCGATAAATGCCGTATATGTTCCGGCATTAAGGGAAGTTCAGCAAAAATTAATACAATTATCCCGGGACTGGTCTAAAGTTCCTTTACTGGCAAGGACTCATGGCCAACCGGCTTCTCCTACCCGCCTGGGAAAAGAAATTGATGTTTTTATCACCCGCCTGGAAGCGCAGATGGATATGCTGAAGAACATTCCTCATGCCGCAAAATTTGGTGGCGCTACAGGAAATTATAATGCCCATAAAGTTGCTTACCCAGAAGTGGACTGGAAAGAATTTGGTTCGCAGTTTGTGAAGGAAAAACTTGGTTTACACCATTCATTTCCTACCACTCAAATTGAGCATTATGACCATCTTGCTGCTCTTTTTGATGCCTTAAAAAGAATTAATACCATTATAATTGATCTGGACAGGGATATCTGGACTTACGTCTCTATGGATTACTTTAAGCAGAAAATTAAGAAGGGGGAAATAGGTTCTTCTGCCATGCCCCATAAAGTGAATCCTATAGATTTTGAAAACAGCGAAGGCAACCTGGGCATTGCCAATGCTATTTTTGAACACCTGGCCTCTAAACTTCCGGTGAGCAGGCTTCAGCGCGATTTAACCGATAGTACCGTTTTAAGAAATGTAGGGGTTCCCATTGGGCATACGCTTATTTCTTTTAAATCTACACTTAAAGGACTGAATAAGTTACTGCTGAACGAAGAAAAAATCAACGCCGATCTTGAGAATAACTGGGCCGTGGTTGCCGAGGCTATACAAACCATCCTGAGAAGGGAAGGCTTTAAAAATCCGTATGAAGCACTGAAAGGACTTACCCGTACCAACGAGAAAATTAACAAAAAAAGCATTGCCGATTTTATTGAAACCCTGGAAGTGCCTGAAACTGTCAAGACCGAGATGCGAGATATTACCCCGCAGAATTATACCGGGATCTAAAAAAGCAAAAGGTCTGGACTCACGTCCGGACCTTTTTAACTTCAAGCAGTTATTTATTTTGCGACTTCCATGGTGTCTGCAGGTATTTCTACAGGTTCTGCAGTTTGATGGCTATCCATAAAAACATCCCCTATCGCGCTTAGCCCTTCCACATTTACCTCTCCTTTCTTCATACTGGTCATTAGCTTAATAAGGTCTCCGGGATTCATATCCTCTCCCAGAACTCTGGCAACTCCAAGGCCTTTGGTTTTGTCGTACCCATATACAATTAACTCATCCACAGCATCTTCATCCCCGGTGAAATAAACTTCAGCTTTACGTTCCCCAGAGCCATACTTTATAAGTAATTGATACTTTTCGTCACTCAGGATTTCTTCCAGCTTAGTCATTTCAGCATCAAATTTATCATTCCCCGCTTTTACCGGATAGGCAAGCAAATTGATTTTTTTCACGGTTTCCAAGGTTGCCCGCTGCTCTTCATCTAAACTTTCACTGTTGGTAAACATTCCCGCAGGAATATCTAAAGCAAGAAACTGGTTGTCCTCCTGGTTCTCTACGTAATATTCCTGGAGAGATGGCTTATTGTTGCAGGCCAAAAGCAGCATAAGCAGCATAGAGCCTATAATGCAAAACTTCGCTTTCATAATTACCTGGATTTGGTGTTTACGTTTTTCAACTCATCGGCCCCGGGAACTTTAAGGTCTGAAGCTAGCTTAGAAAGCTGGGAAAGATCTATCTCTCCCGTAATTTTCAGGATCACCGAGATAGGATCTCCGCTATTCATTCCTTCCATGTACATAAAAAGCTCACTTACAGAAGTATCGTTTTTCCCTGGCCTGGAATAGAATTTTATATTCTTCCCATCCTCGGTTACCCTCATTAGTTGTTCCAGGGAGCCCTTTTGCAAATAATCTCCAACATCCTTGCTCATTTGGGCCATCACGCTCTTGTCTTTGGTGGTAAACATTCTTATTTCCTTAAGATTTTCGATAAGCCTAAGATATTGCTGGGCTTCAGGATCATTATCGCTAAGGTCCAGGTCTGCGAGCATTTTAAACATTTTGCTCGTCATTACCACCCCATCTACGCCCTTCATCCCATCGTATTTTTCAAAAGACTGCGCCGGCAGTATTATTGGGCTGAAGGCCAGTACTATTAAAAAGATAATTGTTTTCATAATTTTGGTGTTATTTAAGATTGATGTATTTATTTGCGGTTTTATTAAGTTCTTTTATATAAACAAGATCTTCTTTTCCCTCGTTCATGTACCCGGAAACCATCAGCAGGGTTTGTTTTGCCTGTTGATATGCTATTTCCTGCTCTGTGGTCATGCCCATTTCATTCAGGTTGGCATCCTTATCATTTTGCTGATAAAAGAAAATACCTATGGCAAATATTATAGTTGCGGCTATGGGCATCCAGTGGTATTTTTTCCTTTTCGATTTTGCAACGGGCACTTCTGCATTAAAAGTTTCAGATCTTGCCGCTGCGGTATAGCCAAACATCCACCGGTAAACCTTAAGACGTTCAGGTACTTTATTATTTTTAAAGAATTCCTTCAGCTTTTGCTCTTCTGCCAGAGTGGTTTCCCCCTCTTCATATTTAGCTATCAATTTTTCAACTTCTCCTAATTCCATATTCATGCTTCTTTGTTAAACTTTCTCTTATTTTTTTCCTGGCTCGGGATAAAGCCACTCTAATTGCGGTTTGATTCATCCCGGTTATTTCAGAAATTTCATCATATTCATATTGTTCCACATCCCTTAGCTGGAACACCACCTGTTGTTGTTCCGGCAGTTCTCTTATAATTTTCTCTACCCAGTCAAGTTCATCATTAAGTTCAGTCTGTTTTTGTATGGAGACCAAACCACTATCATAATTTTGATGAACTATTCTCAAATTATTGTTATACTTCAGCTTGAGCTGGTCTAAACAATAATTTTTTGTAACCGTCATGGTGTAGGCTTCAACATTGGCATATTCCTTCATCTTTTCGCGCCTTCCCCACAACTTAAGAATCACTTCCTGTGTTGCATCTTCGGCTGCTTCCTTAGAGGTAAGCAACCTTCGCGCCAGCCGGTACATCTTATCCTTTGCAGGATTTATTATTTCAAGAAATTCATTTTGTGTCATGCTAATTATTGGACGGTTAGTAAGCACTCTTACACTTTTACGACGATTATAAAAAAGTTTTGTTACAGGAAATTTTTAAATACCGGTAATCTCCTTATTTTTAGCAGCTTTAAAATCAAAATTAATTGTATGAAAGTAAATAAATTTTTATTGTTTTTCCTTTTTAGCGGGCTCCTGCTAACTTCCTGTTCCCAGGACGAAGATGATGTTATTGATGATACGGTGACCACAGATCCAGAAAACCTCGATATTGAACAGTTTGTATACAGGGGTATGAACAATATATATCTCTATAAAAACCAAATTCCTGAACTTGCAGATACTTACTTCAGCAGTGAAGAAGACCTAAACGAATTCCTCTCCAGCTTTGATGGCCCCGAAGATCTTTTTTACGAGGGTTTAGTTGCAGATGAAGACCGCTTCAGTTACATCACTCCTGATTATATTGCCCTGGAAAACAGTTTTAGCGGAATAACCAAGACCACCGGGGTGGATTACCGCCTCTACCGTTTTTCAAATTCTGATGAGCTTTTTGGACTGGTAAGGTATATCATTCCAAACAGTAATGCAGTGGGAATGGGTATAGAGCGTGGTGACCTTTTTACCAAAATTAACGGGCAGGACCTTACTATAGACAATTATACAAGTTTGCTGAATAGTGATGAAATTACTTTTCATCTTGCCACAATTAATAACAATACTATTTCTGAAACTTCTGAAACCGTTAGCATCACAAGCCAAACCCTTACAGAAAATCCTATTTTAATTAAAAAATCCCTGGATGTTGACGGAATGAAGGTAGGCTACATTATGTACAACAGTTTTATTGCCGATTTTGATGATGAACTAAATGCCGCTTTTGCTGAATTGAAATCTGAAGGAATTTCTAAGCTTATCCTTGACCTTAGGTATAACGGTGGTGGAAGAGTAAGTTCTGCCACTCGCCTGGCCAGTATGATCACCGGCCAGTTTAATGGTGAAGTTTTTTCGAAAGAAAAATGGAATGATACTTATCAGGCTTATTTTGAAAGTGAAGAACCTGAATCTCTCTATAACCGATTTACCGATGAAATAGACGATAATGAAAATATTAACAGCTTAAATCTAAATGACCTTTATATTATTACCTCTTCTTCCTCTGCTTCTGCCAGTGAATTGGTAATTAACGGTTTAAAACCTTATATTGATGTTATCCAGGTGGGAGATACTACCACCGGGAAATCACAGGCATCTGTGACATTATATGACAGTCCGAATTTTGGAAGAGCGAACGCAAACCCAGACCATACCTATGCTATCCAACCCCTGGTGCTGGAATCTGTTAATGCCCAGGATGTTTCGGTGCCATTTAATGGAATTATTCCTGAAGTTGCCATTGAAGAGGATATTAGGAACCTTGGAATTTTGGGCGACCCTTCAGAACCACTATTATCAGCGGCATTGGACGCTATAAGAGGTGCAAGAAGATTTTATCCAGAAACGAATTATGGGTATAAAGAGTTTAGTGAATCCAGGGTTAAAGAACCTACATATAAAAAAATGTATATAGATGGTATTCCCGAATCTGCAAAAAAATTGCTTGATACAAAGGATTAAAGATTTTGAGAATAAATGTTAGCAAGCTCCGGAAATTCCGGAGCTTGCTCTTTTGTGAAACTTCATCTTTTAGCATAAAAAGCAGAAGGTAAAGGTTGTAAATAATTTTAAATGGAAGAAAATCAGGTGATTTGTTTTTCAGTATATTAGAGAAATACAAATTGCCATGAAGAAAATAAAACTTTTTGGGCTCCGGCATCGGGATAAACTGCAAATTGGTATATCATTTATATACGATCTGGAATTAAAAGAACATCTAATGCAACTTCCAGATGTAAAATGGAGCAACACCAATAAAGTATTTTATATTTTATACTCTCCTGAAAATCTTAATACACTCCTTAACCATCTAAACGATGAATTGTGTGAAATAGAAAAGGAAGAATTGGAAGCCCAGGTGCAAAAAGCAAAGGCTCCACGCCATCCTGAACTCGGCAGGCTTGAAAGGAAATATCTATGGCAGTATGTAGATTACCTTAGAGGGAAAAGGTATAGTGAAAGTACTGTAAAGACATATTACAGCTTTATCCTGAAATTTTTAAAATTTAATAAAAAACCTTTAGCCAAGACTGGCAATAGGGAAATTTCCATTTTTTTTGAACAGGAAATCGCAAAAAGAAACTACTCCATTAGTACCCATAGACAATGTATGAGCGCTTTGATTCATTTTGTAGAATTAAATAATATGGAGCTTATAAATAAAGAGTCATTAAGCCGGCCTAAAAAGAGCAGGATACTACCCACTATCCTTTCCCAGAGAGAGGCCATTGAATTGCTCATTGCAACAAAAAATTTAAAGCATCGTGCAATTCTTGCACTTATATACTCCTCAGGATTACGTATTGGAGAAGTTCTTAAACTAAAACTTACTGATCTTGACATGGACAGAAGACAAATTTTTGTTTCTCAAGCCAAGGGCAGGAAAGACCGATATGTTGGTATGGCAGATACATTTGTGCCCATCTTGTATAATTACCTAAAAACTTACCAACCTAAAAAAAGATTTGTAGAAGGTTATGAGGATAACAATTATAGTGCTTCCGCAATAAGAAGTTTTCTCAAAAAATCCTGCAGAAGAGCTAAAATTAATAAACGCGTTACGCCACATACCTTACGGCACTCTTATGCCACCCACATGCTTGAAAACGGAGTAAGTTTAAGACATATTCAAGAATTGCTTGGTCACTCCAAACCAGAAACAACTATGATTTATACTCACGTCACGCAAATGGATCTCTTAAGAATCCAGAGCCCAATGGATGTAGCAGTTAAGGCATTATTGCAAAATGATAATGAAGACCAAAAACTGCGTTTATCCCGGAATTAGTTCTTTTAAATGAATATATTTGATTTGATATAACGAGTTGGCCACAAGCTTTAAACAAAATTTGAACTTAAACATTATATATCGGATTTCTTCTCTAATAAATTATCCTTTTTATAATTAAGCCTAACCCTCATTCCTGATTTGTATTTTTGCCATATGGCAGATAAAGTGAGCAAAAAAAGAAGAAGTGAGATAATGCGTTCTGTAAAAGGAAAGGATACCAAACCTGAGATGATAGTCAGAAAATATCTTTTTTCACAAGGCTTTCGATATAGGCTTCACGATAAAAAACTTCCTGGAAAACCAGATATTAAACTTTCAAAATATAAAACTGTAATTTTAATAAATGGTTGTTTTTGGCACGGACATAAAAACTGTAAAATCTATGTAATGCCTAAAACAAATACGGATTTCTGGTATTCCAAGATAGAAAAGAACATTCATAGGGATGAAAAAAATATTTCCAAATTAAGAAAACTCGGTTGGAACGTCGTAGTCCTTTGGGAATGCCAACTTAAAAAGAAAAAAAGAGAAAAAACCTTGAATAACCTTGTTGATAAAATTATGTCTGGCAATAAAAACTCAATTTGAATTTAATCTATTTTTGACACTAACTGTCAAGTCAATATTTTCAAATGAAAACTGTCGGACAAATTTTACGAGATAAACGTCAAGCTCAAGGTCTACTTTTAAGACAAGTTGCGGCTTATATTGAAATTGATCCAGCTATTGTGAGCAAAATTGAAAGAAATGAACGTAAACCAACAAAAGAGTTACTTGTAAAACTGTCCGAAATTCTAAATCTTGACATAAACGATTTACTAGTCCAATTCATAAGCGACAAAATAGCATATGAAATTGTTAACGAAGACTGTGCAAACGAAGTATTAAAAGTAGCAGAAGAAAAAATTAGATATTTAAAAACTCATTCAAGTACAAAATAATAATGCATACAACCACCGATACAAAAAATACAAACATAGTTGAGGAACCTCAATTGTATGCCAGATTTAATTCGGAACCGCTAAATAACAATGATAGGTCTACATTAAATATGCTTTCCCTGTTTTCAGGTTGTGGAGGTATGGACTTAGGTTTTGAAGGAGATTTTTCGGTGCTAAAATCTTCAGTAAATGAACTGCTAAATCCTGACTTCATAAACGAAGAAGTGAACGAGGATTTTGTGAAATTAAAAAAGACTCGTTTCAAAACTGTTTTTGCAAATGATATTTTAAAAGACGCTCGAAATGCGTGGGTCAATTATTTTTCTAAAAGAGGTCATAACATAGAAAGTTATCAAACAGAAAGTATTGTTGAATTAGTAAAAATGCATCAAAATGGAACCAAAGTTTTTCCTGAAAATGTTGATATTGTTACTGGTGGATTTCCCTGTCAGGATTTTAGTGTAGCTGGAAAAAGAAATGGTTTTAATTCACATAAAAATCATAAAGGTGAATTAAATGCGAAAAACAATCCAACAGAAGAAACAAGAGGGAAACTATATATGTGGATGAAACACGTGATAGAAATTACAAAGCCAAAAATTTTTATCGCTGAAAATGTAAAAGGCCTAGTAAATTTATCCAATGTAAAAGACATAATACAAAAAGACTTTTCATCGATAGGAGAAAATGGATATCTAGTACTAAAACCTCAAGTATTACACGCAGCTGAGTTTGGCGTTCCACAATCAAGAGAAAGAGTATTTTTTATAGGCATAAATAAATCCGCTCTTAGAAAATCCGCATTAAAAGAATTGGAAAAAGAAATAATTTCAGACAAATATAATCCCTATCCAAAACCTACTCACGCCTATAATTCAGTAGGCGAAAATTTAAAAAAGCACGCCTGCTTAGAAGATCTATTTAAAAAATTAGAAGAACCAGAAGTAACTAATGATCTATCCCAAAAATTCTATTCTAAAGCGAAATTTATGGGTAAACACTGTCAAGGACAGATAGAGATTAAACCTAAAGGCATAAGTCCAACTATTAGAGCAGAACATCACGGGAATATTGAATTCAGGAGGCTATCTAAGGAAAATGGAGGAATATTAGACTACGAGCTTTCAAAAGGTCTTAAAGAAAGAAGATTAACTCCTAGAGAATGTGCATTAATTCAAACTTTTCCACCAGACTATGATTTTGTCATTGAAAATAAAAATGGTCGAAAGGGTTCTTTTTTAGTGAGTCCATCAAAGGCATATAAAATAATTGGTAACGCAGTCCCACCTCTTTTAGCTTATAACTTGGCTAAAAGGATAGAAAACCTTTGGGATTTATACTTTAATAAATAATGGTTGTATCTGTAAATCCAGAACCACAAAAAAGCGAATTTGACAATTTACTGAGTTTAACTATAAAGGAACTTAATTCGCACGCAATTAAATCACCAAAGAAAATACAGCAATTACGGGGAAATAAGCTAGAACCCTATGTATGCGATATTATGTCGGATTTAGCAAAAGGGACTAACTTCGAAGGCACAATAGAAGAATGGGGCGGACAGAAGTTTCCTGATATAGTAGTTGACAAATTATTTGGTATCGAAGTTAAAACAACTACTCAAAATCATTGGAAAACAACAGGTAACAGTGTATTAGAATCTACAAGAATAGAAGACGTAGAACGCATTTATATGCTTTTTGGTAAACTCGGAACACCAATTGAATTCAGGGCTAGAGCATACGAAGAATGTTTATCTGAAGTTGTCGTAACACATTCTCCAAGATATCTTATTGATATGAACTTGGAAGAAGGGAAAACTATTTTTGATAAAATTAATACACCATATGATACATTAAGACAAAAGAAAAATCCAATTAAACCAATTACTAAATACTATAAAAGTAAACTAAAGCCAGGCCAAGATTTATGGTGGATAAATCAAGAGGTAGGAGAAGCTAGTGACTTAATAATTAAACATTATACAGATTTATCAAAAAGCCAAAAGTCAAAGATTAGAAATAGTGCAATGGTTTATTTTCCAGAGATTTTTGGTAGTAAGTTAACTAAGTATAAAAGAGTTTCTATTTGGTTAGTTAGTCGTAAGTCAATTGTTAATAGAAATATTAGGGATATGTTTACCTCAGGGGGACAGGAATCAATAATTATTGAAGAAAAAAAATATGAAAATGTTCCAAAGATTTTCTTTAATCTAGTTAAAAATTTTAATGAAGTTTTAGAAATATTAAGAGAAACCTCTGCAGAAGAACTTTCAGAATATTGGGAATACAGAACATCGGAAAAAACTAAAATTTCAGATTGGATAAAACTAGTGTCACAAAATGCGAAATCCATTAAGGATGCAAGTCATTTAAATATCAAAAGTATTTTATCTTATTTGATAAAAGTACAATAAAGCCAGTGGCCAACATCGGTTATAGCAAATAGCGGGTTTTGCCGAAAAAGTGTAATTTAGAAAACCAGGAAACAAAAGGTTAAGCCGACAAATCCGCATCCCTACTCCCGCTACTTGTCCATAACCGTAACCGTTGCACATAATAAATTTATAGAGATTCCGTTTTTAATGATTAAAAACGTGATCACTCAAACGCTGGATTAAGAAGTTAATGATGGTTAAAAAAGTTAAATATGGCGGCAAATCATTCTGAATAAATAATAATCTGACACTCACTGATCCTTAAAACCATTACGCTGACTCTCACCCCGATCTAAAAATTGATTTTCTTTTTTACCAGTTTTGGGGAAATTTTCTATGTGCAACATCGGTTAACAGCAAATAACGGGTGGTATACTGAAAATTGTTATTTTAGAGACCAGGTAGAAATCAATTAAGCCGACAAGTTCGTGTCCCTAATCCCGTGACTTGCGTTAACCGTAGCCGCTGTGCACAAGAACTTCTTTAAAGTTCTCGTTTTTTCAACTTGAGATTATGTGCTCACTCTTGCTCAAAAATTT
>NZ_JBGFSM010000004.1:0-153851 GCF_041679265.1 Autumnicola aciditolerans
TTACAGGCAAGATTAAAAAAATATCGGGGTTTGCAAACCCCGATATTTTCTACTTACACAGTTTTTGAGATAGTCCCTTTCAGCCACGCCACAAGCCAAACCTTTTGTATTTTGTAACTACTTTTTCTTTTTATTTGCCAAATCAAAAGATTTGGCGGTTTAAATTTCCGGTTGGAAAAGGCGCAGCTATTTGTATGGATACGTTATTGTAGCAAGTACTTTTGCGTTCTGCTATGCCGTCTGCAGTAAGTTGATTCCAGAAAGTTCTTGTCCGATTTGGTGGATTCCATTTAAAATTTTTTCAGCTTGTTTCGCAGAGGGTTTTTTTGTTCCTGAAACATATTGTGAAAGTAAAGTAGCATTCATCCCAATTTTTTCAGCTAAAAATTTAGCGTTAATTACTTTATAATACTTGAAAAACTGTTTGAAGTCTATCTCAAATTTAATATCCTTCGGTTCTACTTTTACCTTTTCTTCCTCAAAATAAAATTCAGTCGCTTCATACGCACTGTTAATCAGTTCAGGAATGGATTGTCCTGTCGTAAATATTGGATAATCCTCTGAATACGCAGAAAAACCAGTATCTGTTTTCTCAACAGTCATTATTATTTTTTTCTTTTTAGCCATAATTTTCATTTTGTAATTCCAGCGTCTTTAAGAATTTTCTTTTCCAGCCCTTTACCCATTTCTTGGCTACCGTGGTTCGGAAAAATAATTGTTCCTTTTTTCGTTTCGTGTCGCATTTTTATGTGTGATCCCTTTTGCGATACCGCATACCAACCATCTTTTGTCAATATTCTGTAAAGTTCGGAACATTTCATTCAGCTTTAATTCGATTAGACCACAAAGGTAAATTATTATTTACTTTTAAGCAAGAAATTTTGTGAAAACGGATTTTTAGCATTTGCTACAACGTGTATGTATAAGCGTTTTTGAATAACGGTAATTAATTCACTTTCTTCCGTAAGCTGTAACAGCTTCGGTTAAACTAAAATCAATCTACCTGGCGGGTAAAAATTTTGCTGGTAAAATTGGTTTTAGGTGCGTCGCACACCGCACAGGTATAGTCTTCAGCTAAATCTTTAAAGGGGACTCCGGGTGCAATTCCCTGCGTTTTATCTCCATACGTTTCGTCATAAAGCGTAAGACATTCCCGGCATTGATAAACCTCAATTTCCAACACCTCCCTGGATGGGGTTTCAGGCACTTCCTCTTCTTTTTTACTACCCAATTGCTCGAAATACATCTGGCTAAGTTCCATCAATAAGCGTGGGAGTTCCACCTGGTCCACATCCTGCACATGGGTAATATACTCCCGGGTGTTAGGATCAAAATTTTTAGCGTATAGCAGGTTGTAAGTGTCCCTTATCTGAAATTCTGAAAATTGCCCGGGAGTGGTATTTTTTTCTATAACCACAGAGGTGAAATAATATACCCGGCGGGTATAATTGGCAATCCCAAAGGTTAAACCATACGTGCTGATGTCATTCTGGTCAAAATTGGCCACCAGGTATTTTTTAAGTTTCAGCGCTTCTTCATTGGCTACAGGCAAATGCCAGTTAAGTTCCAGCATAGAATGCCTTACGTTTATCCCAAATTTCCCAAGCAGTTTCTCCCACTGCAGTTTGGATTCTGCGGGAATTCCTTTCACGATAAAAGACTTCCAGGGCGTGATGCAAATCCGGCCGATTTTAGATTCGGCGCAAAGGTCGCACATGGCTTTCAGGAATTCCAGGTCGTATTTATTGTTTCTCCAGTAAAGCCCCAGCCAGTATTTACCGGTAATGGTACGATTCATCCCTTCATAATAAGGGAAAGGGTAAAAAGGCACCTGCAGGGGTTTATCAACAGTGCGATTATCGGTTTCTACCGCATCACTAACGAGATCAAAAATCATTTCCACATTTTGCGGCTCCTCCTGAAGAACATTTTCTATTGCCTGCCCAATTTTTGCAATATCCCAGCTATAAATAAGGGCCGGGTACATCTCTGCTTTGTCCCAGTTTGGCAATCTTACGTATAAGTACCAGTAATCTTCATGTTCTGAAGCTATAAAGTTAAGGTGGCCCGTAAAAAGGGGCACAAGCCGCTGTTTGGGTTCAGTAATATTTATCTTCAGGGAAGGCTCGTACCTTATCTGTTCCAGAATATTTAGATAACGGTCGCCGGTAATCCAGGAGGTGGTGGGAAAGATATCTGTGGAAACATACGAAGAAACGATATTTTCTGTAGGCTCTTCGAGAGATTTTACAATGCGCAAATTTTTGAACCTGCTCAATTCCTCCTCGTTTAAATTCTCCGGAAAAAGAATATCCTGCCTGGAGCCGAAAGAAATAGTGTTAAGTCCTGCTTCTCCGGCAGTTTCTGCAATTTGTTTTAATTCTGCGGGAGAAAGCACTCCTCCCTTTATCAGGATTCTAGGAAGATTTTTTCTCATACCAGTTCTTTTGAAGTATTTAAAAGCTCACGAACTTCAGTTTTACAACTTCCGCAGCCAAGGCCGGCGCCGGTTTGATTACAGAGTTCGGTAAAATTTGTACATCCGCCTGCAATGGCTTCTTCTATATTTCCCGCGCCCACCTGGCTGCAGGAACACACCAGTTTTCCCACCACAGGTTTGGCATTCCCGGAACTGCGGAGCAATTGCTCCCTTTTATCTGACAGCTCTATTTTACTTTCTATTAAATTTTTAAACTCGGCAAATTCATTTTTATCTCCCATCAGCACTGCACCTATCAGTAAATCATCTTTTACGATACATTTTTTGTAGTAACGCTTCCGCAGATCTGTAAATACAATCTCTTCATAACTTTCATCATTTTCAGGAACATTTATTTCACCAATACTGCAGACATCGAGATCATTGAACTTCAAAATATTCATTAAAACTGAACCTCTGTAGGTACTGCTCACATCTCCTGCCATAAAGTTGGCAAGAATCGCGGCCTGCTCTTCTGCGGCAGAAGTGATCCCGAAAAGCTGGTTCCTGAATTCAGCAATTTCCCCCAAAGCAAAAATATCAGGGTTAGAAGACTGCATATGCTGGTCCACTTTTACCCCGCGCCCGCAAGCGATGCCGCTTTCTTTGGCAATTTCTATGTTAGGCCGCGTTCCTATGGCATATACAATGGCATGTGCCGAAAGATTTTTACCACTTTTCAAGCTAATATTTAATTCGGCTGATTCTTCATCATTAAAAACCGTGCTTACCTCATTATCAAAATAAATCTGGATGCCCCTTTCCTGCACATCCTGCGCAAGCAGTTTACTTGAAGTGAGGTCCAGCTGCCGTTCCATTAATCGGGAAGAGCGTTGTACAATGGTAACTTTAATATTTTTATGCTTTAGTGCCGCAGCCAGTTCCAACCCCAGCAGGCCACCACCCACAATCACCACATGCTGTTGTGAAGGCGGTAATTTTGTGTTTTCCAGGTAAGCCTTAAAACTATCGGCATCCTCTTTACTTCTCATGGTGAACCTGCCCGGAAGGTGCAATTGCGCATCTTTTGGAGCAAAAGCACGGCTGCCTGTAGCAAGAATAAGCTTATCGAAAGTGTGAAAATTGCCATTATTATCTGTAACCGTTTTTTCTTCGGAATCTATTTTAGTAATAAAGCTGTTCCCATGCAGGCTTATGCGCAGCTTCTTTAGTTCTTTCTCTTTGATCTTTAAAAGTTGTTCCCAGCTCAATTCTTCGGTGATATATTCCGGAAGCAAAACCCTGTTATAAAATGGATGAATTTCTTTTGAAAAAACATGCAGCTCATCACTCCTGTTATGGTCACGATAATTCTGAATAAACCTGAATGCAGCCGCTCCTGCCCCGATAATGAGGATTTTTTCCTGCTTCTTCTTATATTTTGAAACCGATACCGCAGTAAACTTGAAATCGGGCTCTTTTGAAACAGGGTCCACCAAAGTATGGGTTAAATTGTTCGCCCTGTTCAGGTCATTTTTAAGTTGTTTTCCCCAGTGCATAGGCAAAAACACCACTCCTTTACGTACATTTTCGGTAACTTTTGCCCGCACCCTTACCACTCCGTTCGGACTTTTAATTTCGGCTACATCCCCGTTTTTAATACCGTTAAGGTAAGCGTCCACAAGATGAATTTCCAGCACCGGATCTGGATAATGGGTTTTTAGCCGGGCAACTTTGCCCGTTCTCGTCATGGTATGCCATTGGTCCCTCACCCGGCCAGTGGTTAAAATAAGTGGAAATTCTCCTGTAGGTTTTGGAGATTGATTTTCTGTTTGCTCGGGAACATTAAAAACGGCCTTTTTTGAAGGGGTATAAAATTGCCTGTCCTCAAATAACCTGGGCGTGCCGGAATGCCGGTATTCGTTTACCGGCCATTGAAATGTGCCCTCATTCTTCAGCCTGTCGTAATTGAGGTAAGAAATATCAATATTTGTGCCCGCCGTCATAGCGGCATATTCATCATAAATTTCTGCGGTACTGCCGTAATTAAAACCCCGGAAGCCCATTTTTTTAGCGAAATCACAAAGAATTTCAACATCTGGTTTCGCCTCTCCGGGAGGATGAATCTGCTTATTCAGGTAAGAGATGCGCCTTTCAGAATTGGTCATGGTCCCCTCTTTTTCCAGCCATCCTGCTGCAGGAAGTACCAAATCTGCATAAGGCAGCGTATCAGATTTATGGGAGATATCCTGCACTACCACAAATTTGGCATTTTTCAGGGCCTTTTCAGCTTTTCTGGCGTTTGGAAGGCTCACCACGGGATTTGTACATACAATCCAGACAGCCTTCAGTTTTCCTTCTTCCAAAGCATCAAACATCTCTGTTGCCGTATAGCCTGGTTTTGAAGAAATTTTATCTACTCCCCAAAACTGCGCGACCTCATTACGATGCTGCGGATTGGCAAGATCTTTATGCGCGGCAAGTAAATTGGCCATTCCACCCACTTCACGCCCACCCATGGCATTAGGCTGGCCGGTTAGGGAAAAAGGGCCGCAACCGGGTTTCCCCACCTGCCCGGTAATCAAAGATAAATTCAGTAAAGAGAAATTTTTATCAGATCCTACCACGCTTTGGTTGAGCCCCATGGCCCACATACTTATAAAAGCTTTGGAGCGGCCTATAATATTCGCCGCTTTTTTGATATCTGCGGAAGGTACCCCGCATAATTTAGAAGCTTCGTTCAAAGACATGGAAAGCACCTGGTCTTTATATTCTTTAAAACCTTCAGTATGGTTTTTTAAGAAATTTTTATCTATAAATCCTTTTTTCAGCAATTGCCTGCCTATGGCATTGTACAGAATTACATCTGTTCCCGGGATAAGCTGAAGGTGCAAATCGGCAAAATTAGCCGAATCGGTTTTACGAGGATCTACAACAATAATTTTCACATTGGGATTTTCTTCCTTATGCTTTTCCAGTCGCCTGAAGAGAATAGGATGGCACCACGCGGGATTTGCCCCGGCAATAAGAAAAGCATCGGCCAGTTCAATATCATCATAACAGCCCGGCACAGAATCTTCTCCAAAGGTTTTTTTTATAGCCCACCACCGCCGAGCTCATACAAAGCCTGGAATTAGTGTCGATATTATTGGTTCCAAGGAAACCCTTGGTAAGTTTGTTAGCGATATAATACTCTTCGGTAAGGCATTGCCCGGATACATAAAATCCCACGCTATCGGGTCCATGTTTCCTGATAGTAGATTTAAAAACCCCGGCTGCTCTCTCCATCGCGGCGTCCCAGCTTACCCGTTCGCGGGGATGGGAGCGGCTCCAGCGCATTTCAGGATAAAGTACCCTGTCTGAAGTGTCATTAACCACATAATGCAGGTTCATCCCTTTGGAACAAAGCATACCTTTATTAACAGGATGATCTTTGTCCCCTTCCACAGTTACCCGGTTGCGGGCATCTTTTTTCACCACCACTCCACATCCAACTCCACAGTATGAACAGGTACTTTTCACTTCTTTTTCCAGCATATGCCGAATATTTAATTACAAATTTGGCTTTTTTAAACACATAAGAAAAGCGCCGGCTTCATTATTATGAAATCACCAAAAAAGCGCTTTTCATTTTCTTTTTTCCTGATTTTAAGCAAGTCCTGTTTAAGCATTTGCAGGTACGGCATTTGCCGCAGCACCTTCCAGCTCTTTCTGGGCCACTTTTTCATCTTTAACAGAAAAACGTATCGCCAGCGCCACAACCCCGGTAACCACTACAGTTGCCCCTATTAATAGATAACCTTCGGAAACTGCCTGTGCCGAAGCTGCTGCCTGTGCCGAACGGATTACTTCTTCGCCCATGCCCTGGTTTGCCGCGATAGCCACTTTCTCTGAAGCTGCCGATTTAAATTTAAGCAGCATGGCAGCCAGAAAGGCCCCTACGTTTCCACCTGCACCAACAATCCCTGAAATGGAACCGATAGCCTTTTTGTTGATAAAAGGCACTACAGAGAAAGTTGCTCCTTCAGCCATTTGAACAGATAAACTGAACAGAATAAGAAAGACTATTGCTATATAAAGATTAGTCATCAGGGAAAAAGTAGAAAGCATTACTCCCTGGGCAGCCATTATAGATGCCAGAAAAACCACTCTCCCGCGCAGGCCTTTTAATTTGCCAAACCGGTCTCCAAAGAAGCCGCCAAGAGTTCGGGCAAAAATATTCATAAGGGCAAAGGAAAGTACAATATTACCCGCAGTTATTCTTTCCAGTTGAAAAGTATTCTGAAGGTAATCGTCCATAGTGCCGTAGACCGTTAACTCAATTCCAAAGCAGCCGGCATATACCATAAACAGGATCCAAACCCGATAATCTTTTAATGCGGTAAGAAAACCAACCTGGTCTTTTTTCATTTCCGGAAGATCATCGGTTTCGGCGAGTTCACTAAAATTGCCTTCCGGGGTATCTTTGGTAAAGAAAAAATAGACCAGTCCCATAGTAAAACAAAGAATTCCCGCAATTATCAGGGAATATCTCCATGCTGAAGCTTCAGCTGCGCCAAAGCCTATTACCAATGCTGCAATTACAGGCATTCCCAGCCGGTTAGCCCCGCCTCCAAGATTTCCCCAGCCTGCGGAAGTTGCGTTAGCGGTTCCCACAACATTTGATGAAAACATAAGAGAGGTATGAACCTGGGT
The DNA here is from genome assembly GCF_041679265.1 of Autumnicola aciditolerans. Lineage (NCBI taxonomy): Bacteria > Pseudomonadati > Bacteroidota > Flavobacteriia > Flavobacteriales > Flavobacteriaceae > Autumnicola > Autumnicola aciditolerans. The sequence goes on from NZ_JBGFSM010000004.1 coordinate 7,115, forward strand.
AATTACAAAAGAAGCACCTATAAATCCTGTCAATAATCTGCAGACAAGAAATTGCAGGGGCGTTTGCACAAAGCCGGTTAGAATTACCGGAATTGCACCTAAAATAAGCAGCCAGGTATAACAAAGCCTTGGGCCGTAGCGGTCACATAATTTTCCTATTAGCAGCCTGGCGAACACAGTTCCCGTAACTGCAAGTACTACAGAATTCCATTTTTGGGCAGGAGTCAGGTTTAAGTCTTTAACTACATCCGGCATAAATGGAACTACCCCAAACCAGGCAAAAAAGCAAAGAAAGAAGGCAAAAGACGTAATCCAAAAAGTACGAACAGGAATGCTTTTTACATTAAGAAGATCAAATTTTGTTGCTTTTGCAGAAGTTGAATTTTTCATAATATCAATATTTTACAAAAACTAAATTAAGTATAATTACTTAATTAATACTTATAAAATACGTATTAATAAAAAAATTACGTAGTCGATAATTTTATAGCTGTTACTTAGCCTTTTTTGCTGAAATTGCAGATTACCCGCCTCAGGAGTAAAAAATTAAAAATAAAGTAGTGAGTTTTACTAAGCCAGCTGATATTCCCTGGCTACGTTGGTAAGTTCTATAAGATTTTTGACATTCAGTTTTTTCATCAAGTTAAAACGATGCACCTCAGCCGTTCTTTTACTAATTGACAGCTCCTCACCTATTTCTTTATTGCTTTTCCCCTGCAACACCAGAGCCAGTATCTGTTTTTCCCTTTTTGTAAGATTAAAAGGATCTTCTACAGGAGCCTGCTTCTTTGGTACGGTGGCCGCGTTTGTGAAGTTATTAACAAGTATGGACGAAATGTCGCCAGAGAAATATTTTCCGCCTTCAGCAACTTTATGTAGTGCTTTAAGTAACTCTCCTTTACTGGCTCCTTTTAGCAAATAACCATCGGCACCTGCATGTATAGACTGCACTACGTATTCTTCGGAATCATGCATAGAAAGAACCAGCGTTTTAACCGGCCAATTATTTTCGTTGATTTTGCTTACCACCTCAATCCCGTTCATACCTGGCATACGTATATCTACCAATAATAAATCGGCATCGGAATCCTTCAGGATTTCTATGGCTTCCAAACCATCTGAAGCTTCATCTATTACTTCTATATCTGCTTCATCTTCCAGTAAAGCTTTAATGCCATCTCTAACCAATACATGATCATCGGCAAGGACTATACGTATATTGTTCATCTTATATTATTATACTTTATAAGTACAAAATTAGTGATTTTACTTAAGCCAGCTGTTCTTCCAGAGGAACATTCAATGTAATTCTTGTTCCTTTTCCAACTTCAGAAGTAATAAAAAGCCTGCCGTTAATGTATTTAATCCTTTCCTGCATAAAGGTCATTCCCATGCCGCCGGCCTCGCTTTTCCCCGCTTTTGCTTTTTGTGGGTCAAATCCTTTCCCATTATCATCAATAATCACACTAAGTATACTGCTACTGTGAGACACACTTACTATAATATGCGTAGAGTGGGCATATTTTATGGCATTGTTAATCGCCTCCTGGGTAATACGGTAAATGTTGATTTCTATAAGTGAATCCAAACGCCTGTTAAACCCGGTTTTATCGTACAACAAGATATTTTTGCCGGTTAATTTGCCAAGCTGCTGGGTGAGCTTGGTAAGGGCGGGTACAATGCCATAATCCTGAAGTTCGGGCGGCATAAGATTAAAAGTAGCCGTTCGCACTCCTTTAATTATCTTTCCGGTGAGATCCTTCAGATTTTCAATTTTTTGGGCGGCCTTTTCGGTTTTACTTATATCTATGCTCTGAAGGTTAAAATTAAGGCCGGTAAGCATCTGGCCAATTCCGTCGTGAATATCTTTAGCAATACGGTTCTGCTCTTTTTCCTGGTTTTCGATAATCTTGCTGGAAATGAGCTTTTGCTGGTTCATTTTTTCCTCAAAACTCTTCTGCGTTAATCTTTCAATTTCCAGTTGGGCCTCTTTACGGGTGGTAATGTTAGAAGCGATAACCAAAATTTCCCATTTATCGTCTTCAGGATTAAAGGGAATAAGGGACATTTCCAGCCATACCGGATCCCCTTCTTTTGTAGTGGCTTTTACTTCTCCCTGCCAGCCTTTGCGCGCATTTTGATCCAGCAGTTTTTCAATTTCCGCTTGCTCATCTTCCTTTGTAGAAAGCAATTCTGAAAATTTTGAAAATTCGCTGTATTTTCTGAATTTGAACAAGCGGGAAAATTTCTCCCCGAAATTTATGATATTCCCGTCTGAAGTAAGCCTGGCAAAAAGTAAGGTCTGGTTTATTGCCTGGTTAAGCGCACGTAATTCTTTTACCGATTTCTCTTTGGCCTGGCTAAGTACATCTGCATCCCGGGCCATTTTTACTGCCTTCTTCTCAGCAAACAACAATCTTCTAATTGTTGTTTTTACCGCCCGGGCAGCCGGTAAAAAGACGAAGATTAATTCGCTTAAAAGAATTAATAATGTTAGGGCCATTAAAAAATATTCCAGTTGGCCCAGGCGCTCCACTTTTTCACTGGCTTCCTGTTCAAACTGATTTACCAGCTGGTCCATTTTTGTTAAAAAAATTTCTTCATTTTGCTGTATCGAAGAAACTGCTGCTGCAAATTCTTCTGAAGATAAACCAGGATCATTAACAATTTTAAGAGCAGCATTTTTTATCGCCTTAAAAGAAGGATCAATATCTATAAACATTTCAGCTACCGCCAGGCTGTTATTCCCCGGCAGTCCAAGGCTGTCATTTCCTTCCCGTAAGGCTTTATTGGAAAAGCTCCACAATGCTACTGTTTCGCCCAGATCTTGCCTGATAATTGCCTTTTTCTGAGGTTCTTCCGCAATGGAAAGCAACAATGCCTGTTTGGCAATTTTCTGACTCAGCATACGCTGCCGCCCCGCGATATTTACCACGGTAGAATCGCTTTCCTGATCATCCAGAAACCTGTGAATTAATACCTGGCTTACCATTACAGAAAGGGCAATAGCACTTAGCGCAATGATATAAAGCCGGCTTAATTTTCTAAACGTCCTTTGATCCAGGGAAAATTCTTTGCCAGGCATGTAGTAAAATTATGAAAGCGCCTGCTTTACCAGGGATTGGGTTTTATTGGAAAGATCAAGCTTTAATGCCGCCTCATGGCCTTCAGGAGACATTTTGCCCCAGGTTTTTTTAATGATATCCACTATTTTTTCGTCTTCATGCTTGGCCGCAAAATCTTCAAAATAATGCTGAAGGAACACCAGGCAAATCACATCTTCCAGCGTTTGGGAACCATCATCTTTTTTAATCTTCTTCTTCTGAATTAAAAAAGTAACCCGGTCAATAAATGTTTTATCATAACCTACCTCTTCCAGGATACCAGCGGTGATTTCAGCATGCATTTTTTTAAGATCGTTCCTCCACTTTAAATAGCCAACCCTATCCATAGGATAATCTTTCCTGGGCACCTGCCACCTGCAGATATGCTGGGCGCGGGCGGCAATTTGAAGCTCTTCAGAAGCATCCGGATCAAATTCCAGAAGCTGATGGAACATTCTTTTGGAATATAGCAGTTCCTTCGGATAAGTTTTGCCGCCGTCTTCCTCGGTATGCGGATCTTCGGAATTTTTTTGATCTATACGCTTTATGGCCTCCTCAAACTTGTTCTCCATTGCTGATGCATTAATCTGAAAAACCAATATACACATTTCCTTCCTTAATTTTCACAGGATACACCGCAATTTCCAGCTCATCACCATTCAGATTGCGACCGTCTTCCAGGGAAAAAGTTTTTTTGTGAAGAGGGCAGGCTACTTTGGGTATATTTTCTTCCTCTCCAATCATGCCCCTGGAAAGTACCATTTCCAGCTTATGCGGACAAAGATTCTGGCAGGCGTACCACTTAGACCTTCGGGTAAAATTAAAAACGGCAATTTGTTTGCTGCCATATTTTATACATGCGCCGCCATCTTCAGGAAAATCGTTAATTTTCCCGGCCAGGAACCAGTTTTTTACTGCTGTTTCGGGAACGGAATTATACTGAGTGATCAAATTTTGCATTTTTCAGGATTATAAGATTAGTTCTACCAGGGCCTTGGCATTTTTTGTTCCCTCATTGGGACAAATTCCAGCGTATCATCAGAATCATCTGAATTCACAAAATGCTTAAAGCGCTTCATCATTTCGGGATCTTCAATCGCTTCTTTCCACTCGCACTTGTATTTATTTACGAGTTCCTGCATTTCTGCTTCCAACTCTTCAGCTATACCAAGAGAATCTTCCACCACTACTTCTTTTAGATAATCTATTCCGCCTTCCAGCTTTTCCAGCCAGGGAGCAGTCCTTGTAAGTGGCGGCGCAGTCCTGATATAGTACATAAGGAACCTGTCCAGGTATTTAATACAGGTTTCATCGTCCAGTTGTTCCGCAAGAAGAATGGCATGTTTTGGAGTAGCGCCTCCATTACCGCATACATAAAGGTTCCAGCCGCTTTCCACAGCAATAATCCCAAAATCCTTACCTCTTGCTTCGGCACATTCCCTTATACAGCCGGAAACCCCGCCTTTTAATTTATGAGGAGACCTAAGGCCTTTATACCTTTCTTCAATTCTTATGGCATAGCTCACACTTTCGTGCATTCCATAACGGCACCAGCTGGAACCCACACAACTTTTTACAGTTCTAAGGGATTTTCCATAGGCATGCCCGCTTTCAAAACCGGCATCTATAAGCTCGCGCCATATATGCGGAAGCTGATGCAATTCTGCCCCAAAAAGATCAATACGCTGCCCCCCGGTTATTTTAGAATACAGATCATATTTCTTGGCTACGCGGCCCAATACCATTAGTTTATCGGGAGTGATCTCCCCACCGGGAACCCGCGGCACTACAGAATATGTTCCGTTTCGCTGAATATTGGCCAGAAACCGGTCATTAGAATCCTGAATGGTAACCTGCTTATTAGCAGTTTCCATGTAAATACTGGCAAAAATCGAAGATAAGGCAGGCTTGCAAATTTCGCAGCCATCCCCTTTTCCGAAGAGGTTCAGCGCCTCATTATAATCTTTTACCTTATTGATTTTTATAAGGTCATAAAGTTCCTGGCGGCTAAAGTTAAAATGCACGCATAAAGTTTCCTTTACTTCTTTCCCCATGGATTTAAGTGAGCCTTTAACAAGATCTGCCACCATGGGCTTGCAACCACCACAACCGGTAGTGGCTTTGGTAGCTTTAATTACGCCCCCAAGGTTTTCACATTCGCCACTTTCTATGGAACCGCAAATAGCGCCTTTTGTCACGCTCTCGCAGGAGCAAATTTGGGCAGTATCCGGAAAATCCATAGCGCTTCCTATGGCACTTCCTCCTTTTGGATCTTTGGAAGGAATAATAAGATCTTCCGGATTTTCAGGCAATTTTATGCTGTTAATAAAAATCTGGAAGAGATTGTTATAATCTGAAGAATCACCAATCAATATTCCGCCCAATAACTTTTCACCCTTCTTACTTACGTTAATCCGCTTATAAATTCCGGAACGTTTATTTTCGTAAACAATGGTGGCTACTTCTTCATTATCAATAAAAGGATCTCCGAAGCTCGCCACCTCGGTACCAATTAACTTTAGCTGGGTAGACATATCTATTACCTCTGCCATCACTTTATCGCCGCCGGTGATTTGCTCCACCGCCACCTGAGCCATATCGTAGCCGGGAGCTACAAGGCCATAGACCCCATTATTATAAAGCGCCACCTCTCCTATGGCATAAATATCCTTTTCTGAAGTCTGCATTTTGTTATTTACCCAAACCCCGCCTTTTTCCCCGGTTTTGATACCTGCTTTTACGGCAAGTTCATCCCGGGGCCTTATTCCTGCTGAAATTATCAACATATCTGTTTCCAGGGAAGTACCATCAGAAAATTCCATTTTCTCAATGTTTTCTTCTCCTGAAATTTCTATAGTAGCTTTTTCCAGATGTACATTTATGCCGAGCTCCTTTATTTTCGCCTTAAGCATATTGCTTGCAGCCTGGTCCAACTGCCTTGGCATTAGACGCGGGGCAAATTCCACCACATCTGTTTCCAACCCGAGTTCTTTTGCTGCATTGGCAGCTTCCAGTCCCAGAAGCCCGCCTCCCAGAACGGCCGCTTTCCTTTTCCCATCGGCTTTGATCTTGGAAGCATAAGCCTTCATGGCATCCAGATCTTCTATGGTACGGTAAACAAAAACCCCAGATTTGTCCGATCCTTTAATAGGCGGCACAAAAGGATATGAACCTGTAGCCAGAATAAGATAATCGTAATTGTAGGTTTCCTGTTTATAAGTTACCACCTGTTTTTCCGCAGGTTTTAATTCACTTATAAGTTCTGAAGTATGTAATTCAATTTTATTTTCGCCATACCAGCTTACCGGCGCCAGCAAAAGCTCATCGGGAGACTGCCTGGAAAAATATTCGCTTAAATGAACCCTGTCATAAGCGGAACGTGGTTCTTCTCCAAACACCAGTACTTCATATTCTTCCCTGGAGGGATGGGACATCAACTTTTCACAGAATTTATGTCCTACCATTCCGTTTCCTACTACTATTATTCTTTTCATGACTACGTATTTGAAACAAATATAAGTAAAAATACTTAGTATAAATACGTAGGTATAAATTTTAGTAAAAAAATATTACAGCAGGTTGATAATTGGAATCTGTTAATACATAAATTATTTTCAGATTTAATTCGGTTTTATTACTGGTACAACTTCTTATTTGGTTTGCTGCTCATCCAGAATTTCAGTTCTCCACCTTTCATAATATCTTGATGCTGAATAAAGGGTTCTGTTAGTTCTTTTCCGTTTAGCTCCACTTTTTTTACGTAGACATTTTTATCACTCTGATTTTGGGCGATCACTTTAAAAGTATTCCCGCTGTCCAGGTTTAGTGTGGCTTCACTAATCGCCTGACTTCCAATGGCATAATCAACCGATCCCGGGGCAACCGGATAAAAACCAAGCGTGCTGAAAATATACCAGGCGCTCATCTGTCCAAAATCATCATTCCCGCTCAGCCCATCTGCGCCATTCTTATACTTCATCTTCAGGATCATCCTGATCTTATCCTGAGCTTTCCATGGATCATTGGTCCAATTATACATATAAGCCACGTGGTGAGAAGGCTCGTTACCATGCACATAATTCCCGATGATCCCTTCGCGGGAAATGTCTTCGGTATTTTCGAAATATTTATCTGGCAGTTCCATAGTGAACAATGAATCCAGGTGTTGAGAAAACTGGTCTTTCCCGCCCATCATTTTGATAAGCTCTGCCGGTTCATGCGGCACATATAAACTGTAATTCCAGGAATTTCCTTCAATATATCCCTGGCCGTGTGTATTCAGTTCATCGAATTCTTTTTTGAAATTTCCGTCGCTCAACTTGGGACGCATAAAGCCTGATTTTGGATCGTACACATTCTTATAATTTTCAGCACGTTGCATGAATTCATCATAAACCTGGTTATTTCCAAGTTTTTTCGCCGCCTGAGCGATGGCCCAGTCGTCATATGCATATTCCAAAGTTTTGGAAACCGAAGCTCCATTTTTATCTTCCGGAACGTAACCCATATCCATATAATACTGAAGTCCGTCGTAATAGCCGGTCTTTGCGGTATTTACCATAGCTTGCAAAGCATGTTCTTTATCAAAATCGGCATTTCCCTTCACTATGGCATCAGCAATCACCGAAGCGCTGTGATAGCCAATCATACACCAGTTCTCATTTCCGTAGTGAGACCAGACCGGTAACATGGAATGCACGCTCTGGTCGTAATGCGCCATCATGGCCTGCACCATATCCTGATTTCTTTCCGGTTGCAGAACATTAAAAAGCGGGTGCAACGCGCGGTACGTATCCCAAAGTGAAAAGCTGGTATAATTTGTAAAACCATCAGCATCATGACGGTTCCTGTCAATTCCCATATATTGCCCATCGGTATCCAAATAAACCGTCGGGCCGAGAAAAGCGTGATACATAGCAGTATAAAAATTGACTTTTTCTTCCTGGTCTTCTTCGGAAATATCTACTTTAGAAAGTTCCATATTCCAGGTTTCCCTGGCCTGCCGGCGAACCTCATCAAAATCCCAACCGGGAATCTCTTCCTTCATATTCTGAATGGCTCCTTCGGTACTCACCGGCGAAATAGCCAGTTTTACTTCCAGGGGTTCTGAAGTATCAAAATCGAACCACATTCTTATCTGTTCTCCGGCAATTTCAGGGAAGTTATGGCTTTGATCGAATTTTCCCCAGAACCCGTGATAGGGCTGCTTATCATAGCGCTCTCTTCCGTATTCCTTGATCGGTTTATTAAACGTCATCGCGAAATAGACTTTCCGGGTCCTGGCCCAGCCATTGGTCTGCCTGTATCCGGTAACCAAAGTATCATTTTCAACCCGAACAAAAGTCCACACATTCTTATCTTCATAATTGTAAATGCCGTGCATCAGGTCAAAAACCAGGTGGCTTTTTTCCCCTTGCGGAAAAGTGTATCGGTGCATTCCCACCCGGGTAGAAGCAGTCATTTCGGCCTTGATATTATAATCTTTAAGCATCACGCTGTAGTAGCCGGCTTCCGCGGTTTCTTCGGAATGAGAAAAACGGGAACGGTAGCCGCTTTCCGGATTGGATTCCGTTCCCGGGTTCAGCTGAAGTTTTCCTGTTGTGGGCATGATCAGAAAATCACCAAGATCGGAATGTCCCGTTCCGCTGAAATGGGTATGACTGAAACCAACAATTGTGGAATCATCATATTGATAACCCGCGCAATACTTATATACATCAGGATTATAATGCCCATCCACGGCATATGGAATAGTATCGGTATCTGGGCTTAGCTGAATGCTTCCAAACGGAACCGTAGCTCCCGGGTAGGTGTGCCCCATTTTGGCAGTTCCAATCATTGGATCTACATATTGAGCGAAATCCTGCGCATTGTCTTGTGAAAAAGCGGAACTTCCGCCGAAAATAGCAGCAATAGATAAAAATAAGATTGAATTAAATAATTTCCTGTTAGGCTTCATTTAAACTGAAAGGTTGTTAGTGATCATTTATTTTTCCGCAAGCTAATCTTTTAATGGATTTTTAGCTACTCCTCCATGAGTGATCTTTAGCGGATGGATAAATCCAGTTGCTGACAGGTTCAAAATAAACTTTCTCAAGACATGGCTAATCACAAAACAGGAAGTGGCAAATAAACTGCCGCTTCCTGTTAATTTATGAAAATGCAATCCTCTCTACAACCTCTTAAAACCCTTTGTCTCCCCTTTTCCTGCCGGAACAATGCTGATGGCATAACCACCGCCAGGGGCAGAAAACTGTGAAAGCTTAGATCTACTATCTACCACCACTTTCCTGATCTCATAAGCCTGCGGATTGGTTTTATAATGTGCATTTTTAGCATCGGAATATATGGTAGCAATGTATTTTTGCCCCTTATCTAAAAAGTTAAATTTTATCTTAGAAGTACGCGGGCTTTCGCCATTTACATTTCCAAGGAACCAGTTATCACTTCCTTTTTCTTTCCGGGCCACGGTAACATAATCGCCTGGTTCCGCTTCAAGATAAATACTCTCGTCCCAGTCTAAAGCAACGTCCTTTATAAACTGAAATGCATCCGGAAAGCGCTTATAATTTGCGGGAAGGTCAGCCGCCATTTGCAACGGACTGTACATGGTAACATATAAAGCCAGCTGATTGGCAATGGTACTGTTTACATGGGAAGTGTTTTCAGGATTTAGTTTACTGAGGTCCATTTCAAAGATTCCGGGAGTGTAGTCCATTGGCCCACCAATCAATCTTGTAAAAGGCAACACTGTCACGTGATTTGGTTTTGAGCCTCCAAAGGCCTGGTATTCTGTTCCTCTAGCCGATTCATTTGCAATAAGATTTGGCCAGGTACGGGCAAGGCCTGTAGGACGTACCGCTTCATGTGCATTAACCATAATTTCATAATCTGCCGCCTCTTTGACCGCATATAAATAATGATTCACCAGCCACTGACTATAATGGTTCTCCCCACGCGGAAGAATGTCTCCCACATATCCACTTTTTACAGCATTGTAACCATACTCTTTCATAAACTGATAGGCTGTATCCAGATGCCGCTCATAATTACGCACAGAAGCTGATGTTTCATGGTGCATGATCATTTCCACTCCCTTGCTTTCTGCATACTCCTGGATTTCTTCCACATCAAAATCGGGATAAGGAGTTACAAAGTCAAATACATAATCTTTAGAATTTCCAAACCAATCTTCCCAGCCAACATTCCAGCCTTCAACCAATACCCCGTCAAAACCATTTTCCGCAGCAAAATCTATATATTCTTTTACATGTGCTGTGGTCGCGCCATGGGTACCATTTGGCGTTGCAGATTCGTAATTGGTTTCTCCCAGCTGTACCGCAGAAAAATCGTTGGTGTAAGACCAGGTGCTTTTACCCGTAATCATTTCCCACCAAACCCCAACATATTTCATGGGTTTTATCCAGGAAGTATCATCAATTTTTGAAGGCTCATTAAGATTGTACGTGATTTTTGAAGATAAAATATCCCTCGCATCATCGCTTACAATTACAGTTCTCCATGGAGTGGTGGAAGGAGCGATCATATAGGCTTTATCTCCTTCAAAATTTGGAGTGAGCCAGGATTCAAAAACAAAATTTTCGTCATCTAAATTTAAATGCATCACCGGATAATTCACCAAAGCCGCTTCATGTAAATTGATATACAAACCATCATCAGTTTTCATCATAAGCGCGGTCTGCACTCCTGTAGGTGAAAAGGAAGTTTGGGAAACATTTTCAGTAATAGCACCTGCCATAAGTTCCCTAATTTCAGAAAGCTTGGACTCGGTATAATCATATTCCTGCGTGTCATAATCCCCAGGAATCCAGAAAGCAGTATGGTCGCCGGTCATGGCAAATTGCGTCTTTTCATTTACAATCACAAAATGCCCAAGATTTTTTTGCTGCGGAAATTCGTACCTGAAGCCTAACCCATCATTGAAAAGCCTGAACCGGATGATCAATTTTCGCTCTGTTTCCTTTTGCTGAAGATGCACCGCAAGTTCTTTATATTGATTGCGGATTTCTTTCTGTTCTCCCCAAACCGGTTCCCAGGTTTCGTCGTAAGTGGTGGTATCTACCTTTTCCACCTCAAAATTATGTAAAAGGTCCTCTTCCTCTTTAAGCTGAAATCCAAGGCTGCTGGGTTCTATTACAGGGTTACTCTTATAGGAAAGCCGATAGAAGGGAGCTCCCTGGTTTTTCAGGGAAAACTGTATTTCCAGCTGCCCATCCGGAGATTTTAATTTGAGATTTTGAGATTTTGCTATGCCCATACTACAGAAGATTATAGCATATATTACAAATTTTTTCATTAGGATTAATCTTTAATTTTTATTTCCAGGTTATTTTTTGAAGACCATTTAGAGTATCTGATTTTGCCTTTTTTCACTAATCCTATTCTATACTCCCGGGATATTGTGCGGTTACCTTCCGTTTGTTCCACCTTAACTTTCAGCTTGTTTTTTGAAGTTTTTGAAGCAGTAAAATTAAGTATGGCATAATCTCCTTCTTTATAGCCAAATCCTTCCCCGGCATCATCATATAAAATTCCTGAAGCATTACCATTTTTATCTGGGTTTACCATTAAAGTTATTTGTTTTGTGCTGTAATCCGCAGTACTCTGGATTACAGGCCCCATCGGCACTATGGCGCCGTCACGTAATTTTACCGTAGCCTGGTACTCGTCATCTTCTTTTTCAAATTGAACAGTTTTCCAGTCTCCTTCAGGGATTGCCGCGTCTTCTGCCCACGCAGGAACAATTAAAAGGTCTTCACCTAAAAGAAAGGCCTGCTGCTCGTCCCGCAGGTCTTCATCGGTAATATCAGCAAAAAAGGCGGGGCGCATAATTGGCATTCCGGTAACCGAAGCTTCATGAAAAAGAGTGTACAAATACGGCATTAAACGATACCTGCGGTTAATAGCCGTTCTGGAGACATTTTCTATCTTTTTACCAAAAGCCCAGGGTTCCTGCGCCTCGGTTTCGTTAGAAGTATGGTTCCTTGAAAACGGATAATAAGCACCCAGTGCAATCCAGTTTCCAAATAAATCGGCTGAAGGGCTCTCGGTAAATCCACCAATATCTGGCCCGTTGAACGGCTGACCGGAAAGGCTAAGGTTAAGCGACATAGGAATAGACATTTTCAAATTCTCCCATGTTGCGGAATTATCACCTGTCCAGGTGGCGGCATAGCGCTGGCCACCCAGGAAGTTTGCCCTGGAAAGTACAAAGGGCCTTTTTTCAGGATTTGCTTCCATAATGCCTTCCCGGCTGGAACGCACCATCAGTAAACCGTAAACGTTGTGGTAACGTAGGTGGATATCTTGTGGCAATTCTCCGCCACCACGATGAATATTATCATCTGGCATAGAACCGCCGGGGCCGTCAAAAACTGCGGGCTCGTTCATATCGTTCCAAACGCCGTCTATGCCAAGCTCCATAAAATCCTGGTACAATGAAGCCCACCATTTTTGAGTTTCGGGGCGGGTATAATCGGGAAAAGCAACCTGCCCGGGCCATACTTCGCCGTTGTACTCATTTCCTAACGAATCCAAGACCCAGTGTTTTCCTTTGCTTCCCTGCTGGTAAACAAAATAGGATGAATCCTGTTTCACACCAGGATCTATCATATAAACCGATTTAAAATCTTTGTTATGAAGATAATCATTTAATCCGGCAGGATCGGGAAATCCTTCATCATCAAAAGTGAATACGCGAAATCCTTCCATATAATCAATATCCATCCAGATTACATCGGCAGGAATTTTCCTGTCGCGGAATTCATCTGCCAGCTCTTTCACATTGGTATCGGGATAATAAGAATAACGGGATTGCTGATAGCCCAATGCCCATATAGGTGGCAAAGCCATTGTGCCGGTTAGGTCGGCAAGGCTTTTCATCACTTCCTGCGGACTTTCTTTTTCAATCACAATAACCCGGAAGGATGGCCCGTCGCTAATAATTTCAGCATCATCTTCAAGCACAATTTCTTGTCTCCAGGAATTATCGGCCAGAATTCCGAAAGAAGAACCATCTGGTCGTACTCCTAAAATCCAGGGATGGGACTGGTACAGCTGCTTACCTTCAAATTTGGCATATTCATAATTATCGGTATTCCATAAAGTCACGTCGGTTCCATTTCGGCGTAGATCGCCAATAACTTCCCCGGTTCCGTAAAGGTCTATTTCTTCATCTAAATTAAAGCGAACGGCATTTTTGCCTTCAATTTTAACAAAATTCGGCCTGACGCTCCAGTCCTGTGGCAACGAATCGCGTTTGGGCAATTCTTTGATTATCGCCAGGGACGGCAGGGTTCTAATGGAATCGAAATCTGCCGGGTAAAATACGGCCACACCGGGTTCTGTAATGCTGGCCGATTGTGAAAAAACAGGTTGTAATCCTGCCATTATCGCCACCAACCATACTAAAAAGTTCTTCTTCATCTTTTATTTATTCAATTCAATTATCATGGGAGTTTTAGCATCAATATGCAACTCGCCGGTTAAGTTTACTTGCTTTTCGCTTAAGATTTCCTTTCCTGAAGTATTCTGCTGAAGCTCTTCAGCAAACCTTTCCAGGTTTAAAGTTTGGTTTTCTTCACTATTGTTTAAAATCACCATCACTTTTTTATCATTTAAACTCCTGAAATAGACGTATACATTATTTTCAGGAATAAACTGCGTAAGCGTGCCTTTATGAACAACTTCTGAAGATTTCCTCCAGTTTAAAATTTTACTGGTAAAATTGAAAAATTCCTGCTGTTGTGCTGTCCTTTCTGAAGGATCAAAGGCATTTACCTCATCTTTAGCCCAGCCGCCGGGGAAATCACGGCGAATATCGCCATCACCTTTATCTTTGTTGCCGCGCATACCAATTTCTGACCCGTAGTACAACTGCGGAATACCCCTTGTTGTGGCTATAAGCGTTAGGGCGAGTTTGTAATCTTCAATGTTTTGATCATAAATTTCATTGAACCTCCGGGTATCGTGATTTTCCATAAATACCAGCAGGTTATCTGGATTGGGATAGAGAAAGTCGTTTACAAAATTGTCGTAGGCTCTATTCATTCCGCTGCCCCAGGCTCCATTTTCAGCAAACATCTCCTCCACAGCATTATGCAAAGTAAAATCCATTACCGAGGGTAAATGCGTATTGTAATTTTGAATCGCCCCAATTTTACTGTCTTTCTGCCAGTAAGCAATTTGCGCCTGGTCGTGCAGCCAAACCTCGCCTACAATATTAAAATCAGGGTATTCATCCATGATAGTTTTGGTCCACTTCGCAATTCCCTCTTTGTCATTATAACTGTAGGTATCTACACGAAACCCATCCAAATTGGCATTTTCAATCCACCAGATAGCATTTTGGATAAGGTAGTTAAGCACCAGCGGATTTTCCTGGTTTAAATCGGGCATCGTTCGTACAAACCAGCCTTCCACGCAGTATTTATGGTCACGATGGGAACGGTGGGGATCAAACTGCGTTTCCATCCGGTAATTGGACTGGGCGTAACCGGGAAACTGATTAATCCAGTCGTAAGTTGGCAAATCTTTTATCATCCAGTGCTCCCTTCCCCAATGGTTGGTTACGTAGTCCATAACCAGCTTCATGTTTCTCTTATGCAATTCTGAAGATAAATTTTTATAATCTTCGTTGCTTCCAAAACGCGGATCAATTTTATACACATCACTCTGGGCGTAAGTGTGGTACGAATATCTGGGGGCATTATCTTCTAAAAGCGGCGTGCTCCAAACGGCGGTTATGCCCAAATCTTCCAGATAATCCAAATGATCTATAATTCCCTGTATATCGCCGCCGTGCCTGCCACCTTTTTCTTTACGGTTCAGCTTATCCGTCAGCCCATCTACCGAATCGTTACCGGGGTTTCCATTGGCAAACCTGTCGGGCATTAAAAGATAGATCACATCGCTGCTGTTGTAACCCTGGCGTGTTGCAGAATTTTTCCTTCTTTCCTTTAGCTGATATTCACGGGTAAAGTTTTTCCCGTTTTTTTGCTGAAAATCGAAATGCAGCGTTCCCGGCGTGACTCCATCCGTTTCCACATTTATAAAAATATAGTTGGGATTTTCGGTTTTAGTAATGCTGGTAACCGGGATTTCTTCCTGTAACGACACCTGATAATCGGCAATATTTTTTCCGTAGAAAAGAATCTGGATTTCAGATTTATTCATTCCGGCCCACCAGAATGGCGGTTCCACCCTTTCTATTTGCCCATATCCGCTTATGCTGCAAAGGCTAATTATTAATACTGAAAATATTATTCTTCTTATGTTTCCTCTCATAATTGAAATAAGAGCCGAACACTACTTATCGAAATATCCGGCTGTTCTATATACTTAATTTACCTTTTTCTAAAACATTATTCTGCTGAAGTTTCTTCCATAATTGACCATACAGCATAACCATTGGCCGGGGCTTCAAGCATTACCTCACCTTCTTCATTAGTGGTAGCACGATAAGTCGTATTTTCAGAGTAATCCATGAGTTCCACGTTATTCCAGTTAGTGTTTACCTGCCTTCTCTTAATATTATCGTTGGTAGTGATATAAACAATTAAACCCGGATTATTGGCATTACCACTTCTTTTAGCTATATATTCATCATTATCTACATATAAAACTTCCAGATCTCCTGTTGCGAGCGTGTTATGAATGCTGATAAGCCGTTTAATTTCTTCCTGAAATTCCTCATTTTCATAATCCAGATAAAATACGGTTGGATAACCGGGATGTGTCATTATAAAAGCATATGCCTTAAGTTTATTTTCAGCTTCGAGATAGTTATCAATATTGCCATCCTTTTCGGTATCATGATTTGCCGTAAAAGTCACCGCCTTATCAGGATTTGTTTGCCAAACCTGGTCTCGGGTGAGGTATTTTAGATCTTCATATCTTTCAAAAGCCTGCTCCATCCTGTAGAATGCAGCAAAATCGAAAGCACTGCTTCCAGTTGCTTCAATATGTTCCCTTATTAGATCTGCATCGGCATCCCATAGTTCGCTTACAGAAAAGCCACCAACTTCATCCAGCCAGTCTTTAATTACAAAAGATTCAAAGCCCAAAACATAATCAAACCGCCAGCCATCGAAACCGATGACGTTTTTATAGTACTTGGCTACAGAATTTTCATCTTTCCAAAGCCAGTTTTGAACATATTCCCGGTGATGATCTAGATTCTGCTCCGGATAAAACAAACTGCCATCGTCATAATCGCTCACGCTGTTGGGGTAAAAATATTCGTAATTTCGGTTAAACATGCCTGAAGCGTTGCCGTGTTCTTCATCAAAAAGCGTATAAGTGTTTTTCCCGCGGTAAGGATTGTATTCTTCACCCCCGCCACTGTTATGGTTTAGCACAATATCTGCAATTACCTCAATATCATTCTCGTGGGCGGTAGCAATAAGGTTTTCCAGTTCTTCACGGCTTCCAAAACGGGTTTCTACTGTTCCATGCTGCTCATATTCCCCAAAATCGAAATAATCGGAAATATCGTATCCCATAGAGTATCCTCCGGATTGACCTTTGGTTGCCGGAGGCAGCCAGATCCTGTTAATACCGGCATCTGCCCAGGCGGGTACCTCATCTGCTATAGTATTCCACCATTCAAACCTTGGCTCTACATCCCAATAGAATGCCTGCATCATTACACGGCTGCCATTGTCATATTCTGAAAGGTCAAGGGCCGTCGCAGTATTTGGCTGTTCGGTTACGGTGCCATCATCTGTTTCTGAAATAATAGCGTCATCATCTGAAGAACAGCTGAAGAATATGATCAAAATAAGCAAATAGCTTAATGGATTTATTAATTTATATTTCATCCTAATAAAATTAGAAGAGTCCGTTTAAAAAGATTATTGCACTTTATAACGGACTCCTTATATTTAGTTTTTACTAATAGAATATTTATACTGTCGCGGATTGCTCAAGTCCAGCGTAATAGTATAATTTCCATCTTCCGGAACGCCAATATTATCTCCTGCAAACTCTAAAGAACCATCAGCATCGGTATCACCTAAATTAAGATCCCATGCGTCATTAGCTCGGAATTTGAACCCGTTTTCTGTTGCTTCCTGTTCGGTAAGTTCTAAGGTCACGCTCCATGTTTGGGTATCCGGATCGTAAGTCATATCTGTATCACTATCCCATCCTGTTGGGGTGGCATTACCAATAACGCCCCAGCTGGTTTCGGTAAGCTCATACGTAAGGGCTTCGGTGTTTACATTCACCAAATAATAACCGCCGGTACCGCCTGGTGTTCCTGCATTTACCCCAGGGCTTTCAAGTGTTCCTGTATAAACTCCATCGGTATCGCCAGCATCCCCGTAGTTTCCATCAAAATTCTCATTGGTTTGTAAAATTTTAAATTGAGGGGCATCAACATTCATATAAACAAATCCTTCATAAGCGGTATTTCCTTCAGCTTCAGCAGCAATTGGCACTCCATCGGTCGCGGTCCAGTCGGTTCCGTAACCACTTGCTGAAAGGAAGTTTCCAACTACATATAATTTTGGAAGGTCTTCATCGTCCTCTTCAGATTGTTCAGGAAGGTTTACAGTTACCGATATCACGTCTGAAAATTGATCTACCACATTGCCTCCATTACTTCCAACATAGGCTCTAACCCTAAAGAAAATAATCCCGGTATTCGGCTCTGCTGTTGTAGGATCGTTGTCTAATCCTGCTTCTTCAGCAAGATCCATCATTTCACTTACCGTAACGGCCACATTAGTAGAGTTTCCTGCCGGTATTACTGTGATATTATCAAAAGATTCGGTCGCAGCGCCCTGAAGTTCATAGCTTACCGGAGTTTGCACCCCAAAATCCACGGCATTCCAAACAAAACGTTCGGCCATATTATCAGCGTTCGCAGCACTAAGTGTATAGCTGCCTGAAGGGGTATTGGCAAACGTCAATCCATCAGGATCTTCTTTCGCTATAAAGGTAAAGCCATCATCTTCGGTACAGGCATTCAAGCTAATGATTGCTACTAAAGCTATTCCTAATTTTATTAGTTTTTTCATATTTATCTGTGTTTGATTAGTAACCAGGATTTTGAGTTAAATTCGGATTGATGGAAATAATGTTGGACGGTAATGGGAATATCCTGCGGTAATTATCTACAGCTGTTCCTGTAGGTGCCCCTCCTTTAAATGGCCATAAATAATCGGCAGTTACAAAATCGGAATACCTGATAAGGTCTGTGCGACGCTGGCCTTCCCAGTACAATTCTCTGGCCCTTTCATTTAAAACGAACTGAAGGTCCAGATCTCCGGCAGAAATATTTCCGGATTCATCGCCAAAAGCTCTTTCTCTTAATTCGTTAATGTAAGTAACGGCAGTACCAGCATCCCCACCGGAACCTCCTCTCAGAACAGCTTCGGCATAATTAAGATAGATTTCGGCCACACGGATGAGAGGCAAATCTGTATCTACAAAATCTCCACCTTCATCACTACCGGCTTCCCCGTTAGAATCGATATTAGTGAATTTCGTAACGGCATAACCATCAGTAAAAGTATTGGCGATGGTATTGATCTCCAGAGATTGCCCTTCTGTATAAAACATCGCCCTGGCGTCTGCCCAGGCTACCGGATTGCCGTCTTCATCTTCTTCTGTAACCGCGTAATCGAATTTATTAACCAGGGCTTTGGTTGTTCTTAAGCCTCCCCAGCCACCGTTAACGCCAAATGCCGAGGCATCCATAGAACCGCCAATTGCTGCGTGAACAAGAAAAGTTGTCCCACCGTAGGTCCTGGAGTTATTACCATCGAAATTTAAAGCGAAAATAAATTCATTCTGCGCTCCGTTAGTATCATTATCTGCAAGAAAGAGTTCGTCGTATGCAGAACCGTTCCCGTTGGCGTCATTGGTATTTATGGAATAAGAAGAATTGATCACCTGTTGCGCATAAGTTATGGCATCGGTATAGCGCTCTTCCCCGGTCCATACTTCCGCATTCAGGTAGAGTTTAGATAGTAGCGCCCATGCGGCAACACGATCTACACGACCGTAATCGTTGGCGCCACTTTCTTTTAGCTGATCCTGAATCCCAAGAAGCTCCGATTCTACAAAACTGAAAATTTCCTCTCTGGAATCCTGCTCCGGTAATTCTGTTGAAACAACGGTAACCAGTGGCACA
Source organism: Autumnicola aciditolerans (assembly GCF_041679265.1). Lineage (NCBI taxonomy): Bacteria > Pseudomonadati > Bacteroidota > Flavobacteriia > Flavobacteriales > Flavobacteriaceae > Autumnicola > Autumnicola aciditolerans. The sequence continues at coordinate 26,381 of NZ_JBGFSM010000004.1, forward strand.
TTTCCAAAAAGATCGATAAGATTGTAATAGGCAAAAGCTCTTAGGAATCTTGCTTCAGCAATATAGTCCTGAACCTCTGTATTATCGCTCAAAGATTCGGCATTAGTAATAAAGGAGTTACAAAAAGAAACTTCCTGCGCCAAACGGTAGTACATTGCCGTAGTAAAATCGTTACCGGCTCCCCAGCTTAGGGCATGCAGCGCCGGAAGGCCCGGGTCTCCCCAACCTACCACGGCATTATCGGTAGTTAATTCGTTAAGGCTGAACAGCATTCTTGAATACTGGGAAGTACCTTCATCTATCCCGGTTATATCGGGTTGTCCTGCAGGCCCTTCCTGGCCGGTTAATGCCAAACTCACATATAATTTCGCGAGTGCGCCCCGGGCTTCATCAGCATTTGCAAAAACATCGGTTTCTGTAAAACTATCAGGATCGATAGGAGTTTGATCTAAATCATCATGGCAGGACACCAATAAAAGTGCAGGCACAATTAAGATCAATTTTTTTATATAATTCATTTTCATCATTCTTTTTTTAAAAGTTTAGACTTGCACCAACAGTGAAAATTCTGGGCCTTGGATAGAAATTATTATCAATTCCGCCGGTAATTTCAGGATCAAGACCATCGTAATCTGTAATGGTCAATATATTTTGTACAGAACCGAACAATCTCAGGTTAGAATCATTAACAATTTCCTCTATAGTATAGCCCAGGGTAATATTATCCAGTTTAAAGAAGGATGCATCCTGGATATAATAATCACTCTGTAAATTTTCTTCTGTTAAAGATTGGAAGCTCGTGTTATAGTAATCTCTATGAAGATTTGTTAAGATGCTGTTCTCGCTAACTCTTACTTCATAAGATTTGCTGGAAGCCATATTATTATAAGCATAATTACCAAGGCTGGCCCTCGAAACTACTGCCAAATCCCAGTTTTTATAATTTAAATTGGTGTTTAAGCCCATGGTAAAATCGGCGTAAGGATCTTTAAAAATGTATTTATCATTTTCATTAATCTGGCCATCAGCATTCCTGTCTACATAAGCGCCTTCTACCGGCCTGCCAGCTTCATCGTAAACCTGTTTATATACCCAGTAGGAATAAGGAGAATATCCCTCTTTATGTAACTGGATGGTATTACCTGTACCACCATTTATACCTCCAACTTCTACCTGGTCTGGCAGGTTGGTAATTTCATTATCATTATAAGCAAGGTTATAACCGATGCTCCATGTGAAATCTTCGGTTTGAACAGGAATTAAATTCAGTTCAAGTTCAAGCCCTTTATTCTCCATATCCCCAATATTTTTAGGAATAGTATTGGAGAAGTTTGTAAAAGGATCTACAGTTACGTAAGTAATCATATCTTCCGTATTTTTCAGATAGGCATTCACCGAACCGGAAATCCGGCTTTCAAACAGGGAATAATCCACACCTACATTCAGAGTTTTCCCCACCTCCCATCTTAAATTCTCATTGATAGCTTCCGGACGATAAGTTTGATAGTAATTGGATCCAAACTGGTAATATGCGTTAGACCTGCTTCCGGTGTAATTGGTGAGGAACAAATAATCCCCCAGGCCGTTAACATTAGCAATTTCACCATATCCTACCCTTAGCTTAAGCTGGTTTACGGTAGAAGAATTGAAGAATTCCTCATTGTTGATGTTCCAGGCTACCGCGAAAGAAGGGAAATAACCCCAGCGGTCATCAGGATTTAATTTAGAAGAAGCATCTGCTCTTAAAGTGGCAGTAATTAAGTACCTATCGGCATAATTATAATTAGCCCTTCCAAAGTAAGAAAGCAAAACATTCTTGGATCTATCAATAAATTCAGAATCGTTGCCTTCTTCTTCCGCTTCACTATCAAAACTGTAATTATCGTATTCAAAACTTTGATAAGAGTAACCTGCAACAGCATTTAAGGAATGGTCATTAAAATCATTCTCATAAGTGAGGTAAGCATCAAAAAGCTTATTTGTAGATCTATTAATGTAATTGGAATATGAACCGTTCCAGTCCAGTTGAGAAGAAGGCATATTTTCTGAAATGATATTCCTGCCGTGGCTGTTGGTTTTGTCAAGGCCAACATTTACAGTTGCAGTAAGCTCAGGAAAGAAATGCAGTTGGTAATCTATTTTGGCATTCCCAATAAACCTTCTTATTTCTGCCGTATCATCTCTTTCGTTAAGCAACGCCACAGGGTTAGTTGGCGCCAGGCTGTTTTGAATATACCTGTCTTCTTCAGCATTGTACGTAAGCCAGGTGTAGTAATTAGCAAACGGTGATGCTTCATCATAAATGGGCTGGGTAGGATCATAATCTACCGCAGTGCCTATGGCATCACGATTAGCGAAAGTATTTTCTGTATACATCCCGCGCCCGTTCAATTCCATTTTTAAATGGCCTTCCATAAAGCTGGGACGTAAATTTAGAGATCCTGTGGTTCTGGAGAAATTTCCACCTTTAAGGATACCATCCTGATTGGTATGCCCCACAGATGCACGTGTAGGCATAAAACCACCAATATTTCCCGAAGCACTAAGGTTATGTTCAAAACCTATGGCCTCAGTATAAATTTGTTCCTGCCAGTTTGTACTGGCATCTCCCAATCTTGCTATCGCCGCATCATTTCCAACCTCGTTCACCACATCCCTAAATTCATCAGCATTCAACACATCCACATAATCTGTAGGACGATAAAGCGTGGTTGAACCTGTATAATTAAAGGTAAATTCCTGGCCTTTTCCTTTTTTTGTGGTAATCAGGATTACGCCGTTAGCCGCACGAGAACCGTAAATAGCTGTAGAAGAAGCATCTTTTAGAACTGTAATGCTTTCAATATCATTAGGATTGATAAAATCCAACGGGTTTCTGGAGCCTCCTACATTGCCATTGTCTAAAGGTATACCATCAATCACATACAATGGATTACTGTTTAAGGAAATAGACCCAATACCCCTAATATTGATATTCTGGCCTTCACCCGGAGCACCACCACCCGAGGTTACATTAACCCCGGCAATCTTTCCGGTGATTAACTGTTCAGCAGTAGTGACCTGGCCTTTGTTGAAATCTTCAGTAGATACCTGGCTTACCGCTCCTGTGGCATCTTTTTTTCGCACGGTCCCATAACCAACTACTACAACCTCATCCAAGGTTGCCTGGTCTTCTTCAAGTTGAACATTAATTGTTGTTTGACCCTGATAAGGAATTTCCTGAGTAGCAAAGCCAAGGAATGAAAACGTCAACACGTCCCCTTCCTCAATCCCATCAATGCTGTAATTTCCATCAAAATCTGTTACAGTTCCATTAGTGGTTCCCTTAACGATAATATTTGCTCCGGGAATGGGTAGCCCCGTAGCACTTTCGGTTACCACCCCATTAACTACATTTTGGGCAAAAAAGCTCATTGGTAGCATAAAGAGTATCAACCATAAGCTTTTAAATAATTGTTTCATAGACTCTCTGTTCATTTAATAATTTTTGACGTTAATTTTTACTTATCCTGATGGTTTCTATGCTGAAAACGTTTTCGCTAACATCCCAAAAGATGAATCGAAATAGAAAACTTTTCCTGCATCAGAAAAAATACATCGGGTTAAAAAATATCTGAACGTGATAAATAATTACAGACAGTACAAAATTGAATAATTTAAAAGCTGGTATAACTTATTCCAAAAAGCATATAGAAAATATAGCGCATAATTTAAACTTAAAATACTGATTTTAAGTTTATTAACTACAAAAAACTCCATGTCTATATATAGAAAATATTACCTTTAAATTGCAAGTTTTACAGCTTTAAACGGGTGTTTTCAAGAAGCATTCGATCAAAATCCTTCTTATCGAACATGGATTTCTTCCTGATTTTTGTTTTATAGGCGTAGATGGAATTAACAGAATAACCTAAAATTTGAGCAATAATTTCGTTGTGGGTAATTCCCAATCTCATCAGGGCAAAAATGCGTAGCTCCTTATTAAGGATTTGCCCCTCCTTCATTCTTATTTTTTCTTCATTTTTTAAAAGGGAATTAAATTCCTCTGTGAAATCAGGGAACAATTTAATGAAGGCTTCATCAAAATTTCTAAGTAACTTTTTCTTCTCCCGCTTTAGGTCATAACTATTAGCAAGGTATTTTATACCGTCCAAATTCTCCTTTTTCAGGTTTTCCTCGATTCGTGTTTTAAATTCTTTAAATTTTTCAAAAATATCGGCATCCTGAGTAAAGAAAAAGCCGATATACTCTTCTTTAATCTTATTCGCTTCCAGTAATTTGTTATTTAGACTGTTCAGCTCATTATTTTTAAGGTTTATTTCTTCATTTACATGAATTACCTGCTCATTTTTTACCTGGAGGTCATGATGTGCTTCCACAAGGGCTCTTCGTGCCTTCTTTAACCGCCTCACCTGGGAATAGGTAACAATAGCCAGTACCAGCACAAAGATCAGCAAAACAGAAAGCATGATGTTTTGCCTGTACAGCCGTTGCCTTTGCGTCTCCACCTGCTCTATAATTTGTTCTTCAATTAGAGGCAATATTGCACCAACCCTGATTTTTCGCTGTTGTGCGCCATAACTTTCCGCATCCTGATTGGCTTTTTTTATAAATTCCGAAGCCAGTTTTATTTCTCCTTCTTTAAAAAGAAATTCTGCCAGGCGTATCATTGCCAAATTTTCTTTTGCTGATGATTTTATGTCTGCGATTGAGGCCCGGGATAAATGAAAAATGGTCTTTTCTTTATTGTCCATTTGTGCATAAATATCTCCCAGAACTGAGTTTATTACTGCCTGTGCCCTTATATCCTGATTCTTTTTCAAAAGCGGAAGCAAATCTTTCAAGGCCTCTTCCAGTTTACCATCCTTGTACTCCAGGTAACCATGCAGCATTATATAATCCCATGTGCCGGGTTGTGCAAGGGAAAGTGCTTTTTCATGATAATCTTCTGCTGTCTCTTCATAACGCCTGGAAAAATAAGAGATACTACTATATTCTGCCATATCGGTATAGCATCTTCCTAATAAACCAAAATACGTAAACCTTGTAGTCTCCGGAAGCCCCTCAAGCACAACGGTGTCCAGATATCCCAAAGCTTCCCTGAACATTCCTGCAGAAACACAAACATTTGCAAGATCTAGCGTGGTCTCTGCCAACAACTGTTCGCCTCCCAGTTTTTCTGCAAATTCCCTGCTTATCAGGGCATATTTAAATGCCGAATCCTGTTTGAAAATCCTATATTCATAAAATAAAGCCCTATTTAGATCAAACCGCTGCCGGAATTCCCCGATTGGCTGCGCCTTCAGCTCAACCTTTAGTTCATTAATGCGCTGAATTTTGGCTGCATCGTATTCAGCAGTGTTTTCTATGGTTTTGATAAGCTCATGCAAAATTTCCTCTTGCTGTGCAGATACCCGGGAAAAAATCAGCAGAAAAATCAGCAGGAGAATGAAGTTCCTGCTCAACCCGGGAAGAAAAATCATTTTAGTGCCTTGAACTTCTAAAAATATTGATGATAAATTCATAATATATAAGATTGGACCAGAGAAAAGGTTGTACAACAAAATCAGGCCTGATGCAATGGTATAAGCCTGCCTCCTCAAATGATACTCAAGCCTTTAAAATTTCCTAAAATTTACCGCAAAAATAAGGTTTTATTCCCGATGCAGGTCTTGGTTTTTCCCGATAGTAACAATTCGCAAAAAATTAAGAGTCGGAATCTTATCATCAAAATTGTTTATGCTTAATTTTATGGCGTAACCTCCCGTAAATGAATAAAAAGTTAAATACAGCCTGCTGGCAGGTATCCCTTCGCTAGCCTATTTTATATACCTAAATTATCCAAAACTAAACATCCTCACCGGTTTTGCTGCCAAGAATGTTTGTTCCTGCATATTTGAAGCCGGGCGCAGCCTGGAATCTATCGAGGCCGGGGATAATAATTTTCTGCCGGTTTATTATGCTAAAAATGAGATCAATTTTAAGGAAAGATCTGTCTCCTCTTCCATTTTAGGATTAAAAAAGAGAACCGCAGTTTTTAAGGAAGGGATTGGTAGTATTCTCTTACCCGAAAATTATGATGCTAATACTCCTGCTGTTCCTAAACCTGTTAGAAAATTCTCGCCAGATAGATCTGCTTATCCTTTTGGGCAGGATAAACCTGAAACTCCAGATTTTTCAAATATAGATGGGCCCGCCTTACAACTAACCGTTCAAAATGCTTTTGACAAAGAGGGCGAAAATTCCAAAAAAACACGTGCCGTTCTTGTTTTGCATAAAGGGCAGTTAATTGCAGAAAAATATGCAAACGGATTTTCAAAAGATTCAAAATTTTTGGGCTGGTCCATCACAAAAAGTATTACCAGTGCCATATTGGGAATACTGGAAAAGCAGGGCAAAATATCGTTGAACCAGGACAGCTTATTCGAAGAATGGAAAAATGATAAACGGGCAGCCATTACGCTGGATAACTTATTACAAATGAACAGCGGCCTGGAATGGGAAGAAGATTACACCACCCTTTCAGATGTAAACCGGATGCTCTTTATGGAAAAGAATATGCCTGAAGTCCAGCTGAAAAAACCCCTTACCGGGAAACCCAATGAAAGCTGGAATTATTCTTCAGGGACCACCAATCTTTTATCCTGGTTTATCAGGAAGCAATTTAGCAGTCACCAGGAATACCTGGATTTCTGGTACCAGGAGCTTATAGATAAGATTGGGATGAATTCCATGACCATTGAAACCGATTTAAACGGAAACTATATTGGTTCCTCCTACGCCTGGGCTACGGCGCGGGATTGGGCAAAATTCGGGTTGCTTTATTTAAACAAAGGCAAATGGAAAAATGAGCAGATTTTAAATGAATCCTGGGTAGATTATTCGGCTAAACCAACCAATACTTCCAAGGGAGAATACGGCGCCCATTTCTGGTTAAATGCCGAAGGAAAATATCCCAATGTTCCCAGAGACATGTTCTCCTGCAATGGTTTCCAGGGCCAGTACATTTTTATTATTCCTTCAAAAGAGATGGTGATTGTTAGATTTGGCCTTACCGAAGATCCGCAGTTTAATATTGATACTTTTATAAAAGAAATCCTGGCGGCAGTAGGTTAGATCTTTATGACCTCGCATAAAAATTTTTAAACTTTCTTGAATATCTTCTTGTTCTTATTTAGAACATTATATAGTTTTGCCGACGCATATGAAATTGCTCCTCAGATTTTTTATAGCGCTTTTTATCCTGCTTTTTAGCGGATTAGGACAGGTGTTTGCCAATAACCTGCCTAAGCAGGATATTACCTGTTTCCAGCAGGTTAAAACCAATAATGCCGCACAGGGGAGCATTACTTCGCAAAATGACTGGGCCTGCATCAGGGATTACAATTCTTCAGAAACCAAGAAGAAATATTCTGAACCCGAAGAAACTGAGATTGAAGAATCACAGGAAGATTTAAACTCCTTTAAAAAAGACGTTGACAATAGCCATTTTGAAGTCCTCTTCTACGCCCTATTATCAAAATACCTTTCCGGCTATCCCAACAATAATTTATTCCATAGCCGTAATTCCATTCTATTTCAAACACACAGTCCTGCATATATCAGGTTCTGTGTACTTCGAATTTGATTAAAATTTAAGCGGGCCATAAATAACTGCGCCTGCTTCTTCTATGCTGCCGCGGATTCTTCAGTCTTTCTTCTGAAAGAACTTTATGGCAAAGCATTTTTTTGTCCTCTCCGGAACAAATTCAACTAATATATTTTATTTAAAACCTTAATGATGATGAGGAAAATTCTCATGATAATGGGCTTGTGCGCTCTTTTTTGCAGCACAGGCTGTAAATCTGAACAAGAAAAAAAGGAAGCCGAAACTAAATTTCTGGTTACAAGTCCGATAGAAAAAGACACGATAATCACCAAAGATTATGTGGCACAAATTAACTCCATACGGAACATTGAGATAAGGGCCCAGGAGAAAGGTTACCTTCAAAAAATTTATGTAGACGAAGGTGAAAAAGTAAAAGAAGGCCAGCTTTTATTTCAAATTACCCCTACGCTTTACCAGGCCGAATTACAAAAAGCTAAAGCCGAAGCAGATTTTGCAGAAATTGAATACCAGAACACCAAAAAACTGGCCGATAATGATGTGGTCGCGCCCAATGAACTTGCCATGGCCAAAGCCCAGTATGACAAGGCGAAAGCTGAACTGGCGCTTGCCCAGGTGCACCTCAACTTTACCGAAATAAGGGCTCCGTTTGATGGAATTGTGGACCGTCTTCATTTAAAACTGGGCAGCCTGGTTGAAGAAGGAGAATTGCTTACCACCCTTTCAGATAACAGCAAAATGTGGGTGTACTACAATGTCCCTGAAGCAGAATACCTGGATTACGCCGCTACCAACAGCAAAAAGGAAGACACACAGGTGGACCTGCTCATGGCAAATAATAAGGAATACGACCAGCATGGCGTGGTGGAAACCATTGAAGGAGAATTTAATAACGAAACGGGAAACATCGCCTTTCGTGCAGCATTTGATAATCCAAATGCGCTGCTAAGGCATGGAGAAACAGGCAGCATTTTGATGAAGATCCCACTGGACAATGCCCTGCTTATCCCCCAAAAAGCAACTTTCGAGATCCTGGACAAGCACTATGTTTTTGTTATTGGAAAAGACAATGTGGTACACCAGCAGGAGGTGAGCGTTGGAGCAGAAATGCCTCATTTGTTCGCAGTGGAGAAGGGATTAACCCAAAATGATAAAATTCTGCTGGAGGGCATACGCATGGTGAAGGATAATGAGAAGATAAATTATGAATTTGAAAAGCCGGAAAAGGTATTGGCCGGCCTGGACATGTATGCCGAATAGTAATCTAAAAATGATTAAACAAAATGTTTAAAAAATTTATTCATAGACCGGTATTGGCCATTGTTATTTCGGTAATTATTGTTTTCACGGGATTACTGGCCATAAAGCAATTGCCAATATCACAATTCCCGCAAATTGCCCCAACCACGGTCAATATTTTTATTGCCTATCCCGGGGCAAGTGCAGATGTACTTGTAAAATCTACCCTTATCCCTTTGGAAACTTCTATTAACGGGGTACAGGGAATGCGATATATCGCTTCCGATGCCACCAGTGCCGGGGAGGGAACCGTGAGGGTGATTTTTGATCCCGGTACAGATCCCAACGAGGCCGTGGTTAGGGTAAAAACACGGGTAGACCAGGTAATGCCATTGCTGCCGGAACTGGTGCAACGCGAAGGTGTTACCATTACCCCTGTACAGCCCAGTATGCTAATGTATGTGAACCTGTACAGCAAGGATAAAAACAGTGACGAAAAATTCCTTTATAACTATGCCTACACCAGGATAGTACCCGAAATTCAGCGAATTAAAGGGATCGCCAGCGCCCAGATTTTGGGTAGCCGCAAATATGCCATGCGGGTTTGGCTGAAGCCGGACAGGATGCGGGCCTATAATATTTCTGCGGAAGAAGTACTGGAAGCCATGGAGGAGCAGAGTATCCTCGCCAGGCCCGGCCGTATTGGTAGAAGCTCCGGCAAAAAAGCCCAGTCCCTGGAATATGTGCTAACCTATCGCTCAAGATACAGCGAACCTGAAGAATATAAGGATATTATCCTGCGAGCCAATAAAGAAGGAGAAATTATAAAATTAGGAGATGTTGCCGATGTGGAATTGGGGAGTGAATTCTTTGATATTTATTCCAATCTTGACGGCAAACCTTCGGCTTCCATAGTGCTTAAACAAACTTTTGGAAGTAATGGTAGCGATGTTATTAAGGACGTAAAGGACAAACTGAAAGAACTGAAGGCAGATCTGCCGCCGGGAATAGATTACCAGATAAGTTACGATGTTTCCAACTTTCTGGACGCGTCCATAGAACAGGTGTTGCACACGCTAAGAGATGCCTTTATCCTGGTGGCCATTGTGGTATTTCTATTCCTGGGAGACTGGCGCTCCACCCTTATCCCTATTATCGCGGTGCCCGTTTCTCTGGTTGGAGCTTTCTTTATCATGCAAATCTTTGGGTTGTCCATAAACCTTATCACACTTTTTGCGCTGGTACTGGCCATTGGTATTGTGGTAGACAACGCCATTGTGGTGGTGGAAGCCGTGCACGTGAAGATGGAAGAAGAAAACCTGACACCGTTTAAGGCTTCCCAGGAAGTGCTGGGGGAAATTGGAGGAGCCATTATTGCCATCACCCTGGTGATGGTTTCGGTTTTCATACCAATTTCCTTTATGTCTGGCCCGGTGGGCGTATTTTACCGGCAGTTCTCTATTACCATGGCGGGCGCCATTGTAATTTCAGCAATTGTCGCCTTAACCCTTACTCCGGTTTTATGTGCCATGCTGCTAAAGAACAATCACGGGAAGAAAAAGAAAAAATCTCCTGCAGCAAGATTTATCGACTGGTTTAACAGAGGTTTTGAAAGACTTACCGGAAGATATGTTGGCTTTTTGAGATATATCGTGAATAGAAGGGTACTTACCTTCGGAATTTTACTGGCGTTCTGTGCCGGGATTTTCCTTACCAATCAGGTACTGCCGGCAGGCTTTATACCCAGTGAAGACCAGGGGATGATCTATGCCATTATCCAGACTCCTCCCGGGGCCACTCTGGAACGAACCAATGAAGTGGCTAAGAAACTTCAGAAAATTTCAGAAGAAATTGAGGGTGTGGAATCTGTTTCTTCCCTTGCCGGGTACGAGATCATGACCGAAGGCCGGGGATCCAATGCCGGTACCTGCCTTATCAACCTGAAACCCTGGTCTCAGCGGGAACATTCTGTACACGAGATAATGGAAGAACTGGAAGAGGAAACCAAAGATCTGGGCGCGGTTATAGAATATTTTGAACCGCCCGCAGTACCAGGTTTTGGTTCTTCGGGAGGTTTTTCCATGCGTTTGCTGGACAAGACCAACTCTACAGATTACCATGAATTTGAAAGGGTAAACAACGAATTCCTTGAAGAACTGGGGAAACGAAAAGAGCTATCTGGCCTGTTTACCTTTTTTGCTGCAAATTATCCGCAGTATGAGTTGAGTATCAACAACAAAGCGGCCATGCAAAAAGGCGTTTCCATAAGCAAAGCCATGGAAAACCTTAATATCCTTATTGGGAGTACCTACGAGCAGGGATTCATCAGGTTTGGACGATTTTTTAAAGTTTATACCCAGGCTGCTCCGGAGTATCGCCGTATTCCTTCAGATTTAGAGAAATTGTACGTAAAAAATGAAGAAGGTGAAATGGTGCCTTATTCGGCTTTCATGAAAATGGAGAAAAAGCTGGGGCCAAACGAAATTACCCGTTACAACCTTTATAATTCCGCAGCAATTAGGGGGCTTCCCGCGCCGGGCTACACCAGTGGGGATGCTATTAATGCCATACGCGAAGTGGCTAAGGAAAAACTTCCGCGTGGGTACGATATTGCCTGGGAAGGACTTTCTTACGACGAAGCCAACAGGGGAAATGATGCGCTCTTTATTTTCGTGATCGTACTCGTGTTCGTGTATTTTGTACTTGCGGCCCAATATGAAAGTTTCCTATTGCCGTTTGTGGTACTTCTTTCTTTACCGGTTGGGGTATTTGGCTCCTTCCTGCTGCTCAAAATCATGGGGCTGTCCAACGATGTTTATGCGCAGATTGGGGTAATTATGCTGGTTGGGCTTCTTGGTAAAAATGCCGTATTAATTGTGGAATTTGCCGTGCAAAAACACCGGCAGGGCGCAACTGTTCTTGAAGCTGCCATAGAAGGTGCGAGGATGCGGTTCAGGCCCATCTTAATGACTTCTTTCGCGTTTATCGCGGGACTTATTCCACTTGTAATCGCCACCGGTGCAGGAGCTATTGGGAATAGGACCATTGGAGGCTCTGCAATGGGAGGTATGCTTATAGGTACTCTTTTTGGGGTAATTCTTATTCCCGGACTGTATTTTATCTTCGGAAAAATGGCCGAAGGCCGCAGCCTTATTAAGGATGAACATGACGAGCCAATGTCTGAAGAATTTATGCGTGAGAGCAGCATTAGGCTGAAGTTGCGCAAAATGAATAAGCAATTGAAAAAATTAATGAAAAGAAAAGGAGATGAATAAAAAAGCATTCTTCATATTTAAGAAAAGAAGGCCATGGCTATTGGGCATCTTTGTAACCATAGTGCTCTACAGCTGTGTCCCGACCAGGGAAGTAAAGGAAGCAAATCCACCGCTCCCTGAGGATTACAAGGCTTCTGCTGAAGAAGACAGTTTAAATTCAGCCATAATACAATGGAAGGATTTTTTTACAGATCCTTACCTGAACAGCCTTATTTCGAAAGCCCTGGAAAACAACCAGGAGTTAAACATGACCCTGCAGGAGCTGCAAATTGCCAAAAATGAAGTAAGGGTGAGAAAAGGCGAATATCTTCCTTCTATAGGAATTAAAGCCGGCGCCGGGGTAGAAAAATCGGCTAGATATACCCGTGCCGGTGCCGTGGAAGAAAACCTGGATGTGGAGGGTGAGGAATTTCCGGATCCCCTACCCGATTACATGATTGGCTTACAGGCAAAATGGGAAGTAGATATCTGGAACAAACTGCATAATGCCAAAAAAGCGGCGGTTTTAAGGTACCTTTCTACTGTGGAAGGCAGGAATTTTATGGTGACCAACCTGGTGGCTGAAATTGCCAATTCATATTTCGAATTGCTGGCGCTGGACAATCAGCTGGAAATCGTACAGAGAAATATCGAAATACAAAGCAATGCTTTAAGAATTGTAAAACTTCAGAAGGAAGCCGCACGGGTGACAGAACTTGCCGTGAGCAAATTTCAGGCTGAAGTACTGCACACCAGGAGCCTCCAGTATGAGATTCAGCAGAAAATCACGGAAACAGAGAACCGGTTAAACTTTTTGGTAGGACGCTATCCGCAACATATAGAACGCGATGCTCTGGCATTTGTAGATTTAGTGCCGGAAACCATAAATGCCGGGCTTCCGTCTCAATTATTAAAAAACCGCCCTGATATTAAACAGGCAGAACTGGACCTTGCAGCTTCCAAACTGGATGTAAAAGTAGCCAGGGCCAGGTTCTATCCTTCTTTGGGTATTTCGGCAAATTTAGGGTACCAGGCCTTTAATCCCGAATACCTGCTGGATACGCCGGAGTCTTTACTGTACTCCATTGCCGGCGATATCGCTGCCCCGCTTATTAACCGGAATGCAATTAAAGCAGAATACAGCAGCGCGAATGCAGAGCAGATAAAAGCAGTCTATAATTATGAGCAGACCATTTTGAACGCTTATGTTGAAGTGAGCAATCAACTCTCTAAAATTGTAAATCTTGAAAAAAGTTATGATTTGAAAAAAGATGAAGTTGAAGCGCTTAACCGCTCTATAACTATTTCTAATGATTTGTTCCGGTCTGCCCGGGCAGATTATATGGAAGTTTTGCTAACCCAGCGGGATGCTCTGGAATCTAAATTTGATTTGGTGGAAACCAAAATGCAGCAAATGAATGCCATGGTAAATATGTACCAGGCTTTAGGTGGCGGCTGGAATTAATCTTTTTCTTTATTGTTTGATTTGGGAAACCCCGGAAGTCGAAAGACTGCAGGGGTTTTCTTTTTACTGTTCCCGTATTTTCCCCCTCCGGCACGTCCCTGTCCCTTGTAAAGCAGCTACCACAATTTAAGAATTATGGCTTTAGCTTTGGTTGCGAACTTCTTTTTTCAGCTTTTCCAGGTTAGCCAGTTTCATAGGTTCGCGGTGTTGCCTGCAATAGTTGGTATGGTACCTGTGTTTTGAAATAAAATTAATCTGGATTTCGTTCCATTCTTCCCTGCTTAAAGTAGGCCTGTAATGAAGCAGCTCTTTGTACAACCTGTTGCTTATTTCATCAAAACGAGCAGTGCCCAGGTATTCCAGGTCTGCATCTGCAATAATATTTTCCAGTTTTGTCCTGGGTTTCTGCGGAATTTTAGTAGCCAGGATCATTTTACAAACTTTATCTACCTCCTCCTTCTTCAGGCCATCCCTCGTTAATTCTTCATGGGCAATGCCACAGCTTATTTCTTCATGGTTTTCCCTGCTCTTCATAAAACCGGTATCATGGTATAAAGCGGCCAGTTTTAACAGGAATAAATCTTCTTCCTTTACATTCTCTTTATCGGCAATAAAAATGGTTTGTTCCAGCACATGCCTGGTATGATCTGCACAGTGATAATGAAGCCAGGAGGGAAGGTTTTTCTCAAGATTAGAGGTTACTCTGGCATAAATCTGATGGAATAGGTCCATTAAATAAGTTTTAGTTTTATAGTGCCCATACAGGATTTTTGAAAAGAATAATTTTTCAGAAAGGAGAAACTCTAGAAAAAAAGAAAATCTCATTAATCCTCACTGGTTTTTCAAAAATGCACAATTTCGTTTAAAATAATGAAATCCATTCCTCTAACTTACCAAAATTTTGCGGATTTTTTATACCTTCAACATCCTTTTGTACAGTAAGTTATAAGGAGTTTTACTTCAGAAGTGGAAAAAGACGGGATTTTTAATTCCTGCAAGTGAAAAAATTTAAAGAAACAGCTCTGTGTTTATCGGCTTCAGCAAAAGGAGAAAAATAGGAAGCAACTAAAAGCAGCTGGCTTAAAAAATGCCACAACCTCAGGTGTAGCCTTATTTCTATTCATATTGTTGAAAAATGAACAATTTTTACAACATACCCAATTCTACATGAATTTTCCTGCTAATGATAATAATCAAGGTATAATAATGGGTCCAAAAGAAATTATTTACTTCCTCTTACTTTGCTGTTTCTGTTCTGCAGGAAATTGCCAGGACCAGAAGAAGGCAGATAGCCTGAAGGAGATTTACAATTCAGGAAGAGCAGAGGATGATAAACTTGATTTGTTAAGAAAAATTGCGGTAAATGAAATCAACCCGGACAGCAGCCTGAAATATTCTGAAATACTTATAAGCAGGGCCCATGCAGATTCTATGATTTATGAAGGCTATATGCAAAAAGGAGCCTCATTTAATTTAAAAGGGGATTATGGTCGGGCGTTGGAAGCATTTTTCCAGGCGATGGATTACGCCAAGAAAAGCAAGGACGACAATGATGTAGCTTCCTGTTATATCGCAATCGGGAATGTATATTCCTTAAATGAGAATGCTTCTAATGCCGGGTTTTATTATAAAAAAGGGCTGGAAATTTTTAGAAAGGGAAAAGATTCTTTATTGCTGGGTAAAGCTTTGTACAATGCCGGGGATGAATTTTTGAGGATTAATGAGCTCGAAACTGCCCGGGACTATACCAAAGAAGCTGCTGCTATTTTTGAAAATAAAGAATTTCCCATAGGACAGGCCTACTGCCTTGGCAACCTGGGAAGAATTTTTGCAAAGTCGGGAGATGATGTAGAGGCAGAAAAGTATCTTGAAAATGCCATTAACCTGCTGGAAGCCTTTAAAGATTATAATGCCATTTCTGAATTTCTCACCTATATGGCAGACATTTACCACGAAAAAGGAAATGAGGACAGGGCGCTGGAATATGCCGCAAGAAGCCTGGACCTGGCGCTAAGGTACGGTTTAAAGGATCAGATCTCTTCCTCCAATTTAAAGTTATCGGAGTTATATGAAGCATCCGGAGATTCTGCCAAATCTTATAAATACTATAAAAATTATATAACTTTCCGGGATAGTGTTACCAACCTGGAATCTGTACGTAAGATGGCCGATTTACGTACAGATTTTGAAGTTTCCCAAAAGCAGGCAGAAGTAGATCTTTTACATCAGCAAAGGCGGTATCAAAAAAATATAGTTATTGCCGTTTGTATTGCCCTTATCCTGTTCATGTTACTGGCAGTAGGCCTTTACCGCCGCAACCTGTTTATAAGGAGAACGAATTTGATTATAGAAAGGGAGAAAAACAGGTCCGACCACCTGCTGCTGAATATTCTTCCTGAAGAAACTGCTGTCGAGCTTAAAAACAGCGGAAGGGTTAAAGCCAAAAAATTTGAGAATGTAAGTGTGCTCTTTACCGATTTTAAAGGCTTTACCAATTATGCCGAACACCTTTCCCCGGAAGAACTTGTGGAAAGCGTGGACTTTTATTTTTCCAAATTTGATACAATTGTTGAGAAATACGGGCTGGAAAAAATAAAGACGCTGGGAGATTCTTATATGTGTGCTGCCGGAGTCCCTTTTCCCCTGGAAGATCATGCAGAGAGGATGGTGGCAGCCGCTTTGGAAATGATAGATTTTGTGCTGGAGGTGAAAAAAGAAAACCTGGAAAAGGCAACACGTTTTGAAATGCGCGTGGGGATTAACAGTGGCCCAGTGATCGCGGGAGTGGTGGGCAGGAAAAAATTTGCCTACGATATTTGGGGAGATACCGTAAACATCGCTTCCCGAATGGAAGCCTGCAGTGAGGCGGGTAAGCTTAATATTTCTGAAAATACCTATAATATAATTAAAGATAAATATGAGTGCAGGTACAGGGGGGAAATAGAGGTCAAGAACAAAGGAAAAATGAAAATGTATTTTGTACAACAGCATAGAGAGTAAAATCTATATTAAGTCAACTTTGAGCGCCATACTAAAACAGAATTCACATCTTCTATAATTTGACCAAATAGATCCATCCCACGGAGCAATAGTTTCCCCGGCCTGAAAGCAGGGCTGATGACTTCCGGAATTTTCTTTCAATCCAGCAGGTTATCTTCCTACTAAAATATTTAAATAGAAACCCTAAATACTCATTAGCAGTATTTTAGCGATTTACCAGGCTGTTAGTCTAAAATATTTTTAAAGTATCTTCTTCTTGTTTAAATTAGTAATACCATAAACATAAGTAGGTTAAGTTCATGGTAGATTTGGGGCAAAAAAAGGTGGTCATTTTTCCGCCTTTTTTTATTAGAAGAACCAGGACTTTACCTTCTGGCTGCTTTAGCCTCAAAAAACAATGCATCCTGCTTTCCCGTTTACGCCCCCCGCAATTTAAAGGAAACCCTATTGCCCCTTTCTGCTTAAGTTAAAGAAGTTTAGCATTTAAAGTATTCATAATGATATCCTCACTAAAGCCAGAAGATAAAACCAAAAAAAATGGTTTTTCAGAAGTTTAAAAAAGGACTGTCACAAAAAATGCCATTTTTATTATTAATCTAAAACCAAAAAAAGTTATGAAAACAATTAAATTTCACCTCGTCCTTATGGCCGTATTTGGACTATTGCTCACCTCCTGTAATAAAGACGAACCTGTTAAAGAAACCCCGGAAACCTCTGAAGACTTCGCTGTATTATCTTTTGGCCCGGTATTAAACAATATGATGAACAGAGCGCCCTTAAAACAGGAGGTGGCAGATCTTCCCATTTGTTCTGATGCCACTCCAGCTTACGCGCAGCTCTCCTTAACTTACGGAGATGAAAACACACCTGTTGATGTTACCGTAAGTATTTTAAGTGATGAAAACGGCTTTTTTACCGCCTATGATGATGAACTCGAAATCCCTGTGCCTTCTGGGGCTACAACAGTTTCTGTTACGCTAACAGATTTTCTGGTATGGAGTGACGATGGAGGTTCCCCGGGAGAAATTATATGGGCCGCTCCAAAAACAGGAAGTGAATATGCCGCTTTTGTGGACCAGGCGCTGCCAGTAACCTGGGACCTGAGGGCAGGATCAAAAACCTACAGGGATATCCAGGTGCTTTGTTTTGACCAACGGCAGGTGAATCTTTACGGGTATCTCTTCTTTGATATTGTTCCCACTCCCCTTTCCACACTTTGTTTCTTTGCAAATTACTGCACCCCTGCGGGTAGGCACTACACTGCAAATTACAGCCTGGACCTGTACCTGGGAACTTCGGCTGCCGGCACTCCTTTATATCTCGATGAAGCCCCGGTAACAGGTATGGATAACGAAGATTACTATGCAGAGCCGGTATGCCTTGCCGTTCCCGCTCCGGAAGAAGGGATAGGAGCAGATGATCCTTACTTATATTATGAACTTACCCTGGCAGACTGGCCTGGCAATTACGGAACTGCCGGCAATTACGTGGAAACCGGAACCCTTAGCTGGAACCAGGTACAGGAATTATTGAATGACGACGGAACCACTGCAGAATATGAACACATCTTTATTAATTGTGATAATTCTGAAGAACCCGGCCAGGATACCTATGTGGTACTTACCATAGATACTGAAAATATCACAGAAGAGAATTTTAATACCACGGTGGTTTTTACTGATAACAGAAGTACTATTGAAGAAAATCCTGGAGATCCTGACAGCCACGTGGCCCTCGTGGATAAAGGCATGAAAATCTATTGGATGGGGCAGCCTCTTAACCCGGGGAATGGAGTAACTATAGAGATCCTGGATGCATATCGTAAACCTGAAGGAGGACCGGTTATTGTAACAGATGTTTATACCGATTCCAGCCTGGAAGGCTTTCTTATTGGCCAGATAAGGGAAGACTATGTGAGCGGATTGGAATCTTACAGCATTGTCTTCAGGATAAATGACGGGGAGACTCAGCGAACTTTCACCATAGATCCAAAATTGAAGATGACCAGTTCAAGTCTTCAGTAACAAGACTTCTTTATAATTTTTTCCGCAGGAAGCGGATATAAAACCGGTAACAAAAGTTGCCGGTTTTTTAATTGCGGAAAATCTAATCCGAATAGAACAAGCGTTAAATAAAAGTAAAACTTTTTTATTTAATAGTATTACTATTATTTTTGGGGAAATTACTTTTAAATGGAAGAGCTTCTAAAAAACCTGAAAATATCGGTTAGCGACAGCCTTTACTTAAAGGATCCCGAATCCAGCGAGTTAGGAAGAAAGATCATTGGTAACGGGATTATCCTTATTGATAAAATTGGCTTTGAAAAATTCACTTTTAAAAAACTGGGAGAAAAGATAAAGTCAAACGAAAGTTCTGTGTACCGTTATTTTGAAAACAAGCACAGCTTTCTGGTGTATATCACCAATTGGTTTTGGGGCTGGAAAGAATTTCAGCTCACCATTGCCACTTACGGCATCACCAATGTTGAAGAAAGGCTGCAAAAAGCCATTGAAGTCCTGGCACACCCCGTAGAAGAGGATATACGCTTTAAACACATTAACGAAGTTGCTCTAAACAACATTATCATTAATGAATCTTCTAAATCTTATTTAACTAAAAAGGTTGATGAAGAAAACAAGCACGGTCATTTCATGCTATACAAACGGCTGGTGAACAGGGTGAGCAAGATGATTAGCGAAGTAGATCCCGCTTATGAATATCCGTTTAGCCTTGCCACCACTGTTATAGACGGCTCTTTACATCAACATTTCCTGAGTAAGCATTTTTCTAATATTACCGACTGCACCAACGAGATCACACCCTCGGTATATTTTAAACATATGGTATCCAAAATTTTAATTCCCAAATAATGAATAACAAGCTTAGCCCTTTTCAAAGATTTGTAGGATTATTAAAGCTGGAACGTAAAGACTTTCTGCAAATTATTTACTACGCAATTTTTGCCGGCCTGGTAAGCCTTTCTGTACCTCTTGGGATACAGGCTATTGTAAACCTGATGCAGGGTGCAAGGATTTCAACCTCCTGGATAGTACTGGTTATCCTGGTAACCCTGGGAGTGGCTTTTGTAGGCGTTCTACAATTAATGCAAATAAGGATCCTGGAAAATGTTCAGCAAAAAATATTTACCAGGTCTTCTTTTGAATTTATCTATCGCTTTCCCAAAATCAGGATGGACCAGTTAAGGAATTTCTATCCCCCTGAACTTGCCAACAGGTTTTTTGATGTCCTTATCATACAGAAAGGCCTTTCAAAAGTTATTATAGATTTTCCTGCGGCAATGACCCAGGTGATCTTCGGATTAATTTTGCTTTCCCTGTATCACCCGTTCTTTATAATTTACGGGATCCTGCTGGTCCTGCTTATTTATATTGGCTTCCGCATCACGGGAAAAAAAGGCCTGGATGCCAGTATAGCCGAATCTAAATATAAATATCACATTGCACACTGGATCCAGGAAGTTGCAAGGGCACTGGTTAGTTTTAAAATTTCGGGACGCACCAACCTGGCCATTTCCAGGAATGACCGTATGCTAACAAATTATCTGGATGCCAGGGAAGGGCATTTCCAGGTGCTTCGTATCCAGTTTATCCAGCTTATTGTTTTTAAAGTGCTGGTTACGTCTGGGTTACTGGCCATTGGAGGAATGCTGGTGCTTAATCAACAAATGAACATTGGGCAGTTTGTGGCGGCAGAAATTATTATCCTTCTTATTATAGGATCTGTTGAAAAAATCATCCTTGGTGTAGAATCTTTTTATGACATTCTTACTTCGCTTGAAAAAATGGGACAGGTGGTAGATAAGGAACTGGAAGAACAAACCGGGGAAGAACCTTTTCAGGTTGGGGAACCGCTCACTATAGAAATGGATGAGGTGAATTACAGAGGCTTCAACAACCAAAAGATCTTGAGGAACATAAGCCTTAGCATTAAACCCGGTGACAAAATACTTTTAAAAGGGAAAAACGGGGCGGGAAAATCCACCTTACTAAAACTGCTGGCAGGGCTTATACAGCCCGCAACCGGGGAAATTTATGTAAACAATATTTCTTTAAAGACTATAAAAATAAACCATTACCGGGCCCTGCTGGGACATTCTATAACAGAAGAGTCCCCTTTTGAAGGAACCATTCTGGAAAATATCACCCTTGGGGATAAGAACATCCCAAAAGAGGATATACAGTGGACACTGGAAAATACCGGCTTACAGGATTTTGTGAAACAACAGCCCAAAGGTTTAAATACCATGATCTATCCTGAAGGCATCCAGATGCCCTACTCCATTTCAAAAAAGATCATTCTGGCCCGTAGCGTGGTTAAGCGCCCGGCGCTGCTTATTTTAAATGACCCGCTGGACCAGCTGGATCATGAGGAGGAAGTAAGGATTTTAAATTTCCTTTTTAGCGAGGAAAATCCTTGGGCCATAATAGCTTCCAGCAGTGATAAAAAGTGGGAAAGCTATTGCAACAGGATTATAAGTATTGATAAGGGAAAAATAAACAAAAACGCCTGAGTATGCTGAATATAACCAACAACAAACTGCATGAGAAAGTAGATCTCCTGCAGTACGAATCTGGAAAAAAGGTTTTCAATGAGCGCAACCAGAAATATTTTAACCGGTTTTTGATCGCTTTTGGAATTATTTTGATCATTATTCTGTTTTTGCCCTGGACGCAAAGTGTGGCAGGTAAAGGTTATGTTACCACGCTTACTCCTGAACAGCGGCCACAAACCATACAATCCCCTATTCCCGGCAGGATTGAAAAATGGTTTGTAAATGAAGGGGACTTTGTAGAAAAAGGAGATACCATCCTTCATATTTCAGAAATAAAAAATGAATATTTTGATCCACAGCTTGTAGATCGTACTGGAGACCAGATAAAGGTGAAGGAAAGCTCACGTAACTCCTATGAAAATAAAATTCAGTTTTTAAATAACCAGATTAATGCCCTTCAACAGGAAAGAGGATTAAAAACAAATCAGGCCGAAAATAAACTAAAACAAAGCATATTAAAATTCCGCAGTGACAGTATAGACCTGGAAGCGGCTAAAACCAATTTAGAAATAGCCCAAAGGCAGTTTCAACGGGCACAAACCCTTAATGAAGAAGGTTTAAAATCTACTACCGACCTGGAAAATTACCGGCTAAAACTGCAGGAGGCCCAGGCCAAACGGGTGGCACAGGAAAACAAGGTCCTGGCTTCAGAAAATGAAATAATTAATGCCAGGATAGAGCTTAACCGGATTGGTGCAGAGTACAGCGAAAAGATCTCCAAAGCCCAAAGTGACCGCTCCTCTGCAGAAAGCGGAATGTTCCAAACCCAGGCAGATATCAGCAAACTGGAAACCTCTTACGCCAATTACGATACCCGCAGGGGTATGTACTACATTAAAGCACCGCAGGCAGGTTATATAAATAAGGCTATTAAAGGTGGAATTGGCGAAAGTTTTAAAGAGGGAGAACCTCTGGTTGGCATAATGCCCTCTAATTATGAGCTTGCTGTGGAAACTTATGTGGCTCCCATAGATATGCCCCTGCTCCATGTGGGCGAAGAAGTAAGAGTGCAGTTTGATGGCTGGCCTGCCATAGTTTTTAGCGGGTGGCCTAATAGTTCTTACGGGACCTACGGGGCAAAAATAGTCGCTATAGAAAATTTTATAAGCGCTAATGGAAAATACCGGGTATTGCTGGCACCAAATGAGGAAGATCATAACTGGCCGGAAGGCATTAAAATTGGAGCAGGAGCTTCCACTCTTGCCCTATTGGAAGATGTCCCTATCTGGTATGAAATATGGCGGCAGTTAAACGGCTTTCCTCCCAACTACTACACTCCTGAAACTGAAACAAAAATTACAGATTCCAAAAAATGAAAAAAATTATTTTCATATTAGGCCTGCTGGTTTTTCTTCCTTTGGCCGCGCAGGAAGAGGAAAGAAGCCAGCTTGAATTTTCGGAATACCTGTCTATCGTTAAAAAATACCACCCGCTGGTAAAACAGGCGGGATTAGTGGTAGATGAAGCCAATTTTAAACTGATGAAAGCGCGGGGGGCTTTTGATCCTAAAATTGAAGCCGATTTTTCTGAAAAAGAGTTCAAAGCTACCGAGTACTATCAGTTATTTAATTCGGCTTTCAAAATCCCTACTTATTACGGGCTGGAATTTAATGCAAAATATGAAGAAAATTATGGGAAGTACCTCAACCCTCAAAACACTGTTCCCGATGAAGGTTTATATTCTGCGGGAGTTTCGCTGGACGTAACCAACGGGATCTTTCTTAGCGAACGTATGGCTGCGTTAAAACAGGCTAAGCTCTACCGCCAGCAATCCCAGGTAAAAAAGGACCTGTTGGCTGCAGAGGTATTGTATGAGGCTTCCACAGCTTACTTTAACTGGTTCGCGGCTTATGAAGCCCTTTCCCTTTATCAAACCTTTTTAGGTAACGCTCAATTCCGGTTGGAATCTGTAAAAACAGAATTTCAGGCTGGTGACAAACCTGCCGTAGATACGCTGGAGGCAAAGATCACCTACGAAAAAAGGCAACTTGAATTACAACAGGCGCAACTGGATTTTTACAAAGCTTCGCTTAAAATTTCAAATTATCTCTGGGCCCAGGATAATATCCCATTAGAGATTACTTCAGAAGTTATTCCCAATAAAGAATTATTTGAAGAAGTAAATGAAATGTGGCTGGAAAATGAGCTGACTGCCATTGAAAATTTTCAGGATAACCCGAAGATAAAATACCTGGAATACGAGGTGGGAATGCAGGAGGTTGAGCGCAGGCTTAGTGCTAATAAACTTTTGCCTAATCTGGAACTCAACTATAATTTTCTTAGCAGCGAGCCGGAGGAATGGCAGGGAATTAATACTGCAGATTACAAATTTGGATTTAATTTTAGCCTGCCACTTTTCCTCAGAAAGGAACGCAGTGCGCTTCAACTGGCTAAGATTGAAGTCGAAAATCTAAAATATGAACTTATTAATACCAACCAGAAAATCCTGAACCAGTTAAGGTCCATTCAGAATGAAATAACATCTTTCAGGCAACAGCGGTTTCAAATGAGTGGATTGGTAACTAATTATGAAACCCTTGTTTCAGCTGAACGCAGGAAATTTGAATTGGGAGACAGTTCATTGTTTCTGGTAAATAACAGGGAGAATTCTCTTATTAATGCGAGGCTTAAAGAGATTGAAATTATCATGAAATATCTCAAAAGCCAGGCAGAATTGCTAAAGATCACCACGCAGTTTTAGAAATCTGAAATAAAAGAAATAGACCTAAAGTTTATTTTTTTATGAAATAAACTGAAAATGAATTAAATTCAAGAACGTAAATCATTGCTAGTTAGAAGCCTTGTCAAGAATTATCAATAATACAAAATGGGTGTTATTTGGGACATTGAGCGTTTCCATTGGCTTGTATCCTCTGCTTTACTTTTTGATTGACAGGCAGTTTGGGTTGTTATCTTCCAAATCACAGGAGTTACTAAATGACCTTATTTGGAATTTTGCCTTTTACGGGCACATTACCCTGGGGGGAATTGCCTTACTAATTGGGTGGATACAATTTAGCCCAAAGGTTAGAAAAAGAAGAAAGAAGCTTCACCAAATTGTTGGAAGAATTTACCTGATAGCAGTACTTATTAGTGGGTTATGTGGAGTTTACATTGCGCATTTTGCCACAGGTGGAATTTTCAATAGCATAGGATTTACTTTAAGTGCGTTAATATGGTTATCCACAAGCATTTTTGGCTATACTGCTATTAGAAATCGTCACATCCGGCTACATCAGGAATTAATGATATATAGTTACGCGATATGTTTCTCGGCAGTTAGCTTAAGGATCTGGCTTCCTGTTTTAATATTAGTTACAGGGGAGTTTGATCCTGCATACCACATTGTAGCCTGGCTTAGCTGGGTTCCTAATCTTTTTGTGGCATATTTTATTATTGCGCGAGAAAGAAGAAAAGTAATACCTGAAATGTTTTCAGGCAGGAAGGGATAGGATAATAAAATTGAGAACAAAGCCCACACCCTATTTACTTATTATCTGTGGAGGTTTTAAAAGGCAGAATTAAAATACGACTACTTAATTCTGCCTTAAGGTTATTTTAGCAACCAGCTATTTTTAACATGGGCACTCAATATCTCCATTTTCTAAAACTTCACATTCACATTCTACGGTACAGGAACTTACCAAAAGCGTTATCCCAAGAAGAAGAAAAATAGTTTTTTTAGTCATCATTAATTATTTTAAGGTTAATTTTATTTCAGAATTTATAAAAGATCCCTACTCCAGCTGCTCCTAATTTTGCAAAAGTGGTGGAGGTAGTAAAATTTCCAGAAGTTTTAGATTTGGTTTCAGAGTTACCAATACCTTGATAATAGGCGAAAATTTCTACATTATCATTTTGCCACCCTCCTTTTAAAGCATAATAAAATCCAGCTAATTTCCTGATCTTCTCATCTCCCAAAGCAAAAGCATATCCCGCATCTACCCCCCCAAACCATTTGTAAAAGTGACCCAGGGCATATTTCGCCGTTACCGCCAGCGGTATATAGTTAAAATCAACACCTTCATACCTATAGGTTTCCCTATCCACACCTTCATTGTCTTTTCCAAAAAACCTACCATATCCAGTGATTCCACCAAGCTCTATATTTCCAAAAATGTGAAATGTATAGGAAAGGTCCACCCCTGTTAGTAAATAAAAATTCTGGCCATCACTTCCAAAGGGAAAACCTGTGTTTGCGCCTGCTTTAAACTCCTGGGCATTTCCAGTTGGAATTATCAAAGAAATGAAGAAAAACAGGGATAATACTCTTTTCATTTAAGGCTATTTTTAAGCAAAGCGCCAAATATAAAAAAAATATATTCTCAACCGTTAATTTTTAAAGATGATGCCAGGTGTAATTCCGCTGGATATTCGCAGGAGTATTGAGGATGCAGTAGTTTACCTTCTGAAATACCTGCTAAAAGCAAAACCTCCGGTAATACCGAAGGTTGAATAATTTTTGGGAAAAGCTGACTTAAATACTTTAGTCTAATCTTTATATAGTTACCGGCTTCCTAAGAAATCACACCTTCCTCTACCGGCGCTACCACTAATTTTTCCGGAGTAATGGGAAGATCGCGCATCCGTTTCCCGGTAGCATTAAAAATGGCATTGGCAATAGAAGCGGCTACGCTGGTAATCCCCAGTTCACCTATCCCCTTTACGCCCATTTTATTGGCTATTTTATCTTCTTCAGGTAAAAATATTACGTCTATATTGGCCATGTCCAGATTTACGGGTACATGATAATCGGCAAAAGATCTTGTAATAAAATTACCGAAATTCGGCTCTACTTTTGTCTGTTCTGCCAATGCCATTCCGGCACCCATGGTTAATCCGCCAATAACCTGCCCGTAAGCCGTCTTCGGATTAAGAATTTTTCCGGCAGAACCCACATTTACCATCCTTTTTATACGGTACATCCCGGTATCTTTATCTACCCATACTTCCGTGAAATTGGCTCCAAAAGAAAAAACCGAATAATCATCAAACTCCTCCGAAGGTTCCGCAGTACCTTCAGCTTCAAATTTATTTACCCCGTTTTGTTCCAGCAGGGCAGTTAATTCAATTTCCTCATCCTCACCAATATTCCGGTTCTCTTTTAATTTGCTTACTGCATTTTCACAGGCAGCACGGGCACCATTACAATAAGAAGCCGCGCCCCAGGAACCTCCGGAACCGGGCGTTACCGGAAACCTGGAATCCCCCAGTTCTACCGTTACCTGTTCTACAGGAATCCCCAGGTATTCCGCCGCGGTTTGCGCTATTATGGTATAACTTCCCGTGCCAATATCGGTTCCATCCATCTGGATTGTGGCATGTACTTTCCCATCTTCCTTTTCTAAAATCACCCTGGAAGACGTCTCTCTATACGGTGCCCTTCGGGAGGCCGCGCTCACTCCATGCCCAATCAGCCAATTACCATTACGGTTTGTACCAGGTTCTTTTTTTCTGTTTTCCCAGCCAAATTTATCGGCCCCAATTCTTAAACATTCCACTAAAAGCCTGGAAGAGAAAGGTTTGTTTGAACTGGGATCTGTTTGGGTATCATTTTTTATCCTGAATTCCACAGGATCCATTTTAAGTTTCCACGCCATCTCATCCATAGCCGATTCCAGTGCAAAACTTCCTGTTGCTTCTCCCGGCGCCCTCATGGCAAATGGAGTTTGCAGGTTCATGGGTATCAGGCGGTGCTTTATTAGGTTATTGGGCACCTTGTATAACATTTTTGACACCGTGCCGCAGGATTCCTGGAACTCCTGATAAGTGGAGGTATGTGAAAGCGTTTCGTGGGCAAGAGCGGTAAGGCTGCCATCGCTTTTCGCGCCAATCCTCATTTTTTGCTCATTATGTTGCCTCAGGCCGGTATTGGTAAACATCTGGTGCCGCGTAACGGTTAACTGGACAGGACGCCCTACCATTTTAGAAGCCATCACGGCCATAATAGCATGGCGCTCTATATTCAGTTTTGATCCAAAACCTCCTCCCACAAAAGATGCTACCACCCTTACATCTTCTTTAGGAATCTGAAAAGTATCTGAAATGGCAATGGTGGCATCATTTACCATCTGCTGGCTGGCATAAGCCATAACCTTCCCATTCTCCCAGGTAGCAATAATCGCGTGCAGTTCCATGGGATGATGATGTTCAATTGGCGTGTTATAAGTTTCCTCCACCACTTCATCTGCTTCGGAAAGCCCCGCATCTAAATTTCCGCGGGAATAATCTGAATTCTCATTAGGTTTGTAGGCTTTGGACCTTAGCTCATCAAAATGTATTGCCGGCTCCGGGTCTTTTTTATATTCAAATTTCACCAGCCTGGCCGCATATTGTGCCTGCTCAAAAGTTTCAGCAACCACAACGCCTATAAATTCGCCGTAATAGTTTACATGCTTACTTTGCAAAACCGGAGCGATGCTGCTGGTAGAAATAGCAGGCATTTCTTCATCAAAAGTATTCAGCTTTTCAGCATTTTTATAAGTGATTACTTTTAACACCCCCTCCTGCTTTTCTGCTTCAGAAGTATCTACAGATACAATTTCGCCTTTGGCAATGGTGCTGTTTATTCCCTGCGCATACACTTTATTTTCTACCGGAAATTCCGAAGCATATTTTGCCATTCCCATAACCTTCAACCGGCCTTCCACCCTGTTAATGGGATTTCCTACTCCAGATGCGTTTAATGTTTTCATCATAATTTTTTTGTTTTGAGATTCCCTCAGGCTTTTTTTTCATAGGCCTGGGTTAAGGCTCTTACAATGGCTTTTTTCCCCATTTCTACTTTATACTTATTATCTTCCAGCGGTTTCGCATCCTGCATGGCAAGTGCTGCAGCCGTCTCAAAATTTGCCTGATTTGGTTTCTTACCTGTAAGAAATTTTTCAGCTTCAAATAATTTCCAGGGTTTATGAGCCACCCCGCCCATGGCCAGTCCGGCTTCAGTAATCACGCCGCTTTTAATATTTAATCCTGCCGCAACCGAAATTAGGGCAAAGGCATAACTGGCACGCTCCCTTATTTTCAGGTAATAATAATGATCGGAAAACCTGGGCTTCGATAAATGAATCGCCGTGATCAACTCTCCCGGCATAAGATTGGTGTCTTTTTCAGGATGCTCTCCGGGCAGCCGGTGAAAATCGGTAAAATCAATCATCCGCGAGGAACCGTCCGGTTGCTGTACTTCCACCCGGGCTCCAATGGCGGCAAGTGCCACACACATATCTGAAGGATGGACAGCTACACATTCTTCACTGTAGCCAAAAATAGCGTGTAAAGCATTCATCCCGTGAAGTGCCCCGCATCCGGTTCCAGGTTCCCTTTTATTAGAGGGCATAGAGGTTTCATAAAAATAAGGACAGCGGGTTCTTTGAAGCAGGTTTCCGCCATTAGTTGCCATATTCCTTATTTGTGCAGTCGCCGCAGAAAGCATTGCCATAGATAATAATGGATACTGCTTCCTGATTTCAGGATGATTGGCCGTATCTGAATTGTTGAGCATAGCTCCCAGCATTAAACCTCCATCTTCATTGCTGGTAATGCTTTTATAATCCAGATTATTGATGTCTATAAGCTCATTGGGACGCTCCACATCTTCTTTCATCAAATCTACTAAATTTGTCCCGCCGCCCAGATAATGGGAATTTTCATGGGTAGCCTCCAAAGCCTGTTCTTTATTTTTGGCACTTGTGTAAGTGAATGGTCTCATGTGAATTGAAGTTTTATCCTTTTAATTGTGCAAAAGGATTGGTTTAACCGCCTATGCGTTTTTTGCCTTTTCCATTTGCTCCAGGGTGGCAAACTCCCAGGTGGGCATTTCATCATTGCCGGAATGTACCTCTTTAAAGGCCTGTACAATATTGTTATAAGCCCCGCAGCGGCAAATATTACCAGACATTCTTTCCCTTATTTCTTCTTCGGAAAGCTCCAGGTTTTTTTCCACATTTTTAAAATCCTCGGTCACATAACTGGCTTCCCCGTTTTTAGCCTCTTCTAAAAGTGCCACGGAAGAACAAATTTGTCCCGGGGTACAATAACCGCACTGAAAGCCATCATGTTTTAAAAATGCCTGTTGCATTGGGTGAAGTTCCCCGTCCCGGGCCAAACCTTCTATAGTGGTAATTTCCTTATCCTCGCAGGTAGCAGCAAGCGTAAGGCAGGAAAGTTTTCGTTTGCCATCGATCATCACCGTGCAGGCACCGCATTGCCCGTGGTCACAACCTTTTTTGGAACCTGTGAGGGCCAGCCTTTCCCTTAGCGCATCCAGCAAAGAAGTACGGGAATCTAAAGTTAATGGCTTTACCATCTCGTTTACCCGCAGGTTCACCTTGACTTCATTTAAAAATACTTCAGGCTTATCGGGCAAATCCTTCATGGTATTTGCAAATAATTCCGAAGTAAAATATGAAGAGGCCCAAATACTTAAACTGGCAGCAGAAATCTGCTTTAAGAATTTCCGGCGGGTAGTGCCATTTAGGCCAAGCTGATCAAAGACTTTTTCTTCGTCTTCACTTAATTCATCATCCTGAACTTTCCGTTTCCATTTTTCCATATCCTTCATAAGCAATTTTTTAGGAGGTAAGCAGAGGTATTAAATTTAGAAATTAAAATCTATTAAAGCGTTATCATTATGTTAATGAGCTATGTCTTCTGAAAATTATATCCGGATTTTAAATACAATAAAGATTAAACTTCCAGATCTAAAGGGCACCTGCAAGGCATAAAAAATTGAAAACAAGAGATTTGAAATGGCCAAATTGATTATAAATTCCTAATGCAGAAATATAAATTTTTCCAGGAAATCTTTCTTGAAGAAGCCCAATGATTCAGTAAAAAGGGATCAATTTCAAAAGGAATCTCTCATTTAAACAAAATAAAAAAGGGTAAACACACTCATTATGTATTTACCCTTTAAATATCTATTTTTCTAACAAAGTCGGGATGACAGGATTTGAACCTGCGACCCTACGCCCCCCAGACGTATACGCTACCAGACTGCGCCACATCCCGATTTTTGAAGTGCAAATTAAAGGGCTTATTTTTTATTTTCAAAAAGTAATTTACTTTTTGTTTCTTTTCTAATTTTAAAGTTGCTCCATAAAAGTATCTGGGTGCGCTCCTGTCCTTTCTTCTTTATCCAGGCTATCAATTAGTTGCATCTCTTCAGAAGTTAATTCAAAATCAAATACCGAAGCATTTTCTTTTATGCGCTCCTTATGCACACTTTTTGGAATAGTAACGACCCCTTTTTGCAAATCCCAGCGAATCACCACCTGTGCCAGCGTTTTATTATGGTTTTGGGCAATTTCATTTAGTTGTTTGTTATCAAAAATCCTCCCGCGCATTAGAGGGGACCAGGCTTCATATTGAATGTTTTTGCCACGGCAATATTCCAAAAGCTCCGGTTGCACGAGCATTGGGTGAAATTCATTTTGAAGTACCATTGGCATAATCTCACATTCCTTTTCAAGACTTTCCAGGTGGTGGGGCATACAGTTACAAACTCCTATTGCTTTTATCCTGCCTTCTTTATATAATTTTTCCATGGCCTTCCAGGCTTCTATATATTTTCCCGGTACAGGCCAGTGTATAAGATAAAGATCTACATACCCGCTATCCAGTTTTTTAAGTGAAGTTTCAAAAGCGTTAAGTGTTGATTTATAACCCTGGTCACTGTTCCAAACCTTTGTGGTTAAAAAAACTTCTTCCCTGGGAATACCTGAATTTTTTATAGCCGCACCAACGCCTTCTTCATTTTTATACATGCTGGCAGTATCAAAATGCCTGTAGCCGGTTTCAAATGCTGCCTGCATGGCATTCTCCAGCTCATTTCCTTCTTTGGCTTTATATACCCCCAGTCCTAAATACGGCATTTTTACTCCATTTGCTAAAGTTACGCTGCCATTAATATTAGTTATCTTCATTAGAATTTTTTTTGTAGCCTAAAGATAGGATGAAAAAGCGAAAAGGAAAATTCCGGCCTATCTAAACTTATATCAGAAAAACTTTCGGTTTCTATTTATTAGCATATTTTTGAAATAAATTTTATAGCTCCCCAAATATGAAAAATTTTTTCTTCGGAATCTTCCTGGCGCTAACTTCCTTCGCCGGGTTTTCACAGGAAATTTCTGAAACCAATACCGATTCCCTTTATCTGAAGGCCTTAAACGCCTACAAAACCCAAACTTATAAGAAGTCTTTAAATCTTACCCGCCGGGGGCTGGAACTGGCACCGGAATATCATGATATTCGCATCCTGGAAATCCGGAATTTTTGGGTCCTGGGCCGGTTTACTGAAGCAGATGAAGACCTGGATTACCTGCTAAAGCAGGCACCACAATATGCAGATACCAAACCACTGGCCTTACAACGAATAGGAAAATTTCAGGATGATCAAAAAGCTTTTCAATACCTCTCGCGGCTGGATAGCATTTATCCCGGGGATACTTCCCTAAGGATACAGCAGGCAAAACTGCTGTTAAAAATGAACAGGAGAAAAGAAGCCCGTGAAATTGCCTTAAAAACCATAGAAACTTCTGGTATTTCCGGTGCAAACAGGTATGTTCTGCAAACGATCCTTAACAGGACGGTTTCTAATGAAATTGGGGTAAATTATCAGTTTATCAACTTCAGTGAAGATTATTCAAGAGATGAACCCTGGCACACCATTAGTGGCGAATTTCAGCATAACTTTAACCGCACTGCCGTGATTGCCAGAGTAAATTATACAGACAGGGCTTATGACCAGGGCAGCCTTTATGAACTGGAAGCTTATCCCGTTTTTAGCGACAGGATGTACGCCTTTACCAATGTTGGATTTTCTGATGGCAGCCTTTTTCCTGACTTTAGAGCAAGTGCTTCTCTCTTTTATAATTTTGCCAAAATATTTGAAGGGGAAGTGGGCGGCAGGCTTCTGGCGTTTAACAACACTAATTATCTTACAGGAATTCTGGGACTTACCGCCTACCAGGGAAGCTTTTACCTTAATTTAAGAACCTTCTTGGGGCCAAAACGAATGAACAAACTGGTACAAAACTACCAGTTTAACCTGCGGTATTACCTGAAAAACGCCGATAATTATCTATTTGCAAGACTGGGCAGCGGGATTTCCCCGGATGAAAGGGCAATTTTTACCCAGGTACAGGAAAACCCGGGACTGGAAGCCTACTACTTTAACGTGGGAATCAATAAATCTATAGGCATTCATCATATTTTCCAGCTTGGCGGAGGATATTTATTTGAAGATATAAATGCGCAAACTAAAGGAAACCAACTAGTAGGATTTGCAAGTTACCGGTACCGGTTTTAATCTTTGGAAATTTTGAAGCCTTTCCTGGTCATCACTCCCCAGCCTGATTTTATTTTAAAGAGTTTTTTATAGTAGCCTTTCATCTGGCCGTAGAGCATTACCGGGTGATACAAAAAAGGTTCCAGGTAAGCAGCTAACAGCAGCTCCACCACTTGTTTTGGACGTGTATAATGGTCAAAACTCTTAACATACATAAAAACCGCAGCCGTAGAAAAAAGGCAGCCTAAAAGATAGATAAAGGCGTAGATAAGCACCGCATTTGGCCAATTGATCAATCCCATAAAGGCAAAGACAAAAATGGCAATTATTCCCAAAAACTCTACCAGTGGGGCACCAAACTCAAAGATGAGCCAGTAAGGAAAATACAATAAGCCCATATGGCGGTATTTTGGATTTAAGAAAAGGTGCTTATGGATGCTTATGGTTTCCCACAAACCCCGGGCCCACCGGTCCCGCTGGTTTATTAGCACCTGGTAGGTGGGAGGAGCTTCTGTCCAGCAGAGAGTCTCCGGCAGGTACACCACCTTGTAAGGCAGCTTTAAATTTTCCATATGAGTTCTTAGTCTGATGCATAACTCCAGGTCTTCTCCCACCATTTTCGCATCAAAACCTCCCACTTCTATTACCCTTTTTAACGGGTACATTCCAAAAGCCCCGGATACCAGCATTAATCCATTGATTTCTCCCCAGGCCATTCTGCCTAAAAGGAAGGCCCTGATATATTCCACCACCTGTACCATGGGTACAAGATTATCTGGCAGACGTAATTCTTTTAAAATCCCGTTTTTTACTACAGAATCGTTGGCGATTCCTATTCCTGCTCCACAGGCAATTATTTCTTTATCATCTTCTTCAAGATAAGGGCGAACCATTTTGAGCAAAGCATCCTGCTCGATAATACAATCGGCATCGGTACAGATTACCAGCTCGCTATCGGCAAAATTGATCCCGGCATTTAAGGCATCTGCCCGGCCTCCATTGTTTTTATCAATTACTGTAAGCTGTGTATATTTCTTATTACGGCTTTTGTAGATGTAATTTATTGAAGCAGTGGGAATAGGCTGGGTAATAAAAGTGGCATCCCTTGGTTCCAGTTCAAATTCTTTTATAAGTTTCTCCAGGGAATCATCTTTACTGCCGTCATTTACCAAAATAAAATTATAGTATGGATATTGAATGGAGAGCAGGGACCTTACATTTTCCACTATGGTAAGGCCTTCATTATAAGCCGGAGCCACAAGGGTAACCGAAGGGATATCTGTTGCGCTCACAATATCGTTCACATTTAAAAACACAGAGCGCTTTTTTGTTCGTTTAATGCCTCGGTTGGCCAGGATAATCCCGGTAAAATAGATGCTCATAAGGCATAGCCCGTAAAAGAAAAAGAAATAATTTACGGTCCAGAATATAAAATTCCCCCAAGAAAAGTCACTATTGGGCATACACTTCCGGATTTGAATACTGCTCGAGATAGAATTCCTGTACCTGCTCTTTGTACCCGCTGTTCCAGAGGATTTCCGCAGCCCTAAGCTTTATATCATCACTGGAACTTCTTAGCAGCTGCATGTAGAATGTTACATCTATTTCAGAATTCTTAAAAATGTAATTTAAAAGCTGCCCCTGCTGGCTGGCAACAGGAATTTTGGAAAAAAGCTTTTTAATCATCCGGATGCCTTCCGCTTTTATCTTAAAACTTTGCAGGCAATAGATGGCTGCCTCACGTACTTCGTAGTTAGAATGTTCAAGATGGGCCAGGATGTAATTTGTTTCACTTTCCAGATTATATTTTCTAATAATCCTCATGATGAGCTGTTTGGCAAAAAACTTTTTGGTGGTGTATAAGTTCCGAAGCTTTTCCACCTGGGGTTCTTTATATAAATCATAAAGCTTTTCCACAATTTTTATCTGCTGCCACAGCGTTAAATCCCTTTTTAAATAGGGAAGAAAACGCAAACTATCCCAGCCAAGAAAAACAACAAGGGCAATCTGGGCCTCCCGGCGCACATAAATATTTTTGTGGTTTCTTAGTGGGATTATTTCCTGAATGTACTGCTGCTGGTTCATCTCGTAAATTTCTCTTATTCCCAGGGCTTTATGGTACCAGCCATACTTTTTTAGTTTAGAAATAGAAGCACGGTAAGGAGGAATCTGGCTGTACAGGGTTTTTAATTTTGTGTGATTTCTTCCAAGTATGGAACGCTGTGTCCTTATCATAAGGTTTATTAAATACTGTACGTTGTTTTTTTTTGATTCCCTAATCCCAATATTTCTTAAAATACGTTGTATTTCGATAAGTTCCACAGGACTCGCGGGATTGGGGTAAAGGTAATTGCTTACCACATCTGCAAAGGTTTCTTCTATTTCCTTTAACTTACGAGTCCGGCTTTTCCTGTAACTCATGCTAAAGAGCGTACCTAGCCACAAACCTATAAGAATTAACAGGCCAATTTTTAGAACAGGTATAATAATAGTGATCAACTCCATTAATATCCTGCTATTAATTGCTCCACCTTGTCCAGATCAAAGGGAATTTCAAAGAATCCGGCGATGCCTTTTAGAGCCATGGTATCTTTCTTGATTTTTTCCTGACCCATATTGGAAACAATGATCAGGTTTTTATGCAAAATTACCTCCTGCACCTGGGATACAAATTCAAGGGGAGCAATGCCATCAAAAAGAATGTCGGAGATAATTACATCGAAGTTTATGTTCTGATCCTCGATGTCAAGATCATTAAGAGAAGTAATTGCCTTACAGGAATATGATCTGGAATTGGTAAGGCGTTCCAGTATCCTCAGGATAATTTTATCTTCTTGTATTACTAAAGCATGCCTGGTTTTCAAGACTTCTAATTTGGGGATCAAGTTCTTTTACCAACACTATAATCAGGAAAGCTTAATAAGCTGCTTTCCGATCTAAACATACACAAAAATAATACAAGTAGTCTTTTTCTTATGAAAAAAATGCTGCTTAGCAGATGAATTTCAATTTCTTATTCATTTCTGAAGTATTTATCCTACATAAAGAAGCTGGAAAACAGCTTATTTCAATTTTTTTTTGCAGAAAAACCGCAACCAGTAGAAGAGCCCTTTTTCCGGAAATAAATCTGATTAGAGAAAAGTCACAGCTTATTTTGCAGGATAGATCTTTGCGGCCCAGCCACCACCCGGGGCCAGGTGTATTTCCATTTGGTTATTTTCAGAAATAGGCTTCACCTCCCGCTTATAATCTTTCCCTTCCCTACTTGCATTAACCCCATCTTTAAAAATTACGGCTTCATAATTACCTTTCGGCAAAAATGAAAAATCCAGCGTGATATCCCGAGGATTCCAGTTAGTAATTGCGCCTACATACCAGGTGTCTCCTTTTCTCCTGGCTATAGCTGCAAATTCTCCTACTTTCCCATCCAGGGCTATAGTTGCATCAAAAACAGTAGGGACATCAGCTATAAAAGCAGTACTTTCAGGCTCCTTCATATAATTTGTGGGATTATCTGCCAGCATGTTAAAAGGTGCTTCATATAAAACATACAAAGCCAGCTGGTGGGCTCGGGTTCCCTGGCTCATGGGAGCAGAATTAACAGCGCGAAAATTAGCCTTATTAGCATTTTTCATTGCTCCCGGGGTGTAATCCATAGGCCCTGCCAGCATCCTGATAAAAGGGATCCTGGTATCGTACAAAGGAAAATCGGTATTGGACCATTTCACATTTTCCAACCCCCGAACGCCTTCAAAGTTCACCACATTGGGATAGGTACGTTGTAACCCGGTAGGTTTATAAGCCCCGTGAAAATCAAGCATGAGTTTATGTTTGGCCGCTTTTTCTGAAATTTCGTAATAAAAATCTACCATCGCCTGGTCATCCCTGTTCATAAAATCTACCTTCAGCCCTTTTACACCCATTTGGGAATACACTTCTAAGGCTTTATCCATTTGTTGTGCTAAAGGCAGGTAGCCGGACCATAACCATACTCCCACTCCTTTGCTCCCGGCATACCTGATGATTTCCTCCAGGTCAATTTCAGGAATAGTATTCAGAATCTCCCCTTTGGGCGCCCAACCTTCATCCAGTAAAATATTTTCTATACCATTTTTTGCAGCAAAGTCTATGTAATACTTATAGGTTTTGGTGTTTATCCCGGCGGGAAAATCAACCCCGGAGATATTCCAGTCATTCCACCAATCCCACGCAACCTTTCCCGGGGTTATCCAGGAAACGTCTTTTACGCGCGATGGCGACGCCAGTTGATATACCATATCATTATTAAGCAATTCCTTATCTTCTTCGCTAACCATTACAATTCTCCAAGGAAATTTACGCGTTCCACTGGTTTTGGCCAGATAATCTGCACGTTTTGTCACGTAAGACTGCAAACCATTGTGCCCACCCTGAACTTCTTCTAAGGGATAAGGGGCAAAATCTCCTTTTAAAGAATATTCCTGATTTCCTGCTTTTAAGAACATTCCGGGATAGCTTTCAAGATCTGCCTCTGTAATGGCTGCTTTAATTCCGCCGGGGAATTCCACCAGTACCGGCGCAAAACCTACGGTATCTTTTTTGATTTCAGATAAAGGAATATGTGTGTAGCGGTTTTCAAAGGAAATCTGATAGACATCCTCCACAGGATCATTGGCATAAGGGAAGTAGCTCATATAATCGCCGGAGAAATTAAAATTTGCTTCTTCTGAAGTTACCGTTACTTCCTCCTTTTTACTGGTAAAAAAGCGGTAGGCAACGCCTGAATTATATACCCTGAAAACGAGTCCAAAATCATTTTCAAAATTTAGCTTTAACTGTTTGTAATGCTCTTCAATTACATCCTTTTTATAATTAACAGCATCTATACTGTTGCTTACCTCTTCCTCTTCTGAATGTACCACTTCCGGATTTCTTCCTAATATTTCTCCATTTGCCAGGCTAAGGGAGACCGCAGAGGGCGTGATAACCTGCTGGGTGTTTTTGAGGACAGACCAGGTAATCTGCTCTTCCACATTTACTTCCAGGTTAATCTCCCCATCCGGAGACTGGATGGCAAATGTGGGATTCTCCTGAGCCAGGATTGTACCGGCAAAAAAAAGGAATAAAAAGCTAAGGTGTTGGAGTTTATTCATACTTATTAAGTTGATTCCGCTATAAGGGGAATATGTAGAATTTTTGTTATATATCTGGCATTTTTATCCAGCTGCCTTTTTCAATTTTGACCCTGGCCAAGTAAAGAGCAATACAGACTGCTACTATAGATCCCCAAATCAGGTTTAAATATTCAGGCAATATCGGTATCATGTTTGTATTTCACAAATTTCACCTTGATTAACAAAGGTCCTGATATTTCCTTCAGAAGAAAAGAAATTGAATGGGATAACTTTTAAGAATTAAAAATATGGAAAGATCCTACTAAACATTGATAAAATTAATTAAACTGTTTTTAAAGTAAAGCCCTAATTTCGTAGGGAAACTAAAATTAAATTACATGTTTAAAAAACTAATACCGCTCTGGATCCTTATGTGCGTGGCCTGCCAGCAGGAAAAGGAAGAAATGCAACAATCATTTTTTAATGCCGGCGAGGAAACATTCCTTTACTCCGGAAGATTTGAAAAAATTAATGATACCGCCGTGGCCTTATACAATTCTGCCGCATCGGTAAAAACGCAGGTAAAAGGAGATAGTGCCACTATCTTTTTATCTGCAGAAAACGAACCGGCTTTTGCAGCCCTGGAACTTAACGGGGAATATTTAGGCCGCTTTCGTAGTGACAGCCTGGTTAAAATTGCCCTTCCGGACAGCACAAAATACAATTCGCTTTCTATCTACAAAGCTACTGAAGCTTCTACCGGGGATTTGATCTTCAGCGGAATAAAAGCAGGAGCAATACAAAAAGTAGATTCTGAAGACAAACCAAAGATCGAATTTATAGGAAATTCCATTACCTGTGGGATGGGAGCCGATACTGAAGAATATCCCTGCGGGACTGAAGAATGGTACTTTCAGCACAACGCTTATCTTGCCTATGGGCCAAGGGTGGCCAGGGCACTGGATGCCAATTTTGAGTTGAACTGTGTCTCGGGAATGGGAATGTACCGCAACTGGAACGATGAAGACCAGCCGGTAATGGGAGATGTTTACGGGAACCTGAAATTAAATGCCGACAGTACTAAAACTGCTCCTCCAACAGATACTCCTGATATTGTGAGTATAGCCCTTGGCACCAACGACCTTAGCCTTGGAGATGGAGAAAAGGAACGTAGCGACTTCAGCAAAGAAAAATTTGTACAAAATTACATTCAGTTTGTAGAGATGATCTATAAACGTTATCCCAATGTGAAAGTTGCCCTTTTAAGCAGCCCGATGGTAAGTAACGAAAACAATAACCTCTTGATGGAATCGCTTAAAGAAGTAAAAGAACATTTTCCGCAGAAGGAAATAAAAGTCTTTGAATTTGAACCCATGACCCCGCATGGATGCAATTCCCATCCCGATATTGCCGACCATGAAAAAATGGCGCAGCAACTCATCCCTTTTTTCAGAGAAATTTTAAAAACCACCTGATGATGAAATCAAAAATTCTTGTACTCCTGGCGCTATTGGCCTACTTACCCGGATTTGCAAATGTAAGCCTGCCCGAAATTTTTTCAGATAACATGGTCCTTCAGCGAAATGCTGCGGTAAAAATATGGGGTTGGGCAAAACCTGGTGAAGAAATACATATTACTACCACCTGGGATGAGCAGGAATACACCACAAAAGCCAGTAATAAAGCCCGCTGGGAAATTATTCTAAATACTCCCGGCGCTAAGGGAGCGCAGGAAATCACAATTACCGGTTACAACCAGGTAAAACTTAAAAATGTATTGTTGGGAGAAGTTTGGCTGGTTTCCGGCCAATCCAATATGGAGTGGAGCGCTGCTTCAGGCATCACCAATGCTGAAGAAGCTATTGCCGGTGCTAAAAATCAAAATATCAGGTTTTTTACGGTGGCGCACCGTACGGCTGAAAATATGCAACAGGACCTGGACGGCCATTGGGTGGAGAGCACACCTGAAACCATGAAAAACTTCAGCGCGATCGCTTATTTCTTCGGAAAAAAACTTCAGGAAGAACTTGATGTTCCGGTTGGGCTAATTAATTCCAGCTGGGGCGGGACTCCCGCTGAAGCCTGGACGCCTTCTGAAGCAATAACCTCCAATAAACGCTTAACAAAAGGAGCTGCTATGTTGCCCGAAGTGGAATGGGGCCCAAAAGAACCCGGGCTCATTTACAATTCCATGATCGCCCCGCTTGCCGGCCTTAAAATTAAAGGTGTGCTATGGTACCAGGGAGAATCTAATACCGATAATGCCGATTATTACCAGGAGACTTTTTCTACCTTGATCCAAAGCTGGCGTAAGCAGTGGGATGAAGAATTTCCCTTTTATTATGCGCAAATTGCCCCTTTTAACTATGGCGATAATGATGCCGGGGTAACCATAAGGAATGCCCAAAGACAGGTGCTGGAATTGCCCAAAACCGGCATGATCATGACCAGTGATATTGGCAATACCGAAAATATACATCCAAAGAACAAGCTTGATCCCGGTTTACGGTTCGCAAACCTTGTGCTGAAAGAGGTTTATAATAAAGATATTAAAAATGCCTACGCACCACAGTTTGAGAAAGCTGAAGTGGATGGCCGCAAAGTTAAGATTCAGTTTTCCCATGCTGAAGGGCTTCATATAAACAAAAAGAACAAAGATAGCCAGTTTGAAGTTGCCGGGGCAAACGGGGAATTCTATCCCGCCAAGGTCAGTTTAAAGGACGATAGGATTATAGTAAAGTCGGCAAAGGTAAAAGAACCAAAATCCATCAGGTATAGCTGGGGGAACACCAGTACCTCTAATGTATTTAATGCCTCGGGCTTACCTGCTTCCAGTTTCCTTGAAGAATTATAAAAATTTTTGACATTAAAAAAGCCCCTGAATTCCACAACATCAGGGGCTTTTAATTTCCAAATATTAAGCTTTAATATTGGCTTATTCTGTAAGCTTAAATGAATCCTGCAATTCTGCCTGAGAACTTCCTCCAACAAATACTTGGAAATCTCCAGGTTCCACAACAAATTCCCCTTTAGCATTGTAATATCCCAATTCTTTAGGAGTAAGTGAAAAATTCACTGTTTTCGTCTCTCCCACTGGAATTTCCACCAGTTCAAAACCTTTAAGTTCTCTTACCGGCCGTATTACGCTGGCATATAAATCCCGAATATAAAGCTGTACAACTTCCTTGCCGTCATAATTACCGGTATTAGTAACTTCTACGCTTACATTTATTTCACCATCAACAGGAGCTTCCTTTTTATCAAGCTTCAGGTTGCCATATTCAAAACTGGTATAACTAAGTCCGTAGCCAAACGGATAAAGAGGCGTATTCTCTTCATCGGTATAATGAGACCAGAAAACCATCTCGTCTGCAGCCTCATCGGGCCTTCCCGTATTTTGATGATTGTAATAAACCGGTACCTGCCCCACGCTTCTTGGGAAAGACATAGGCAATTTCCCACTGGGGTTATAATCTCCATAAAGTACCTGAGCCACGGCATTGCCGGTTTCTGTTCCCAGGTGCCATGCCTCTACGATTGCAGGAACATTTTCTGCAGCCCAGTCTATAGCCAAAGGCCTGCCATTATTAAGCACCAGTACCAGGTTTTTATTGGCTTCATAAACTTTTTCCAGCAATTCCTGTTGTACTCCCGGCAGGTCCAGGTTGGTACGGCTTCTGCCCTCACCGCTCTGGAACCCATGTTCTCCTGCAACCATAACCACCACATCGGCATCCCTGGCTGCTGCTATTGCCGCATCAAATCCGCTTTTATCGGTAGTATTGAAATTAAGTTCATTGATGAAGGTTACGCGGCCAGTTACAAGATCTGCACCTTTTTCAAAAACAAGTTCATTGCCTTTATAATTTTGCATTCCTTCAAGTACAGATACCGCCGTATTATCATCTGATGCAATTCTCCAGCTTCCAAGCGGGCTGTTCTTATCATTTGCCAAAGCGCCGATTACTGCAATTTTTTGTCCTTGCTTTTTAAGCGGCAGTAAATTATTTTCATTCTTCAAAAGAACGATAGATTTTTTAGCCATATCCAGCACTGCTTCATGATGAGCAGGATTACCAACAACTTCTTTCTCCCTTTCTTCGTCCAGATATTTGTAAGG
Organism: Autumnicola aciditolerans; assembly: GCF_041679265.1. Classification (NCBI taxonomy): domain Bacteria; kingdom Pseudomonadati; phylum Bacteroidota; class Flavobacteriia; order Flavobacteriales; family Flavobacteriaceae; genus Autumnicola; species Autumnicola aciditolerans. The sequence continues at coordinate 68,018 of NZ_JBGFSM010000004.1, forward strand.
ATCATCAAAAAGGCCCAGTTCAAACTTCACCCTCAAAATTCTCCTTACCGCATCATCAATAAGCGCTTCATCAAGCTTGCCTTCTTTTACCAGGGAAACCAGTTCATTTACGTAGGCATAAGCCTCCATATCCATATCTACGCCGGCTTCGACAGCTTTTTTGGCTGCCATTTTCCTGTTTTCGGTATACCCGTGCATGGTCATCTCATCTATAGAGGCATAATCTGAAATCACAAAACCCTCAAAGCCCCATTTTTGCTTCAGGATATCCCTTAAAAGATGCTCACTGCCTGTAACCGGCTCTCCGTTCAGCACATTAAAACCATTCATAAAGGTCTTTACCCCGGCCTCTTCAGCAGCTTTAAAAGGAGGTAAAACAATATTATGGAGTGTTACTGTGCCAATTTCGGCTTTATTGTATTCCCTTCCTCCTTCAGCAAAACCGTAACCGGCAAAATGCTTTGCGGTTGCCGCAATGGTAAGCGGATTGGAAAGGTCGTCTCCCTGAAAGCCTTTTACCCTGGCCGCAGCAATTTTACTCCCCAGGTAAGGATCTTCCCCGGCACCTTCCATTACCCTGCCCCATCTTGCATCCCTGGAAATGTCTACCATGGGTGCAAAAGTCCAGTTAATACCAGAGGCAGCAGCCTCTGCAGCAGCAACTTCAGCCGACTTTCTTATAGCCTCCAGGTCCCAGCTTGCTGCTTCAGCTAAAGGAATAGGGCTTAGGGTTTTATAGCCATGAATAACATCAAAACCTATAATAAGCGGAATGCCCAGGCGTGTTTCATTTACCACGAGTTCCTGTACCGCCCTCACCTGCTTTACTCCGCGTACCGTAAGCATAGAGCCCACCAGGCCATTGCGGAGATCCTCATATTTTTCCTCAGCGCTTCCACCTTCAGGAGGCGGGCCGGTAACTTCCCAAAACCCATTGTACTGGTTCATCTGGCCTACCTTTTCTTCCAGCGTCATGATGTTTAAAAGGGAATCTATTTTAGTGGATATGGTATCCTTTTCATAAGCTAAAGTTTCCATGGGGGATTCTGTTCTTCTTTTATGATTATTAAAACTGAGCAGACCAATCACGCAAATAATCAGCACTGGGATATTGATAATCTTTTTCATACTTCTTTTTATTTTAGAATTTCATATTAATTATTTAAGAGCAGCCGCCGCAATGCCAGCCTTTGCTTTGCAAATCACCAAAATTGCAGTCCTTAGTGCCGGCGCTTTAAAATTCCTGCTTTCCGAAAATCTAGGCGCAAATAATACAAAATACTTCTTTTGTTCCTTAATTGCCTGCAGGCAGCAGGTACATATTTGGCAAATCATCGGCCAGGAGGATTTCTTCTTTTGCAATAAAATCCATAAAATCATCGTCTCCTTCAGCTCCCGGTACGGGAACAGCATAGGAATCTGAATAATTTTGCCAGAACATCATAAAGCCTATGTTAATTTCATTATTTGTAAGCAGGTTGTAAATATTTTCAGAATAAAAGTCTGGGGCAAGCGCAGTTTGTCCGGGAGTCACAAAATAGCCGGTTTCCGTAAGTGCAGCCACTTTAAACCTTTCTTTTGCCAAATCTGAAACTACTTTTAATTTTTGATTTGCAATTGCTATTCTGGATCCGTCCTGAGGAGAAACATCTCCATAATTATCCATTCCCAGAATATCTACATACTCATCTCCCGGATATCTTTCAAGGTAGCCAGATTTGGTAGTGTAGCTGTTATCCGGGGCAAAAGCATAAAGGATATTATGCACTCCTTTCTCGTCTCTAAGGTAATCCACGGTAAAACGCCATACACTTTTAAATTCTTCAGGCGTGCTCCAGGCAGCTCCCCACCAGAAAAAATCTTTTTCAAATTCATGAAACGGACGGAAGATGAATGGAATAAGATTCCCATCTTCCCCGGTTAGGTTATTTGCCACTTCTGCGATCTTATCTAATTTTCCTTTATAATATTCATGATTTGCACCGCCCGGAAGAATACTTTTAAAAGCATTATTCTTCTGGAATTCCGTCATTTCATCGGTATAAAAGGTTTGCCCCTCGTAAGGCTCCCTGAGATGCCAGGTGAAAGCATTCACCATTCCTTTGCTATATGCTTCCTTTACATCTGCAATGATGGTTTGTTCCTGTTGATAAAACCAATTAGAAGCCTGGCCGCTATTATTATCGTCGGTTATAAACATGAAATCTGAGCCAAGCATGCCCGGATCACTGCCGGTTAACTTTTTAAAATCTGAAAAACCATCATTGTCTTCATAAAACGCGTTAAAAGCATCCTGCTGGCCAACAATAAACTGGGTGTCTGATATCGCTTTAAGATGATAGAACAAGGCCACAGTTTCTTCAGTAGCTGAAGCATCTACCATATACCCCCTGGTTTCGCCGGGAGTAAAAGCATACGTTTCGGGAGTTTCCTCTTCGGGTTCTTCCGGCTCTGCCGGTTCCTCCGGCTGCTCGGGTTCAGGATCCGGGGTTTGCTCCACAGGATCTGGTTTTTCAACATCATCTTTACTACAGCCGGTGGAAAAAACCACAGCGGCCATTAACAGTACATAACTTAACTTCTTCATAATCTTATTTTTTTAAAAACATCATACAAGCTCTTGAATTGTGGTAAGGGGCCTTCCACATACTTACTTTATCTTCTTCGGGATAAGGCACATGGCCATTATTTACCCTAAAATGCCATTCTCCATTTTCGTGATCTATGAGATAGGTTTTGGTATAATTCCAAATATCATTTATAGCTTCTTCAAATGCAGGGTCATGCTCAACCCCGTTCGCAAAATCCAGGCCTACCATAGCTTCCATTTGGGGCCACCAGTGCCGGTCTTTGTCCAGCGCCCCGGTATCCAGATTGATCTCATTATATACCCCGCCGCTTTTCACGTAAGCTTCTTTAAGAAAAACCTTTGCCACTTTCACTGCTATTCCTTCTGCTTTTTTAAGAAGTTCAGGCTTGTCTAAGGGTTTTACAGCTTCAATAATAAGCCATACTGCTTCAATATCATGCCCGTAGGAAACTATATTATTCGTGCTATTCCATTCTTCATCAAAGAAGAGATGAAAATGGCTCTGCTGGCTGTTCAGGAACTTCTCCATAAATAAATGCACCAGGTTTTCCAGGGCTGCTCCTACTTTTTTGCTGCCGGTAACTTCTAAAAGCGTGGTATAAGCTTCAAGAACATGCAAATGTGTATTCATGGTTTTTGCTGAATTGTCCTCCTTTTCGCTTAATCGCACATCTTCAATTGGAGACCAGTTTGCCTTAAAAGCTTCCAGGTAGCCGTTATTTTTGGAATCTTTCCCATGACGCTCTATAAGATCGAAGAGCGATAATGCCCAATTTTTAGCCTCTTCATTTCCCGAAAGCCTGTAGTATTCTGAAAGCGCGTAAACGGCAAATGCCTGCGCATAGATCTGTTTCCTGGTATTGAGCGGAGTTCCAAGGTAATCCATCTCCCAAAAGACTCCGCCATGTTCTTTATCCTGAAAAAACTCCTTCAGGTATTTATAAGCCCTTTCAGCAAATTTGAGAGTACTTTTATCCTTTTTAAAATTACCAATAGCAGAAAAGGTCCAGAGCAGCCTTGTATTAAGGATGATCCCTTTAGGAGCATTGGGAACCAGCTTATTATAGTGGTCCCGTTTTCCAACAAAACCACCATTTTCTTCATCTATACTGAATTTTTCCCAGAACGCCTGAATGTTATCCAGTTCTTCTGATAATTCCTTTTTTAATATTTCGCGGGAGCTTACCTGCATTACTTTAATTCCTGATTTTTATCAACCTGTTTAATGATATTCTGAACGGAAGCTGCGGAAGTAAACTCATCCTGCGGGGTGTTTTTCACATAATCCACCAACCTTTGAACTGAAGAAACCGCCACATGAGAGCGCGTATCTGATGAAGCGTAATAAATGAAAACTTTACCATCTTCATCTGCAATCCATCCGTTTCCAAAAAGAACGTTTGGTACATCTCCCACGGTTTCCTGGTAATTGGGCGCCATAAAATAGCCCGCCGGCTGGTAGATCACCTTAGAAATATCCTGAAGGTCTGTCATAAAAAGATACAGGGTATAACGCAATCCACCTGCCGTATTTCTTACTCCGTGGGCAAGGTGCAGCCAGCCTTCTTCAGTTTTAATAGGGGCGGGCCCAAGCCCGTTTTTCATCTCGTAAATGGTGTGATAGGCTTTATGATTGATGATCTTTTCATCTTCCAGTACAGGGTTTTGAAGATCTTTTACATAGCCAAGGCCTATGCCGCCTCCTTTTCCAACTTCTATAAATCCATCCTGGGGCCGGGTGTAAAGCGCATATTTCCCGTTCACGAATTCCGGGTGCAATACCACATTTCTCTGCTGTCCGGAATTTGAAATTAAATCTGGCAGGCGCTCCCAGTTCACCAGGTCTTTGGTACGGGCAATCCCGGCATTGGCCACTGCAGCAGTAGTATCTTCCGGCTTGCTTTTATCTTTTCTTTCTGTACAAAAAACTCCGTAAATCCAGCCATCTTCATGCCTTGTAAGGCGCATATCATAGACGTTGGTATCGGGCTCATCGGTTTGAGGAAGTACAACCGGCTTTTCCCAGAATTTAAAATTATCTACCCCGTTTGGACTTTCGGCTATAGCGAAAAATGATTTACGGTCATTCCCTTCAACCCGAACAGCAAGCACATAATTGTCATTCCATTTCATTGCCCCGGGATTAAAAGCGGCATTTATCCCTATCCTTTCCAGCCCAAGCGGATTTGTTTCCGCATTAAAATCATAACGCCATTCCAACGGAGCGTGTTTTGCGGTAACTACCGGATTTTCATAACGTTCATATATCCCGTTGGAAAATTTTTCGGGTTGGTTTTTCTTTTCAATTAATTCCTGATGATTCTGCCTAAGACTATCGTAATTAGGGATTTTGGATTTCCCTTTTTGTTCTTTCAAATCCATTATTATTAATTTTTTCTTGTGATGTTTGGTTCGGTTTTAATCTTATCCCACCAGTTTTTCTTGAGAATAATAATGGTAATCACCAGAATTACACAGGAAATTACAAGTGGTACATTTTCGCGTAAAATGATGTAAAAAGGAATCACTACCAGTAAAGTCTGGCCTATTGTCCCTACCAGTACATTAAACATGTCCCTGGAAAAGGACTTATTCTTTTCAAAATTAGGGTCTTCCTTTTTTAATTTTTCATAAATAGGTTTCCAGAATCCCCATGGCCTTGTTTTACTATAAAAATCCATAAGCGTACGCTCATCTGTTGGCGGCGCTGAATACGTTCCCACTATGCTTCCAATAATGGAGATAAGGAGAATTACAGGAAAGTAGTAAAGGTCTAAAGTATCGGTAAAAATTGGAAATATGAGCGCAGGAATAATACCAGACAGCATTCCCCAGAAGTAGCCTTCTCCATTAAACCTCCACCAGTGCCATTTAAGCACGTTAGATACCACGTAGCTTCCATAAAGCGCAGAAACAATCCATTGCAAAATAGAATTTACATCCTGCACAAAGAAGCCTAAAATAATACTTATAATTACCACTGTAATCCCACTGGCATAATTCATCTTTTTAACTTTTGATGAAGAAGCTGTTGGATTCCTGTATTTTAAATAGATATCGTTCACCAGGTAGGCCTGCGCAGCATTAAGGGTTCCTGCAAAGGTAGACATGAAGGCAGCCAGCAATCCCGCAAGGAGTAACCCCAACAGCCCAACCGGCACAAATTGTTCTATGGCTGCAGGAAGTACTTTCTCAAAATCCAGTACTCCGGCAGTAGTTAGATCCAGTTGGTCATAAAACAGAATGGCGAGGATGGAAAAACCTCCAACCATAAGGTACCTTGTGGGCATTAGGGCAAAAATGGCAAAACCGCTCATTTTAGCCGCTTCAAGAGGTGATTTTGTAGATAAGATCTTCTGCATATCGTAATTTGGCGCAGGACCGGCAATACTGGCAAGTATTCCCTTAAACACCATTAGCATAAAGAAAATACCAAAAAGTGAATATTGATCTTCCACAATTTTAGTATTTACCTCATCAATGATCCCGCTCCAGTCCATATTTAATTCCCATCCAAAGAAGGGGTTCATCCAGCCATCAGGCACATTGAGGGTATTTTCTCCCAAAGCAAGATATGCTATAACGGCAATAGCAACTGAAGAAACAGTCATAATAGTGTACTGCAGTAAATCTGTCCAAACAATTCCAGACATCCCGCCTAAAACGGAATAGAAAACGGCGAACAGTGTAAAAACTGTTCCGTAGAAATGAGGAATGTAAGCAGGAGGAATATCAAAAGGAATGTAATTAGAAACAATTTCCCAGGGGATGAAGATCTCAACAAATTTCCCCAGGCCAATAAAGCCATATGCCAGGAAACCAAGACAGCTGAGGATGGCGAAAATCACGATAATGGTATGTGACCATCTCCCTCCCCTGCCGCTGCTAAACCGAAAAAGGATCCATTCGGCACCAGTGGTAACATTAGACCTCCTTAACCATGCAGAAAGGTAAACCATAAGGAAAACCTGGTTAAAAACCGGCCAGAGCCAGGGAATCCAGATACTTTTAAAGCCATATACAAAGGTTAAGGTAACCAGCCACATGGTCCCGGAGATATCAAACATGCCGGAAGCATTGGATAATCCCAGCATATACCAGGGCAGGTTTTTACCTCCCATTAAATAATCGTCCTTACTTTTTTGCGCTTTTTTACGTAGTGCCAGTCCTATTATAACTGTTCCAACCAGGTAGAGTAAAATTATTGCAATATCTAAGCCTTGTAGCATTCGGGTTTATCTTTTTAAAATCAGGAATTAATTATTGGAAATTTTTTCCACTTCATCCAAAAACAGTATATCATCGTAGCCTTCAAATTCCTTGAAATCCTCTTCAGAAATTTCACCTTTATAGGTAGCAAAATAATGCGATGGGCGTGCGTTCCTCCACAAAAGAACCCAGGCAATCCCGCTATCTTTTATTCCGGGGTACAAATATTGAGTCCACCAATTTTCATCCTGGCCAAAATTATTGTTCCCGGTTTCAGTTAGAGCATATGGCTTATCAGCCTGCCCTGCCTTCTCCTTTACCACCGCAAGATTGGATTTTAGGTTTTTCACAAAAACTTCGTTTCCCCCGTGGTTGTAAATATCTACACCAAGGATATCCACATACGCATCGCCGGGGTAATAGGTATTATACTCTTCCATTCCGGATATTATATTGGGCGAATAGGCATATAATAGATTATGTACCTTATTCTCCTGAAGCAAGGCTATGGTCTCCTTCCATAGCTGCTGGTATTCCTGCGGGGTGCAGTTGCCTTTGCCCCACCAAAACCAGGAACCATTCATTTCATGCCATGGCCGAAAAACTACTGCAATTGGATCTCCTTTCTCATCTTTGAGAGAATTGAAAAATACTGATAATCGTTTTATCCATAGCTCAAATTTCTCCCGTTGCTCTCCTCCTTTTAAAATAGAGGATACGGCCGAAGTATTATCCCAGGAACCTCCGTTTGTCACGGGATTATCGAGGTGCCAGCTAAAGGTAAAAATAGCTCCTTTACGATTCATCTTCTGGATATGATCTTTCATAAGTGAAAACGCCACGGTATCTAAATTGTAGGTATCACCCAACTCAATATGACCCAGGTCAAAACCCTGCACTGCCGGATATTTTCCAGTAACCTCTTCAATATCACTTCTTAAATTGGAAAATTTACCGGAGTGTTTCCAACCAATACCATAGGCAGTGGCATCCTGGTGACCAAATGCAATACCTTCTTTTTGTATTTCCTTTATAACATGATACAGTTCTTTAGCAGCGAGATCTGCATGTTTATCTACCACTTTTATAGACGAATAGTCAAGGTTTTTTGATGTGCCACAAGCTTGCAATAAAGCCAGCAAAGTAAAAAACGTAAAGAATTTGATAAAATTTTTCATATGCAATAGTCAAAATATGAAGATAAATGAAAAAATATTTTCATATTACTAAAAGCTTATAGTATATTTATCATCAGCTTTTTTATGAAAAGTATTTTTAACATAAAATTTCTTAAAGAATCCCAAAAATAGGATACTTCAAATTACTATATTAATATGATATTATCATTTAATAATAAAATTATATAATATTTTTTCGAATGTATAAAGATATTCACCGGGAAATCACCCAACTTTCTCCTGAAGACAGCTTTCTTGTTTTTGATCGCGTTAAAGATGACTTTGATTTCCCCATTCACTTTCACCCGGAATACGAACTTAATTTTATAGCTAATGGAAAAGGGGTAAGAAGAATTGTTGGGGACAGCATGGAAGAAATAGATAATATTGAACTGGTGCTTGTAGGGCCAAATCTTCAGCATGGCTGGGAGCTTCATAATTGCAAAAATAAGGATATACATGAGGTAACCATTCATTTCCATAATGACCTTTTTGATCCAAAATTGCTAAGCAGGAGAATTATGAAGCCAATTAAAGACATGTTTGACAGGTCTGCGCATGGTATACTATTTTCAGCTAAAATTTCAGAAGAAATAAAACCAAAGATCCTCAGGTTATCAAAGATAGACAGCATAGATTACTTTCTGGAACTTATCTCTGTGCTGCACGATCTCGCCAATTCCAGGAAGCAGCGCCTTTTATCTACGTATGTATCTCAAAATAAAGATTTTGAAAACAGCGATAAGATCAAAACCATTTACGAATATGTACAGGAAAATTATCAAAACAAGATAAGCCTGAATGAAATGGCAGCACTAATAAATATGAGTCCTGTATCCTTTAACAGGTTCATTAAAAAAAGGACTGGCAAGACCTTTATAGAATATGTAAATGATACCAGGATAGGCTATGCTGCCCGGTGGCTTATTGAAAAAGATCTCAGCATCGCTGAAGTCGCATTTAAATGTGGCTTTAATAATATTGCAAATTTTAATCGTGTCTTTAAAAAAACAAAAAACTGTACCCCAAGCCAATACAGAGAGGAATTTAGCGGAATTAAAAGAGTGCTATAACAATCAATACTATATTATCAAAACCATGAAAACAAAATATCAACTTTCACTTTTACTATTCCACCTCCTCTTTATGATTAGCTGCTCAGTGGCGCAGGAAAATGATTCCGCAACACCAGAAATGGGACAGGAGGAACAAATAACAGAGGAAGAAAATTTCCCCAATGAAGAAGAAGAAGAAGAAGAAGAAGAAGAAGGATCCATTAGCAATGGAAATTTTGTTTCTGAACACGGGCAGCTACATATAGAAGGAAATAAACTGCTGGATAAAAACAATGATGATATCCAGCTAAGAGGCATGTCCCTCTTCTGGAGCCAGTGGGAACCGGAATTTTATAATTATGAAACTATAAAAAATCTTACAGAAGACTGGAACATAACCGTGATTAGAGCGGCAATGGCTGTGGAAAACGGAGGCTATCTTGAAAACCCGGAAAAGGAAAAACAAAAAATTTATGATGTTATTGATGCCGCCATAGCTATGGGAATTTATGTTATTGTGGACTGGCATGATCACCATGCGCATGAACACCAGGAGGCTGCAGTTAATTTTTTTACTGAATTAGCTGAAAAATACGGCAGCACCCCTAACCTTTTGTATGAAACTTTTAATGAACCTATGGAAGTTTCGTGGAGTGACGTCCTGAAACCTTACCATACCGCTGTAATCACTGCAATACGAGCGGAAGACCCAGATAATGTTATTATTTGCGGAACACCCAGATGGTCTCAGCGTGTAGACCTTGCTGCCAAAGATCCTTTAAATTTTGAGAATATCGCTTATACCCTTCACTATTACGCCGCCACCCATAAAGCGGACTTAAGAGAAGTTGCCAGGCAAGCTATTAATAACGGATTACCAATTTTTATAACCGAATTTGGCACTACAAAGGCTAATGGTGATGAAATTGTAGACAAGGAAGAATCTGTGATTTGGTGGGATTTCGCCAAAGAAAACAATCTTTCCTGGTGCAACTGGTCTATAGCCGATAAAGATGAAAAATCCGCCGCCCTGCTTCCCGGCACCACCCCGGAAGATTTAAAGGAACCAGAAGTTCTAACCGAATCAGGCAAAATTGTTAAAGAACGATTAAAGGAGGAAGAATGACAAAAAAATAATCGCCTAAGGAGCGATTCTACAAAACAATCCTAAAATTTAACATTTAAATTTAATAATATTAAAACCATACAGGCCTTTATCACGTAAATAATAGAGGTAAAGTACATACAATAAGGGGTCAATGGCATTTTTTTCCGGTTTAAATACCTGATTATGATGCCTGGCAATAGAAAAAATATCACAACTAAATGATAAAATAATATTAACCAAGGCTTAACTTTACTCCTAATTTTGGGAATTATAAAAAAAAAGGACTGTATTTTAGCAATGTTCTTATCTATGAGGAGGAAAAATCCTAAACTCATAATTGTTTAAACAATTCAAACAATTCTATTCTTATGTACATTAAATTACCAAGAAGTAAAAGCTGGCTAAACCGGAGAGGCAAAATGCTATTCTTCGCAGCTTTTTGTTTAATTACGCAATTAGTTGCGGCACAGGACGCCGTAACAGGTGTTGTAACGGATTCCCAGGGAGTTCCTCTGCTTGGGGTGAATGTTATTGAAAAGGGAACAAACAACGGTACAACCACTAATTTTGATGGTGAATTCGAAATCGTTGTAGGCGACACCGGCACGCTGGTCTTTAGTTTTGTGGGCTTTCTATCCCAGGAAATTAACGTTTCTGCCGGAGAAGAAATTAGCGTTACGCTAGATGAAGATTCCCAAAGTCTTGAAGAAGTAGTGGTCATAGGTTATGGTACACAGCTTCAAGAAGATATTAGTGGTTCTGTATCCAGAATTAGCGCAGAGGAATTTGAAAATGTTCCTCAGGTAAGTGTGGACCAATTGATGCAGGGTCGTGCAGCAGGTGTAGCCGTTACCAAAAACTCAGGCCAGCCTGGGGCTGCAGTATCTGTAAGAATTCGTGGGGTAAACTCCATTACAGGTTCAAGTGAACCTCTTTACATTATTGATGGTGTCCCGGTTTCAGGAGAAGCTGGTTCAGAAGGTTTAAGCCCTCTTGCCGCTTTAAACCCAAATGACATTGAATCTGTAAACGTTCTTAAAGACGCATCTGCAACCGCTATTTATGGATCCAGGGGATCTAACGGGGTGGTATTGATTACTACCAAGAAGGGTAAAATAGGAAAAAGTAATTTATCCTATAGCGGCTATATAGCTGTACAGCGTCCAACCAACAAACTGGATGTGATGAACCTTCAGCAGTATGCTACTCACCAGAACAATGTTGCTGCCATTTACGAACTAGATCCTCAAATGGAGTTCCTTAATCCAAGCTTATTAGGACCTGGAACAGACTGGCAGGCAGAGATTTTTGATGATGCGCTTCAGCAAAATCACCAGATTTCCTTCTCAGGAGCTCAGGAAGATATTAATTACTTTATTTCTTCTTCCTACACAGATCAGGAAGGTACTGTTATTGGATCTGCTTTTGACAGGCTAACGGTGAGGGCAAATATTAATGCCAATATTAAAGACTGGATTAAAACCGGTATTAATATTACTGCCAGTAGAACCAATGATCAAATTACTTTGAACAATGCCAGCAACGGTATTATCTCTTTGTCGCTGCTTAACAACCCGGCAACCGCTGTATATAATCCAGATGGTTCTTTTGCGGGTCCTGTGACTGCAGATGAAATTGCCTATGGTACAAGAAACCCAATTGCGGAGGCTCTAAGCATCCAAAATACAGTGGAAAGAAACCGTGTTCTCGGAAATATCTTCCTGGAATTTGATTTACCGTATAATTTCTCATTCAGAACAGAGCTAGGTGGAGATTTCGGGAATACCTTAAGAGACAGGTTCCAACCTACTTACTCCTATGGTAACATTGAAAGTGGCCAAAATCAATATAGTGCCACAAGAGAGAACAGTGACTTCTGGATCATGAAAAACTTGTTAACTTACACTAATACCTTTAACGAAGACCATGATCTTACGGTCCTTTTGGGACAGGAAGTTCAGGAGTCCAGCTGGCAGGGAGTAACTGCCCAGGATGGAAGATTTGTAAGCAACAGCCTACCCGTACTTGGGCAGGGTAACGCCAATGATCTTGTAGACCAGTATATTGGGAGTTCTGCCCTGGAGTCTTATTTTGGTAGGGCCATTTACTCCTATAGTAACAGGTATAACGTAACGGCTTCCCTTAGAGCAGATGGGTCTTCTAAATTTGCTGAAGGTAATAAATGGGGATATTTCCCATCGGTTTCAGCATCCTGGAGAATTTCTAACGAATCTTTTATGGAAGATTTCGAAACCCTCCAGAATATTAAGCTATACGGAGGTTATGGGGAAGTTGGAAATCAAAACATTCCTAATTTCGCCTATGGGGTAAGACTTACTCCTATCTCAACAGGTTTGGGAACAGGATTTGAGTACGCCAACTATAAGAACGAAGACCTTACCTGGGAATCGTCTACACAGACTAACCTTGGTATAGATTTTGCGCTATTTAACTCCAGGTTGAATACAACAGTAGAGGTTTATAACAAAGTGTCTAAAGACTTCCTTTTCCAATTTGCCAGTACAGATTTCATTACTGGTGGTGCATCTCCGGGAGCTATACAAGCACCGTATATAAATTTAGGAGAAATGGTGAATAAAGGTATAGACGTAACTTTAAGCTATAACACCATTGGAGATTCTGATTTTAACTGGAGCTCTACCCTTACATTTTCTCATTACAAAAATGAAGTAACCAAACTGTTAGGAGATCTTGTAATTAACCAGGCACTTTATATAAGTGATTCTAACCAGAACATTACCTTAACACAAGTAGGTGAACCTGTTGGGATGTTCTACGGATATCAGGTAGAAGGCCTTTTTAGAACTACTGCAGATTTAGAAAATGCCCCAATACAGTTTGGCAGACCGGTTGATGACGCGTTATTTGGAACTACCTGGTTAGGAGATATTAAATACAAAGATGTGAATGGAGATGGCGTGGTAGATAGTGATGACCGTACAGTAATTGGTAATCCACATCCAGACTTTACCTTTGGTTTCCAGAACAATTTCTCTTATAAAAACTTTGACCTGAGCGTATTCCTGCAAGGATCTTATGGAAACGACATCTTTAATGGTGTAAAGCGTACATTAACCGCGGGAAGTAGCTATTATGTTAATCAGTTTCCAATAGTATTGGATTACTACAATATTAATAACACAGACGGGCAGCAACCAAGATTGGTAAGGGGTAGTGAGGCAAACCCAAACATCCGTATCTCAGACAGGTATATTGATGATGGTTCTTACTTAAGGGTTCAGAACTTAACCCTTGGATATACTCTTCCATCTGATGTTAGCGAAAGATTACATCTTAATAATCTTAAAATCTATGGAAGTGTTCAAAACCTTTATACCCTTACAAACTACGAGGGATACGATCCTGAAGTAGGTACTTTTAATCAAAACACCCTGTTGATGGGAGTAGATAATGGACGATACCCATCTCCAAGGACTTTTACATTAGGACTGAATGTCGAATTATAAAAAAAATATGATGAAGAATTATTTTAAATCTAAGATTTTAGTTGTAGTTGCGGCTGTTTTTTGCTTCGCATCTTGCAGTGAAGATTTCCTGGACAGACCGCCGGAAGATTCTTATAACGTGGAGGAATTCTATTCTACCAATGCTGAAGTTGCTGCTGCTGCAAATCACCTTTATTCCCGACCATGGTTTAACTTTGTGAGCAATGTTTCCTGGGGAATTGGAGAACTTAGTTCCGGGAATGCCCGTACATGGGATGCCCGAAACTCAGAGTTTGGAACTTTTGCCATTACCGGTGCTCATGGTACCCTTACCCAGGCATGGGAGAGCCTTTATGCGGTTATTGCCCAGGCAAACTCAGTAATAAATACCTTACCTACAAATGTAAGTGCAGACATATCTGAGGATGTAACCAATAACTCTGTTGCAGAAGCAAGGATGATAAGGGCTACTGCCTATTTCTACCTGGTACGTATTTTTGGATCGGTTCCAATTATTGAAGATAATACCCAATATGTATTGGACCCACAGGTTCCACGTAACCGTGTAGAAGACATTTACCAGTTCATCACAATGGATCTTGAGTATGCTGTTGAAAATCTTTACGACAGGACTTCTAACCCAAATTATGAAGTAGGACGTGTTTCCAGTAATTCTGCTAAAGCTATGCTTGCAAAAGTGTATCTGTACGAAGAAAACTGGGATATGGCTTATCAATTATCTAATGAAGTTATAAATTCCGGCGCCTTTAGCCTTATGGAAGATTATAATGATCTTTTCCTTCTTGAAAATGATAACAATGTAGAATCTGTTTTTGCTTTGCAGTGGACTGATTCCGGTAGTTATTCTGAAGGAAATGCACTGCAGTCTTTCTATGGTTCATCAGGGATTACTGGTTTCGCTGACGGATGGTCCGCATTAGGGCCCTCAATTAGCTTACAGGAAGCCTATGAAGAAGGTGACCGTAGATACTATGCTACCATTATGGAACCAGGTGCTTATTATCCTGATCTAAACGGTGGATATACCGTTCCTGAAAGTACAAACTTCCAGGGAACCGGAGTAGGAATTAAAAAATATGTAGTAGGTAATGTTGGTGGTGCTCAGCAAAGTTATCCAAACAACACTTACATTATGCGATATGCAGAAGTATTGTTAATTAAAGCTGAAGCCGCTATCAAAGGTGGAGGCCCGGCTAACGAAGGATTACAAGCTCTTAACGAGGTTCGTGAAAGAGCAGAGCTGGATCCTTTGGATTCCTATACTTTTGAAGATGTTTTCCATGAGAGAAGAGTTGAATTAGCTCTGGAAGGAGAATTCTGGTATGACGTAGTAAGACAGGGACCTGATTTTGCTGTAGACTTTCTTGCAGACCAGGAAAAAGGTACCTATGATCAAAGCGTTACCCCTGCAGTAGTGACTTCAGAGAAGTTCACTCCTACTATGGATGACCTTTTATTTCCTTATCCTACAAACGAGATCCAGAACAACCCTGCGTTGTTGGAAGAACCTGTGCCTTACGACTTTAATCAAAGTGAAGATCAGGAGTAATTAATCTAATAATCTGAATTATGAAAAATATATTTTTTAACAAAAAAGGATTTTACCCGCTCCTGTTACTGGCATTGGTTTTTTCAACAGTTTCCTGCGAAAGTGAGTTTGATGTAGACGAAATTGAAGGAGGGAATGAACCACCTGTAATTGAAAGCGTTAGTGAAGTACAGGAGGACATTCCTGTTACACAAGGGGTACTTGAGAATACCTATATTGTAAGAGGTAAAAACTTTGCCACACTTACAGAAATATACATTAACGGGATGCGGGCAGGATTTAATCCAGCCCTCACTACAGATAATTTAACCTTTGTTACTATTCCGGAAGAAGCACCTTATGTGGGCCAGGAAAACAAGTTAAGGTTTGTAAATCTGGCCGGAGAGTCATCTTATGATTTCTCTCTGCTTACCATTGAGGACTTTACAGAAGCCACTACTGAAGATGGAATAAAAACTGTGACGCTCACCGGTGGTGATTTTACAGAAACTTCTTCTGTACTTTTTGTATCAGGAACTGAAGAAGCGGGGAACCTTGTAGAAAGACCTGCTGAAATTCTATCAGTTTCAGAAACAGAAGTAACTGTTGCTGTACCAGACGGGGTAGAACAGGCATATATTTATGTTGAAACTGCCAGAGGTGCTGTAGCACAATCTGACTCTTATGGATTTAGTTATTCAATTTACATAGACTCTCTTAACGAAGACTGGACAATGAGCCAATGGGGTGGTACTTACGACCTACAGGTTACAAATCCTGCACTTGGACAATATTCCATCCAAAGTGTTAGAGAAGGTTGGTCTGGACTAACTTTTAATCCTACAACACCAATTTCTTTTACCGAGTACGATGCTATAACTGTTTCAATATATGGAACCGGTGACCCGGGAGATATGGTAAATGTTGCTTTAAATGATTTTGCCGCAACAGTAGGGGTTGAACTTGTACCAAACCAATGGACTAAATTTGTTATCCCATTATCAGATTTCTATCCAAATGGAGGAGCTCCTGCTACTATTACCAGGATAGACTTCCAGGAAGCATCTAATACAGGAAAACCGCAATACATCTTCTACGTGGATGACTTTGGATTCCTATAGTCAATTGCGTACGTAAGAAGAATTCAACTTAATGAATAAAGAAGGAACCAGGGAATCTGGAGTGTTAGATTCCCTGGAAACTTTCGAGTTCAAAAACAACATTAGAAAATGAAAATAATAAAACTACAATATCTATTATTGTTCGCAATAGTGGCGAGCCTTTACTCCTGCGACGATGATGATGAACTCTATCCACAACTTGGGGAAGATCCCAGGAACCTGAATGAAATCCTTTCGGAAACTCCAGACCTTTCTGTTTTATACCAGGCAATTGTAGCAGCAGATCTTGATTCCACTTTAAGAGAGACCAGTACTTATACGGTTTTTGCTCCTACAAATGCAGCTTTTGAAGGGGTGGATCTATCTTCCCTTTCTGAAGAAGAAAGGCAAAATGTCTTGCTTAACCATGTGATCAATACTACCACTGCTGACTTTGCCTCTACCTTTTCTACAGGGTATTTATCTACAATGGCAACAGGACCCGAGGAAACCAATCTTAGCATTTATGTAAATACCAGCAATGGAATTACTTTGAACCAGGATGTTTCCCTTGTTCCAAATTCTTCAGATGTAGGCTCTACTAACGGGGTGCTTCACGTGGTAGACGGAATACTAATGCCTCCCTCTGTTTTAGATCATGCTGAAGCAAATCCTGAATTTTCCACTTTTACTGAAGCTGTGGAAATGGCCGGCCTTACCGATGCGCTTTCTGTTATGGAAGTTACTGATACTGAAAACCCTAACTATCCTCTAACAGTATTTGTTCCTACCAATGCAGCATTTGAAAATTTAATGATGCAATTAAACGGAGCCTTTGGATGGTCCAGTCTTAGTGATATTCCTACAGATGTTTTAAAAGAAATTTTACAATATCATGTAATCGGAGGTGAAAATTTAGTTGCTGAAACTCTTGCCAATACAGAACAAACTCCAATGCTTGGAGAAACTTTCTCTATAGATGCAGACGGTGTTATCTCAGATGCCAGCTACTCCACTTCTAATGTTACTACGGCCGATATCCAGGGAACCAACGGCGTAATTCATGCCATAGATAAAGTTTTACTTCCAAATGATGTTTTCCAGAGCATTCTTGATGAAACTTTAAATCTTAAAGACAGGCTTGAGGACAGAGGCTATACTTCTTTTCTTGCAGCTGCAGAAAAAGCTGGCTTAACAAGTTCTTTGGAGACAGAAGAATTAACTGTTTTTGTCCCATCCAATGAAGCTTTCAACACTTTCTTATCTACAATCGAGAATTTTGATAGCCTGGACGATTTTGAAACTCCGGAAGAAATTGAATTGCTTAAAAGTGTACTGGAGTACCACTTACATGCCGGTACAGTGATGAGCAGCGCTTTAACAGATGGTGCATTATCTACTGTTCAGGGAGACGAATTAACTGTAGAGACCGGCGCAGGAAGGCTTGTACCTTCTTATGAGTATGCTCCTAACGCAAACTTGCAAACCACCAATATTGGTGCGATGAACGGGGTGATACACCAGATTGGTAATGTATTGGTTTCCGCTGAAGATGCAGCTGCACTGGGTTATCCGGTACCTGCTACAGGCGCTCCTGAGTTTGCTTTGCCTGTTTATTATGATACTGTAGAATCTGGCTTCCAGGATTCCTGGGATGGCTGGGGAGGAACCTACACCTTTAATAATACAGAAAACGTATCTAACGGTAGCAACTCTATAAAACTAGAATACGAAGCAGGATCTTATGGTGCTATCCAGATTGGTGGCCCCAGTCCTACTCCGGATATTTCTTCTTACACCACCTTCCACTTCTCAGCTTACGGTGCACCAGGATCTGGTACAACAAATGTGTTGGTATCTTTGTGTGACTGTGATGCAGGAGTAGAAATTCAGGTAGAAGAAGGAGAATGGACTACTTACTCTATTCCAATCAGTAATTTTACTGATACCTCATTAGGTGCTATAAGGTTTAAAAACAATGACGAAGCGGCCAGCACCATTTATGTTGATGATATAGGTTTTGATTTAATGGCTCCAGCTGCTCCCAGCTTTGCCTTGCCTGTCTATTATGATGAAGGTACAGAATCTGGTTTCAACGATACCTGGGATGGTTGGGGAGGCACCTATACCTGGGCAAGTACAGAACAGGTTCAGGATGGTACCACAGCTGTTAAGCTGGAATATGATGCAGACTCCTATGGCGCAATGCAAATAGGTGGTGCAGATCCTATTCCGGATCTTTCAGGATACTCTACCTTTAACTTCTCTGCTTACGGAGCTCCTGGCTCGGGAACTAAAACCCTTCTGGTATCCCTTTGTGGATGTGATGCAGGAGTAGAAGTTCAGGTAGTGGAAGGAGAATGGACAGATTTTAGCATACCTTTATCCAGCTTCACCGACACTTCTTTAGGAGAAATAAGGATAAAAAACAATGTAAGTGACTCCTATACCATATATGTGGATAACATAGGATTCAATTAAAATAAGAATTAGCCTTAATGCAATATTCCCTGTAAATCATTTTTTACAGGGAATATTTTTTACATGATATATCCAATCCAGAATTAATAATTAAACAGATGAAAAATAAGATCTCACTACTGCTTTGCCTGGCATTAAGTTTTACAGGTATAGCCCAAAAATTTGATAATCTCGCTGAAACACCGCCCATGGGCTGGAATTCCTGGAACAAATTTGCCTGCAACATTAATGAACAGGTCATAAAAGACGCCGCCGATGCAATGGTGGAAAGTGGAATGAAAGACGCAGGTTATGAATATATTATTATTGATGATTGCTGGCATGGGCAACGTGATGAAAATGGTTTTATTCATGAAGATGAAGAAAAATTTCCTTCCGGAATGAAGGCCCTTGTGGATTATGTGCATTCCAAAGGCCTGAAATTTGGAATTTATTCAGATGCGGGAACCGAGACCTGTGGCGGGGAACCCGGCAGCCGCGGGCATGAATACCAGGACGCGATCACCTATGCCAAATGGGGCGTGGATTATCTTAAATACGATTGGTGCAATACCGGAACGCAAAACGCTGAAGCTTCTTATACCACCATGCGAAATGCCCTTTATGAAGCCGGCCGCCCCGTATTATTTGCTATTTGCGAATGGGGAGATAACCAGCCATGGGAATGGGCAGAGGATATTGGCCACATGTGGAGAACCACAGGAGACATTTATCCCTGTTGGGACTGCGAAGAAGATCACGGTGACTGGTCTTCCTGGGGAGTTTTAAGAATTCTTGACATGCAGGATGGCCTTAGAAAATATGCCGGCCCCGGCCACTGGAACGATCCTGATATGATGGAAGTTGGCAACGGAATGTCTCTAAATGAAGACCGCGCCCATTTTACCATGTGGAGCATGTTGGCAGCGCCTCTTATTGCCGGTAATGATCTTAGCAATATGAGGGAAGAAACCATAGCTATACTTACCAATGAAAAGATGATCGCCATTAACCAGGACTCCCTGGGGGTGCAGGCCTTTAAATATAATGATGAAGAGGGATTGGAAACCTGGTTTAAACCCCTTTCAAACGGAGATTGGGCTGTGACTTTCCTGAACCGGGCTGATGAAGCAAGAGATGTGGAATTTGACTGGAAAGAACATCAAATTGAAGACCCGGATTTTGATTATTCCGTTGATTTCAGCAATACCACTTTTGAAATGGAAAATGTATGGAAAGATCAAAAATTAAAAAATACCAATAGAACTCTAAAAGTTAAAGTTCCGTCTCACGATGTATTAACACTAAGGCTTTCTCCTAAAAAATAATTTCTTCCATTATAAAAAAGGGGCTGAGTTTTGTAAAATTCGGCCCCTTTTTTTATTTAAAGCGCCCGGCTTATTTCATATCTTTCTGTAGTAGCTCCAACTGATGCATACAGTTGGTAAGCGCCCTGAAATTATGATAAGCTGCTTTCCATATATGTCCTTTACGGTCATGTTCAGAAGAAGGAGTTTCATCCAGTCCCCATTCATACCAGCCACCATATTTTGGGTCCATAAGATAAGCTTCAGTATAATTCCACAATTTTTGAAAATGCCGGTAATAGTCCATTTCATCTTCAGGAAAATAACGTGTCATTAAAAGAAGGCTGTTAAGACCTTCTGCCTGGGACCACCAGTTTTTATCTGCATTCACAATAGTGATTCCTTCAGCATTGTTAAAATAATAACCTCCGTCATAAAAACCGCCAACATTTACATCCCAGCCTGTCTTAAGCGCATGGTCCACCATCTTTTTCCCTTTAATAAGAGTAAGGCTGTCATTCTCTATTCCCAGCGCATGTGACGCTTCCAGCATAAGATAAGCTGTTTCCACATCATGCCCAAAGGAAACGTGGTCCAGGTAATAATGTTCTGCGATCACCTCTTTTGATTCCTGCTGAAAACTTACCGGCGTCCAGTCCGCTTCAAAGAAAAGCCGCATATAGCCTTTTTCTGAAGTAATTGTATCCCTTACAATTAGCAATAATTCCTGAAGCCTTTCTGCTAAAAGTTCATCCGGCCAAACCTCATAAAGCGCGGTAAAAGCCTCAAGAAGGTGAATAGAACTGTTCTGGTCTTTATACCCAACATCTGAAGTTGAAGGAGTGGCATTGGTACGCACTAAAGGAGTCCCGTCCAGGTGAAGGGTTTGAAAATAGCCACCATTTTCAGGATCATGACTATGTTCTTCCAGCCACTGAAAAGACTTTTTAGCAAGCTCCAGCGCTTCCTCATTACCTGAAGCCCGGTAATAAGCGGCTAACCCGTAAATTGCAAAAGCATTGCCGTAAGCAGTTTTCTCCTGCCCTTGCTGTAAAATGGGTTCTCCCTTTTTGCTAACCAGCTGATGAAAACCACCATTTTGATCATCCCACATCACATCGCGCAAAAATTTAAAACCGTGTGTTGCATACTCAAGATATCTCTTTTCTTCAAAAATTTCAGCAGCAACAGCATTGGTCCACACATGCCTTGCCTGGGTGACAATCATTTTATTATGATTCTCTCCCAACTTAAAATCGTAAGTAATATCGCTATAAAAGCCCCCGTCTTCAATATCCATGGCCAGGGGGTACCATTTATCCAGCAATTGTTCTTTTGCTGAAGTTTTAAAATCATCTTTTAGTTGCTTATAATGGATTCCATTTTCCTGCTCCTGGCTAAAACCAATTACAGAATAGAATAGGACTAAAACCGAAAAAGCCTTAACTTTCATAACTATCGTATTTTTATAATAAAGATAGAATTTTAGTAATATTCTGAGAACTGCTGAAAAAATTCTATCCGTAAATGATAAAAAAGTATTAAGTATGACTTCCTGCATTCCCCTAGTTTTATTCATTAAATTAACATTGAAATGAAAACCCTGTTCCGTGTTGTACTATTGTTTTGTATAGCAAATACTTATGCCCAGCAAACGCAAGATTCTTCAGATGTTTTTACTATAAATCTCCAGGAATATCTTGAAAGAAGAGGGGCTAATGTAATGCTGGCGCATGACTTTTATCCTGAAAGCCACCAGGGTGGCGTGGGAATTATTCAGAACGGAATTCGTGTGGCGACCAATGGAGACCTACGGCTGGAACCCACGCCTGGACAATGGCAGCCGGTTCCCAAGGTTGGGGAAAGAATGGTTAATCGTGAAGACAATACCATCAGCGTTAGGATGAGCTATCCCGATCCTTCCAAAGACCGTACAGGTTTTAATCCAATTGTTTATCCCGATCTGGATTTTTCATATACTTTAAAGGTAAAGCCGGAAGGTAAATCTTTCAGAATTATAGTAGACCTGGATAAGCCCTTGCCAGAAGAATGGGTGGGCAAAGTAGGAATGAATATAGAATTGTTCCCGGGTATTCTCTTCGGAAAATCTTATTACATGGATGAGGATTTCGGGATTTTTAACCGGCAGGCAAACGGCCCCGGATTTTATGATGAAGATGGAGAATTTCAGCTGAAACCGATGGCTACCGGGAAGGAACTCGTGGTGGTACCTGAAGATCCAAAACAAACCCTGAGTATTAAAAATCTAGGTGAAAATGAGCTTCAACTTATTGATGGCCGTGCCCGCCACAGCAATGGCTGGTTTGTAGTGCGCTCTCTTGTTCCCGCCGGGGCTACAAAAGGCGCAATTGAATGGCTGGTTACTCCAAATGTGATTGAAAATTTTACTTACGAGCCGGTAGTGCAGGTTTCACAGGTAGGCTATCACCCTGAACAGGAAAAGATAGCGGTTATTGAAACCGACAAAAATGACAGTAACCTGCAGGAAGCAAAATTATTAAAGGTAAAACCGGAAGGAGGTTTTTCCGAAGTAATTTCAGAACAACCACAGGAATGGGGGGATTTTCTTCGCTACCGTTACTACCAACTGGACTTTTCCGCAGTAAAAGAGCCGGGGATGTATGTGGTGAAATATGGCAATTATACCACCGAACCTTTTCAGATCAATAAAAATGTGTTTAAAAGGGATGTATGGCAACCCACTCTGGAATATTTTCTCCCGGTACAAATGTGCCATATGCGCGTAAATGACCGCTATAAGGTATGGCATGGCCTGTGCCATATGGACGATGCCCGCATGGCTCCTATAGATTCCAACCATTTTGACGGATACCTCCAGGGCTCTAAAACCCTTACCAAATACGAACCCGGCGAACATGTACCGGGGATCAATATTGGGGGCTGGCACGATGCCGGGGATTACGACCTTCGTGTGGAATCCCAGGCTTCAACCATACAGGGGCTGGCACATATTTATGAAATATTCAATGTAGATTATGACAATACCAGCATAAATGAGGATACCCGGGTTGTGGAAATTATGAGGCCCGATGGCAAACCCGATGTGCTTCAGCAAATAGAACATGGAACTTTATCTATCGTGGGAGGATATGAGTCTATGAACAGGTTTTACCGCGGAATAATCGTTCCAACTAAAAGACAATATGTGCTTTTAGGAGATCCTGTTAACCATAGTGATAATGAGATTTTTTCGAATAAGCCGGAAGATGAAACTATCCCGGTAGGCCTGGAAGGCGCACCAGATGATCGCTGGGTTTTTACTGAAGTTAATCCTGGCCGGGAACTGAATACCGCGGCGGCCCTCGCTGCTGTTGCCCGCGTGCTTAAGGATTACAATCCAGAACTGGCAGATAAAAGTTTAAATATTGCTGAAGAAATATGGAGTACTACAGAGCCTGAGGATAACCTCCAAAGGCTAATGCTGGCTGTAGAGTTGCTGCGCACTACGAAAGAGCAAAAGTACTCCGATTTCCTGACTGCTAATACCGCTCTTATCTCCAAAAATATTGATCGTACCGGATGGGTGGTTGGCCCTGCCATGCCACTTATTAACAATCAGAAATTTAAAAATGAAGTGCGCACAGCGGTGAAAGGATATTTAGAGACGGTAGAGAAACAAGGAGAAAAGACTCCTTATGGAATGCCCTATGAACCTAATATCTGGGGTGCAGGCTGGGGCATTCAGGATTTTGGGGTGAAACAATATTATTTACATACCAGCTTTCCTGAAATCTTTCCGAAAAAATACATGCTCAATGCTATGAATTTTGTGCTTGGAGTGCATCCCGGGGTAAATACTTCTTCCTTTGCCTCTGGCGTTGGCTCGCGTTCCCTTACTCAGGCCTATGGGATGAACCGCGGTGATTTTTCCTTTATTCCCGGCGGGATAGGTTCCGGTACAGCGCTGATAAGGCCGGATTTTCCGGAATTGCTCGAATGGCCCTTTTTATGGCAACAAACCGAATATGTATTAGGTGGCGGCACCACAGATTACCTGTTCCTTATCCTCGCTGCTGATGATCTCCTGAATAACACCAAAAAATAAATTTGATGAAAATGAATAAAATACTTCTAATAGTATGTTCCTTCTTTACTATCACCGGTTTTTCGCAGAGCCTGGTAAATAAAAATGCCACCGCAGAGGCCAGGGAATTATATAGGTTTATAGCAAATACTGGAGACAGTATTCTTGCGGGGCAACATAGTTACAATGAGGAACCTGCAAAATATTATAACAAAGCTGAAGAAATTGCGGGCCAGTACCCCGCCGTTTGGGGCACCGATTTTTACTGGAACCGGAAGGAAAATCCTGGGGACCGCATTGTGGAAGCCGCTAAACAAAAATATAAGGAGGGCGCTATTATTACCCTTATGTGGCACGTGGGAAGGCCTACAGACGATGCACCTTATGGCTGGAAAGAAAGCGTGCAAAACACGTTATCTGATACAGAATGGCAGGAGCTGGTCACCCCGGGAACTGCACTGCACAAGAGATGGCTGGAGCAGGTAGATGTTATTGCTGAACCTCTTAAACAATTACAGCAAGCAAATATCCCGGTGCTGTGGAGGCCTTATCATGAAATGAACGGAGTCTGGTTTTGGTGGGGAAATAAAAAAGGTCCCGATGGCTATCAAAAACTATGGAAGCAATTATACGAAAGACTTGTTGATTATCACGGGCTAAATAACCTCATCTGGGTTTGGAATGCCAACGGACCAAGGGACATCCCACAGGATGAAGCCTATAGCTACAAAGATTTTTATCCCGGAAAAGATTATGTAGATATCCTGGCGACCGATGTTTATCATTCCGATTATGAACAAAAAGATTATGAAGAATTACTTACCCTGGCAGACGGCAAGCCAATCGCCCTGGGGGAAGTAGGAGAATTGCCAAAACCGGCCATTCTGGAAGCACAGCCAAAATGGTCCTGGTTTATGGTATGGTCCAATTGGCTGGAAACTGCAAATACGCCTGAAAGAGTACAGGAAATTTATAATTACCCAAAAACCCTAACCCGAAATGAAATTGAAATCAATGAATAAGAAGATCAGAAATTACGTAGCCATTGCAAGCCTGTTTGCCTGCATGTTTTTCCCTTATAAGCAGTATGCCCAGGCTGAATTTACCACCTGGGGAAATATGACGGGAATAAGGGTAGATAACCAGCTTATGGAATTTAATACCAGCCTGGCAATAGAAAATCAACAAAACAGAACCTGGCGCACCCGCAAGGAAGGCCAGAAAATAGATTTTCACCGTGAAGGAGATAAGAAAATTTTCGCTTATGAAATGAGGGACCTTAAGTGGACAAAGTCTATTAAATCTACCGGAAAAGGTATGGCAGAGGTAGAAATCTCCTTTACCTCTCCACACGATACGGTGTTGAACGGAGCATATTTAAGTATTTCTTTACCGGAACAATTTGGAAGTGATACACAATTTAGCTTAAGAAATCCGGAAACAGTAGGCGTAAAAGATATCACCAGGAGCGCTTCTGAAGCCAATTATAAGGCTCCCGCCAAAGGGATCATCATAAAATCCCCTACCCGGCAGCTCGAGATAAACTTTGCGCATTCCGCAGGGGTTGCCATTGTTACCAAAGATTCCCTGAACCCGGAAATAATGCTGAACATTGCCCTTGCCACCGGGCAGATAGAAGGAGGAAAAACTTACCAGAACACTTTTACCATAAAAGCCACGGGAGATATTGATACTTCTCCTCTAAAACTCAAAATCTATCCTGAACAGGAAGGCGATAAATTTGCCGGGATTGGAGGGAACTTCAGACTGCAAAATGCTGAAACCGATCCCCAGGTAATAGATTACAGCCTTGAAAACCTTAGGGTTTCCTGGTCCCGGGTAGAATTACCATGGAGGGAGTGGCAACAGGATGAAAATGTTGATCCTTTGGAAGAAGCCAGAAAAGGGAACCTGCACCCAAAGGTAAAAGCCGCTATGGAAATGGCGCAACGCCTGGATAAAATGGGCATTCCGGTAATTCTCGCTGCCTGGTTCCCACCAAAATGGGCAATAATTGGAGAGCCGTTTAAAGGAAAGCATCCAGACGGGACTATGGGAAATTCCCTGGACCTTTCCAAGAAAGATAAAATTTATGAATCCTTAACCGCCTACATCCAGTTTCTTAAAGAGGAATATGGGGTGGAAACAAAAATGTTCTCCTTTAATGAATCTGATCTTGGTATTGATGTGAGACA
This sequence comes from Autumnicola aciditolerans, assembly GCF_041679265.1. Taxonomy (NCBI): domain Bacteria; kingdom Pseudomonadati; phylum Bacteroidota; class Flavobacteriia; order Flavobacteriales; family Flavobacteriaceae; genus Autumnicola; species Autumnicola aciditolerans. The sequence goes on from NZ_JBGFSM010000004.1 coordinate 94,302, forward strand.
AACCCCTGAAGAACATGATCAGCTAATAAAAGAAATGGGGCAAAAATTAAGGGCCGCAGGCCTTCAAACTAAATTTTTATTGGGAGATACGGCAGATGCCAATGGATGGGATTTTACCACCCTGGCTTCTACAGATCCTGAAGCCCTCCCTTATATTGGAGGCGTAAGTTTCCACTCCTGGAGAGGCTGGACCAGGGAAAACTTAATGAAGTGGGCAGATATTGCCAATAGGGTAAACGCGCCCCTTTTTGTTGGCGAAGGAAGCATAGATGCCGGCGCATGGCGCTACCCCCAGATTTTTGAAGAACCCACGTATGCGCTTGACGAGATTGAAGTATATCTGAAAATCCTCAATATTGCCACTCCTCTTACCATTCTTCAATGGCAACTTACTGCCGATTATTCTCCACTTTCCGGTGGCGGGATATTTGGAAATGATGAGGATGAGCTTTATCCTACACAGCGTTTCTTCAATTTAAAACAATTAGGAAACACTCCAAAAGGACTTTTTGCCATCCCTGTCACCAAAAATAAAGAAGCGGTGACCGCTGCTGCCTTTGGAGATAAATCTAAAGGAAGCTACGCGATACATATGGTAAATAAGGGAGCTACAAGAAACGTTGAACTTACCGGCTTACCGGAAGGAATTACCAGTCTTGAAATGTACCTTACAGATAAAGAGAATTCCTATAAGAAAACAGGTTCTGTTAAAGTAACTAATGGCACTGCCAATTTTAAACTTCAGGGAGCAGGGTTTACCTCTTTAATGACGAAGTAATTCTTTAGCTGGATTCCGCAGAGCCTTTTGAAGCTGATAAAATAATTTTAGCGGAAGCGGAGCCTGAATAAATAAACAAAACAGGGGACTCAAATTGGGTCTCCTTTTTGTTTGCTGAATGTTATCCGGTTTTCTTCTATTTTCTCTTAGGAATAGCATTATAAAATTTCCCACAAGTTGCTGTTAAGGCTGAAATTGACAAATTTTCAGTATATTCAAACAACTTATCGGTTTCCCTACTACTGATTTTTCATTCTAAAACAATACTCATGAGATTATTTTGTTTTTTAGCGCTATTGCTTAGCCTGAACATTAACGCCCGGACAATAACCGGAAAGGTGACCGATAAAGACCAGCAGGGTTTGCCCGGGGTAAATGTGATGATTAAAAATACCAAAACAGGAACCCAGACCGATTTTGACGGGAATTATATTATTGAAGCGGAAGAAGGGGATATTCTCGTATTTAGTTTTGTTGGCATGAAGACTGAGGAAGTCCGTGTAAAAGATCAAAAGACGATAAATGTTAGCTTAAAAGCGGACAATGCCGGGCTTGCCGAAGTGGTTGTAACCGGATACAGCCCTGGTATTCGAATTAGAGGTGTAAGTAATTTTAATGCCACACCTGTAACCGCGAATGAATCTTATAAGGAAATAGAAGAAAACAACTTTAAACTCGTAAAAGCCTCTCCCCTTTCAACCTTCTCCATAGATGTGGATAAAGCCGGCTATAGTAACATTAGAAGAATGATCAATAACGGGATTGAAATTCCCAAGGATGCTGTAAAAATTGAGGAAATGATCAATTATTTTGATTATGATTATTCCCTGCCTACAGGAAAACATCCTTTTGCTATTAACACAGAATTGGTCCAGACTCCATGGAACAAGGATACGAAACTGGTAAAAATTGGCCTGCAGGGGAAGGTGATTCCATTGGACGATGTACCGCCTTCCAATTTGGTTTTTCTTATAGACGTTTCAGGGTCTATGGGAGCTTCTAACAAATTGCCACTTTTAAAATCTGCTTTTAAATTACTAACCAACCAGTTGCGGAAGGAAGATAAAATTTCCATTGTAGTTTACGCCGGGGCTGCAGGCCTTGTACTGGAACCTACCCCGGGGGATCTAAAAATTAAAATAGAAGAAGCCCTTAATAATCTTAATGCCGGTGGATCTACCGCGGGTGGTGAAGGCATAAAACTGGCCTATAAAACCGCCACAGAAAACTTTATTAAAGGTGGAAATAACCGGGTGATCCTGGCTACGGACGGGGACTTTAATGTAGGCCAGAGCAGTGACAGCGCCATGAAAGACCTTATTAAGGAACAACGGGAATCAGGTGTGTTTTTAACAGCCCTTGGTTTTGGAATGGGGAATTATAAAGATTCTAAACTGGAAACCCTCGCCCAGACGGGAAACGGGAACCACGCCTATATAGATTCCATGCAGGAAGCGCAGCGGGTTCTGGGAACCGAATTTGGAGGAACGATTTATACCATTGCCAAGGATGTAAAAATCCAGGTAGAATTTAATCCCGATAATGTACAGGCATACAGGTTGATTGGTTATGAAAACCGACTCCTGAACGATGAAGATTTTAACGACGATAAGAAAGATGCCGGGGAGCTGGGAAGCGGCCATTCGGTTACTGCTTTATATGAAGTTATTCCGCCTGGTGTGAACAGTGAATTTTTAAAGGAAATTGACGGATATAAATACACCAGACAAGTTCCTACCGGAAATAATAGTGACGAACTGCTTACCATAAAATTCAGGTATAAAGATCCTGATGGCAGCAAGAGTAAATTGCTTGAAAAGGTGGTTTACACCAAAGATGAAGGCAATCCTTCTGAAGATCTAAATTTTATTTCTGCGCTAGCACTCTTCGGAATGAACCTCAGGGAATCTGAATTTACTAACGGTAAGAGCACAGCTTTGGTAAAAGAACTGGCAGAAAAAGGACGTGGAAAAGATAGAGAGGGATACCGGGCAGAGTTTATAAGGCTTATAAAGAGCCTGGAAAATTCCTCCAGCCAGTCCAAGTTAAGTGAGGGATAAAAAATCAGTAATTGCCGGTTACAGATCAAAGACCGCTTCGCTGCAAGAAGCAAGAATAAAAATTTGATCGTAACTACCTGATCATAATTTTAGAGTTATCCTGTTCTGGAAATAATGTAAATTGAAAGAATATCAAAACAAGCCCTAAAGGCAACAACAGCTTCAAATTGTTATCTCCATGGGACTTTTACAGATTTTGTAAATGCTTTACCGGACAACAATGCAAAAAATAATAAATTTCAAGAAGAACTAAATTGTTCATGGGAATAAGGCCTTTCTTGCCTTTATTAGAAAAGGCTGCCTTTGCAGACAGCCTTCTTCAGCATTAATAAAATTAATCAAAACAAGTAAAAATGATTAATGTTCATCTTCAAGAAAACCTGTTCTGCGATATCCAGCGAGGGTGTAGATAGTACCGGGATTATCTGCAAATTGCAGGTTCATGTGAATACTGTCGGTAATATTTCCACCTGTGGTAGTGGCAGCACCTATTAAAACCTTTCCGTTGGTAATATCCACTTCAGGAGAAATCACTTCTCCATCATCTTCATAAGAATAGAGATTGTTTAAACTGCTGCCGGAAAAAGTAAGTTCCTGCACATTTACGGGAGTACTCACCTTCATGGGCCATAACTCATGATCGTCTACCCACATTTCTTCTCCATTATCTTCAGCCGTATTATAGGTGGAGATCAGGTTATACCCAAGGTTGTGAACATCTTCCCCGTCAATAAGGAGTTGCACATACCAGTCTCCTGCAAGTTCCACTACTTCTGTCTCCCCGGGATCGGGATCTCCTCCTGCATCACAGGATACTAAAGCTATTCCAATAAATAGTAATAAAAGGAATTTTATGTTATTTGTTCTTTTCATCTTTTTCTGAATATTAAAATTATAATTCAACCTGCTCCAAATGCACCGCGAAACTGTATCCGGCATCCCATACGGTGGTAAAATCTATAGTGCCGGCATCGGGATCTACGGTCATTTCAGTAATTTCAGCGCTTCCGCCAAACGCGCCCACACTAAAGCCAGGGCCAAAACTGTAATCGTTGAGCCCGTTTACAGTCACCGTGGCACCCCTGGCAGCATAGGTCACTCCATAATTTCTTCCGAACATATAATAGCCTCCTATTCCATCGGAAATTTCAAAAGTCCCGTCTGATTTTTCCCAGATAAGCACATACTCCATATTGGCATACTGCGGATCTGCCGTGCCGTCCCGCACCACCGTAGAGCGGTAAAGTCCGCTAATATCTTCTACAAGATCACCATTATCAGCCACCACCACCGTCCTGGTGTCAGAGGCTTCGTAGCCGTCCTGGTTTACAGCAGAATAAAACACGTTGTAGATATCGGCAACATCGGTATCGAGTTCTCCCCCGCGAAAAATCCCTGCAGAGGAAGTGCTCACCTCCACCGGTTCTCCCGCCTCTTCTGCGGTAGCTCCCGGTTCCACATATTCTTCTCCTTTTTCAAGCAGGATTTCCTGCTCCCCTTCAAGGGTAAATACCGCAAAATTGGTCACCTGGGAAACCCCGGCAGTATCTTCTGTATCGCAAGAGGTAGTTACACCCAGAGCCAGGATACTTATCACAAAAAATATTTTCTTCATATTACTCATATTAAAATCTTTTAATTTATTCTGCCCACCAGACTGGAACAGTAATATCCACAATATCCGGAGCATTGGTGTTTCTTGCCCTCACGTTGCTTGGAAAAGGCAAACGTTTAGGAAAATCTCCGCCGGTAGTACCATTTACGGGATAAGCCAGCTCCCCGGGGATGTAATTCTCATCATCCTGAGAAACCTCTGAAACTGCAGGAATTCCCGTACGGTTTATGGCGAAAAAGGCTTCAAATCCATTGCCGGGAAATGCTGCTACCCAACGCTGGGTAATAATGGATTCCAGGTTTTCCATCTGGCTGCCTTCTGGATAAGCATATACGCCTCCTTCTGCTACAAATGGTGCCCCATCTATGCCATATTTACTTAAAGCTTCTATAACCCCGGCATTATACCTTTCTTCCGCGGTTTCTTCTGAACCGTATCTTAACTGGGCTTCGGCCTGCAAAAAAAGGCTTTCTTCCCTGCTCATTAAGTAAACAGGAGTAGTTGGGCTTAAATCTACAATAGCTATAGAGTTAGGTGCCACGGTACTGTTGAAGTCTCCCTGGTTTAAAGGGTTTCCCGGCTCATAATACTCGCTTAACCTGGGATCTCCATTGGAATCAAGAAAAGAAAACATCGTTGTACTTGCCCTTAAGTTGGTGGTACTGTTTAACTGCCGCTCGTTAGTCTCATATAAAGGATTACTTTTATTTGGGGCATCTTCAAACTGGGTCATTGCTGCATCGGTATCCAAAAATTCCACCCCGGAGTTCAACAGGTCATTTATCCCGCTTTGTGCCACCTGAGGGCGGGCATTTTGCTGCCTCAGGAAAATCTTTAATTTGAGAGTGTTTGCAAAGGCCACCCAGTTTTCCATATTCCCTCCAAAAAGCAAATCATCTGCCGCAGGTGCATTTCCCTGGGATTCTTCAAGATCATGGCTTAAGGCAGAATTTAAATCCTCAATTAACAGGTCATAAACCTCCTCGCCGGTGTTAAAATGAGGCTGTAGAATACTGGCATTATTGGCTTCCTCATAAGGAATGGCTCCAAAGAAATCTACCATAATTTGGGAAGCATAAACTTCTAAAGTTGTGGCAGCCAGGTAGTAATTCCAGTTTTCCTGTTCTAAAGCTATTCTCTTTACATTCCTGGCATCTCCAAGGGCATCAAACATGGCAAACCAAAAACTGTTTGAATAATCTGAAGTTCCCAGGACAGAATAATCGTCCAGGGATTTGTACTGATTAGAGGCATTACTCTGGGTCCAGTATTGGGACCAGAAGCCGCCCACAAGCGCGCCATAAGAACCCTGAGCTCCCACAATCCCGGTAATAGCCGCGGGGAATTCTGTAGCCATAGCTACTCCTCCCTGGGACAAACTATCTGGGTCCCTGTTAATATCCAGCTGATCTTCACAGCTCACTGCCCCGCACATCACACTAAATACGGCGGCAAAAATTATAAATCTTCTTTTCATTTGTGTCATTATTAATTTATAGTCCTATGTTTAACTTTACTCCATACGACCTTTGTGCCGGGTTGGCAGAGAATTCCCCAAACTCACTCAGCAGGCCGGAACCGTAAGTACTCACTTCTGGATCTACATAAGGGTTTTCTGCCGGGGTCCACATGAAAATATTCTTTCCGTATGCGCTTACCGAGGCGGTACGCAGCCCAAGTTTTTGCACAAGATCACTATCTACGGTATAGGTTAAAGAAACATCTCTAAGGCGTATAAAAGTTTTATCGATCACATGGGTGTATTCAATAGCTCCATTCTGGCTGGCATTATAAAAATTGGTAATCTGATCGTAAGCCACAGGAATGGTATTTTCTTCATATCCGCCGCTCTCGTTTTCTACTACGGAATTAGGAATGATAAATGGTTTTCTTTCATTAAAAGTTGTCGCTATGGAATTACCTGTAAAGCCTAATAGCCTTGCAGTATAGGAATACATTTTACCTCCTTCTTTCCAATCCATGCTTCCGGAAAGGCTGAAGTTTTTATAGGTAATCCTGCTGGACAATCCCATAATAAAATCTCTTTGAGAAGTACCGATTGGCTGTTCATCATCTGTCATTTCGTAAAAACCTGTTTCCGCATTTACAATGTATTCGCCATCCTCGGTTCTTTTTGGCACAGTGGCATAGAAAACTCCCAGAGGCTGCCCTTCCAGGGCATAAAAATTAACTCCGTAGGCATTGGTTAAGCTCAACTTATCCAGACCTCCCAGTAATTTGGTAACCTCATTCTCATTCTTGGTAAAGGTATAAGTGAAATCCCATTTCAGGTCTTCTGTGCGTATCGGGGTAAACCCGAGTACAGCTTCAATTCCGCGGTTTTGCACATCGGCAAAGTTCCCGGCGAAGAAAGAGAAACCGGTAGAAGGGTCTATAGGCAGGTTTACAATCAAATCTGATGTTTGCTTGTCGTAAAGCGCTACATCCAGGCTGATGCGGTTATTAAAAAAGGTGGATTCAAAACCTACTTCCACCTCTTCGGTGGTTTCAGGTTTTAGTTCAGAATTTCCTAATTGCGAGGCGAGTTCATAGCTGTTTACTCCTCCTATAGGAAATTGTATCTCCCCAAAATAGGCATCTGATACTCCCTGGATAAGAGTAGATTCAGTTAAATAAGGATCGGTATCGTTGCCCACGCGGGACCATGCCCCCCTCAGTTTAAAATAATGTACATTATTATCCAGCAAAATCGCACTTAAAGAAGCCGAAGGATAGAAAAAAGAGTTGTTCTCTACCGGCAAGGTAGAAGACCAGTCGTTACGTGCAGTAAGGTTTAAGAAATACCTGTCCAGAAAACCGAGTTCTACCTGGCCATATATACCGTAAGACCTTCTTTTTAGATCTGCCTGGTCAACCTCGGGCATGTTGGCACTGTTTCCCAGTTCATAATAATTTGGAATATCAAGCCCGGTTACCGCAACATTTAAATAATTGGTTTGCCTTTCGTTATAGTTAATCCCGGCAACCACTCCAAGATTAAGATCTTCAGTAAGGTAACGGTCGTAAACGGCATTAAAATAGGTGTCGTATTCTTTGCGGGTCCTTTTTAGCTCGCTCACTCCCCCAACAACTTCGGTTGCATTAAGCAAATCCTGGGGAGAACCTTCAGGGTAATCTACAATAGCCCCGTAACTTGACACGCGTTCATTACGAATATCTCCGCCAATCTGCCAGACGGCATACAGGAAATCATCAAAATTATACTTCAGGTTTATGTTTCCAAAAAGGCGGTCTTCCTTTACCGTAGTAGCATTTTCATTCAGAACAAAATAAGAGTTCTGGGCGTATGGGGTATAAAAGTTCCCCGGCGTATTAAAAGGATTGTTTATATAATCGCGCAAATCCAGAAGGCTTATATCCCTTGGCACCTGGATAATCTCCTGCATAAAGGTGCTTCCCTGGCCGGCACTATCCCCCTGCCCGGTATTTACCACATTTTGATCCTTTTTTACATAGTTGGCGCTGAGTTTTACTGAAAGGTTTTCCCCATTCATCCCGCCGTTAAAATTCATGGCCCTTCGGTTTAGCTTATCTGCCTCGGTGGGAATCACACCATCAAGCGTTAAATCTGATACGGTAAGGGCGAAAGTGGAGAATTCATTTCCGCCGCTTAAGCGAATGGAATTAGAAAAGGACTGGCCAACATCATAAAATTCCCTCACATTGTCTTCTAAAGCACTGTAAGGTTTAATCAACTGCGAATTATCCACAATCTGGCCCCATGGGCGAATACTTCCGTTAAAAGCTGCTCCCCAGGAGCCATTTTCGTTACTTGCCCCCTGGCTGCCGTCTGGCAGGCTGGAATAACTGGCACCCGCCCATCCCTGGCCCCAGCCGTTCTGGAAATGTGGAACACGGGAAACCTCCAGGTAATCTACAGCTGAAGAAAAATCGATACTTATTTTATCATTCTGCTTACCTTTTTTAGTGGTAATAAGAATAGCCCCGTTGGCAGCCCTGTTCCCGTATAAAGCGGTAGCGGCGGCTCCTTTAAGGACGGTGATTTTTTCAATTATATTAGGATCTATATCACTAATCCCGTTCCCGGCATCAAAAGTCCTGTCTATAGAAGAACCAATAGCTGTGGTTTCCCCGGTAGAGCCCGTAGGATCGGCATTAATAGGAGTTCCATCAACAATATACAAAGGAGAGTTAGACCCCGTAATAGAGGTAAAACCCCGTATAATAACCTTTGAAGAAGCACCTGGCTGCGCCGGAGTGGTAATATTGGCACCGGCAATTCTTCCGGAAAGTGATTCAAAAATACTTGTTGGGGCAGTTTCATTAAGCTCCTCGTCATCTATTGTGGCTGTGGCATAAGTGGTAGCCCGCCTTTGTTTTGTACCGCCAAAAGCGGTAACAATTACCTCGTCCAGCTCTGAAGCATCTGATGCAAGGGAAACATTAATGACATCCTGGGTGCCCACCGTTACTTCTTTGGTTTCAAGTCCCACGAAAGAAAATACCAGAACATCTCCTGGCTCGGCCGAGATGGAATAATTTCCATCAAAATCTGTCTGCACTCCGGTAGAAGTGTTTTTCACCAGAACGTTTACCCCCGGAAGTGGCAAGTCCTGCTCATCTGTAACCGTTCCTGTAACCGTTTTCTCCTGGGCAAAAAGAGAAAAAGCCGGCAGCAGGAATACTACGAGATAAAGAAAATGTAGTTTGCTTTTCATTATGTAATAATTAAAATTTGAGTTAACGCGGTTAAAAGTAAGCGGGAGAGCTTTTGCAGCAGTCTTCAATGAATTAAGCTCCTTAATATTTGCTCTGAATCATTCTATTCCTGCTTCAGAAAATATTTTGAAAGTGTTGAATGACCAGATTTGAAGTATAAGCGTCCTGGCACAGCTACATCATTCAGGGTTTTTCAGAAGAAAAATGATGGGATAAAAACTTTCTTCTTTCTGCTGTTCAGAAAAAGATCTGGCGCATACTTTCCTATACCACACACTAATACGTTAATTATTACGTTCTATTTCTGCTAATCTCCTGTTTTTTCAACAAAAAAATTGGAATATTAGTAACAAAGTGGATTTTTCATCGTCCATTATATATCATCCCTTATTAAACATCATCATTCATCAATCAAAAAACAACTATTATGAAAGCGCTTATTGTAGACGACGAGACTTACGCCCGTAAAAGGATTTCAAAATTGCTTAAAGAACGGGAAGAGATAGGTGAAATTCAGGAATGCCGCAACGGGGAAGAAACCATCGTGAAAATTGAAAAATATCAGCCGGATCTTCTTTTTCTTGATGTAGATCTTAAAGATATGTCTGGCTTTGATGTAATTTCTGAACTAAAAGGCCAAAAATTACCCATTATCATCTTTGTTACCGCTTATGAGGCTTATGCGGTAAAAGCTTTTGATAATAATGCTGCAGATTTCCTGCTGAAGCCTTTTAAAGAAGACCGTTTTCACGAAAGCCTGGACAGGATTAAAAAATTAAAGCCACAGCAACTGGAACAGCAATTCGGGGAAAAACTGGAAAGTTTTTTGGAATTAAAAAAGAGCAAAAGTGAACACGGACTGCTAAAAAAACTTCCTATTAAACTGGGCAATAAAACCATTCTTATTAAGGTAGATGATATTAAATACATTTTCGCCTCTGGCTATCATGCCGAAATATTTACAGAAGAAAACAAATATGTGCTGCGCCAGTCCCTGAGCAATTTAACTGAAGTCCTGGAACCGGCAAAATTTTGCCGCATTCACAGGTCTTCTATAGTAAATATAGATTTTATCCATGAAATTGTACATTCAGATTATTCTGAAATTGATGTACGCATGAAGGATAATAAACTTATAAGGGTAAGTAAATCCCATAAGAAAGAATTCCTGAAAAGCCTTGGCATATATAATTAGGCAGGAGCCTGTAAATATTTAACCAGTAAAATAATTGGGTTTCGCAGTTCGCGAAGCCCTGTTCCCGGCAGGAACTTCTATATAAATGCCCACGCCGGTTAGCTCCGGCAGGTTCTTTACCTTTAGTTTATAGTCCTCTTTGTATAATCTGGAAAGACGCTTGCGTAAATTAGATAAACCCACTCCATTGGTAAAAACACGATCAATATCTGTAATGGGATTACCATCATTTTTTACTTCAATCCTTAAATATTTCCCTTTTAAAGTGACGCTTATGTGCACAGACAAATATTTTTTCTCCCTGGAATAGCCATGTTTTATGGCATTTTCCACCAACGGCTGTAACAACATGGCAGGAATCTGGAAATCCAGGACTTCTTTGGAGATCTTTTTCTTTATTTGTAAATATTCCCCATATCTCACCCGCATTACATTTAGATATTTTTCAAGAATACAAACTTCCCTTCCTACGCTGGTAAGGTTCTGCTGACTGTTAGACAACACTTCCCTGAAGAAATCGCTTAAATCCACCAGGCAATCCTGCGCCTTTCGTTTGTCTATATCTATAAGGCCAACAACGGTATTGATGGAGTTAAACAGAAAATGCGGCTGCAACTGGCCGGTGAGCATCCTTATCCTGGCATCAGCTAATTGCGATTGCAATGCCAGTTTCTCTGCCTCTTTCTTCCTTAATTCTTTAATGTAATAATAGATATAAATGGCAAATACAAGGCTGGCATACACCAGCAGGTTAATATCCAGCAAGGCTATAAAATTGATAAGGCTCTGGTGTGGATTAAATTTAGACAGGCTCCCTGAAGAAACAAAAAACTTCGCAAAATCGAAAAGCAGCTGGGCAAAAGCAGCCATTAGTAAAGCAAAAAATAGATTGAGAAACAATACCTTTTTCCATCTAATGCCACGCTCCTTCATTCTTTTGATGATTACAGCTATAAGGGTCATGAATCCCACCACAAATAACCAGTCCAGGAACCAGAAACAAAAAAGCTGGGGCAAAGTAAAATCTCCTTCCCTTTTATAAACAAAAAACCTGATGTATAGCGTTTTGGAAATACCCACCAGGTAAATTACAAAATAGAAAAGAGCCAGATAACCGGTTAGCCTGGCATCTAAATTCTTTTTTAAGTATTTAAACATTTCCCGGGTTCCTGTAAATATTTTTTTATCTGAAGCCATACAGAAACTTTTTTTATCAGCGTAAATGCACCCGAAGGCCGGAAGTTAAAAGCAGCCGGCGATCTTTATAAAATGAAAAACCAGCTGCACGCTGGTTCTTCTTTTGGCTAATTCAAATAATGCTAAACATGAAAACAAAGATCTTATATCTTGTATGTGTTTATCTACATTATTTACTTCAAATATAGAGGACGTGCGGGTGCTGTAGCCTTAAATGATCTAAACCACCCGTAATTTGATTTTAAGTACTTTATTTAATCACTAAAAGGATTTCCTGAAACTTTTTGGAGTATGCTTATGAAGAAATTTTAAAACCTTATCCCAGGTTCTTTTTAAATTTCAATAGATTTGCTTAGAGAAAGAAAGGAATACAGGACTATCCGGCAACGGCTAATGTAAAGGTAAAAACGGAACCTTTTCCCATTTCACTTTTTACTACAAGCGTTCCCCGGTGCCGCCTAATAATTTCCTTGGCAAGGTATAACCCTATTCCAAAGCCAGAATACGTTTCTTCATTATTTCCATCTACGCGATAGAACCTTTTAAAGATTTTCTTCTGGTTCTCCTTACCTATTCCTATCCCGGAATCTTTTACACTTACGCCTACCTTTTCCCCTTTTAGCTTTTTAATGCTTACTTCAATTTGATGATTTACAGGAGAGTATTTTATAGCATTGGTAATTAGGTTAATAAGGACCTGGCCTATCCGGTCTTTATCTCCATTTATCTCACAATTGTATTCACTGCTAAAAGTGATGCTATGCCCGGAATTAGTATATTTAATATCCTGGATGGTTTCAAGAATAAGGTCATTAAGAGAAAAGGTTTCTTTTTTAAGCTCCAGTTTGTTCTTTTCTATACGGGAAAGATCCAGCATTTCAGAAATTAGCCTGGTTAACCTGCCCATTTGATGGTCTACGCGCTCCAGGTATTTTTTTACCGGCAGCTTTTTTAGATCTGCCTCTTCTTCAGTTTGCAATAGGCTTAGCAGAAGCTGCACATATCCCTTCATGGAAGTAAGCGGCGTTTTTAGTTCATGGCTTACCATTTTTAAGAAATCTTCTTTTCGCTTTTCTTCTGCCTTTAATTTTTGGATCTCTGTTGCAGTACAAATCCACATCTTAATATTTCCGTTTTCATCTTTAATTGCCTCTGCCCGGCTAAGATGCCATTTGTATTTATTCTTTTCATTAAGGTAGCGGAACTCCATTTCAAAATCTTTTCCTGATTTTAGAGATAGCTGCCAGTTGTTATAAAATGCCTCCTTCTCTTCCGGATGAATGGAATTTGACCAGCCCCTGCTAATAAGTTCATTATTGTTAAGGCCGGTATATTCCAGCCAACTCTGGTTAAAATAAGTAAAGTTACCTTCAGCATCTGTACCGGCAACTTTCTCCGGCATCAAATCTGCCAGTTGCCGGAAACGGGATTCGCTTTGTTTTAAAAGCTCTTTAGATTTAACCATTTCGGTAACATCTATAGCCATATTAAGAATACCGTAGATTACTCCCTTTTCATTCCTGAGGGCTTTATAGGTGAAATTAAAATAGCCGGTTTGCAGCTTATTATCAATCACTAAATCTACAGGATCTTCCTTGCCCCAGTAGGTATCCCCCGTAGTGTAAACCATCTGCAGTAAGTTATGGAAAGGCTGCCCCTCGAGTTCAGGCAAAGCTTCCCGCAAGGTACTTCCAATTACCGAATGGTCTTTCCCCCAAAGCTTGATCATGGCATCATTGGCAACTTCAATTTTCATATCCCTGCCGGTATAAATCGCTGTTGCGACCGTAGCTTCTTCTATAATAGACCTTATGCGGTGCTCTTTTTCCCTTACCAGCTGTTCCTTTATCTTATCTTCATGAATGTCCACCACCGTGCCAATCATTCCTTCATAACTGCCGTCTGAACCATATTTTGGGCTTCCACTATCCAAAACCCACCGGTATTTTCCTTCCCGGTTGCGTACCCTAAAGGTGGCACTGTAATCTTCCTGCCGTTTGTTGGCCTTTTTAAACGCGGCCTTTACTTTTAGCCGCTCTTCAGGATGTAACGCATTTAACCAGCCATAATTACTGCTCTCTTCTACAGACTGGCCGGTATACTCATACCATTTCTTGTTGAGATAACTGTTTTTTCCACCGGGCTCTGTAATCCAGATAATGGCGGGAACGGTATCTATAACTTTTCTCAATTCGTGCTCACTTTCTTCCAGTTTTTTGCGCGCCATAACATTTTCTGTCACGTCCACCGCATGAACAAATATCCCGCTCACTTCTCCCAGGTTATTTAAAACCGGCTGGTAAACAAAATTCAGGTAAGAGTTCTTCAATTGATCCTGTCCTGTTTCCAGGTTGATCTGCAATTCATTTCCTATAAAAACTTTTCCGGAGGAATATACTTTGTCCAGGATTTTCAAAAATCCCTGACTCTCGATTTCCGGAAGCGCTTCCCGTACGGGTTTTCCAAGAATATTACGGTTCCCGGTTAATTTAAGATATTTATCGTTTGCAAAATCAAAAATATGATTGGGGCCCCGCAGTACACATATCATCGCTGGTGTCTGGGAAAGTATTTTCCTTATATTTTTAAGGTCATCTTTTGCCGATTCATCTTCAGTACTATTAAAACTTATTTTTGGCGGGTAAAAGGAAACCAGGATAAGATCCTTAGCCAGCTCCTCTCCTTCTAAAATGGCGGCATTCACCAGGAAAATCTTTGTGATTTCCGAATTAAGCTGAAAAGCAATCCTTACATCCTTTAATTTTTCTTCTGAAGTTATCTCCTGCAGGCGTACTTCCAGCTCTGCAAAAAAAGGAAAATTGGCCAGGTATACTTCCTCCTCAGGACTTTCCTCTAATTTAAAAACATTATAGAAGGATGGATTAGCACTTAAAATTTCACCACTTTTATGGATAACCACCACGGGTTCCTTCACTGTATCTACAATAGCCGTTACAAAGGATCTTTTAGCAGTTGATGCTGCTTTAGGATATTTCTTCATGAAGTTATTTGAAATCTTGTGCTAAAATTACATTATTTTTTAGCCAAAAAAGAAAATACAGGGTGGGCTTTACCTGGTTTTTAAACCAAAGCTTTTACAATCTATCTATACTCACTGGTAAATCCTGAAGGCTTTGCACCTTCCTCAAGGATGCTAATAATTCCCCATGCGGCACGTTCTCCTGCAAGTATGGCAGCATTTTGCGATCCGTTTAACAGCTGGTCCCCGGCCATGAATATTTGAGTAGTTAGCCTGGTTTCTGTAGGGTCCATATCATATTGGCATTGGGTAAGATCTGGTAGTGCCTTTTTAATACGGTAATATTTTATAAACTTTTGCACCTTTATCCCGCAATACCGGCGCAGCTCCTGGATAATCTTTTCCTTTAGTTCTTCAGGAGAAAGAGGGCTTTCTTTAATTACCGTCACAGATAAGAGTTGTTGCTCTCCCTTTTCTTCTACAGCAATGGCTGTAGGATAAAAAATATTATTAATCAAAGCCTCTTTATCTGCTATTAAACCAATAACCGCATCGTCTATCACTCTGTTCTTAGTGGTAAAATAGAAATTATAGCAGGATTTCCATTTCACTTCCTGTCCCCGCAAGTTGGGAACCAGTTCTTCCGCCTCAGTGGCAATAATGGTAAAATGGGAAGCTGCTTTTTTTTCTTCTGAAAAAATCAAACCTTCATTACGTACTTCTTTTACAGTGCTATTAAAATGAAAGGTGGTATGTTTAAGATTTGCGGCCATTTGAGCAGGTAGGGCTTTTATTCCGGTTTTAGGGATCACCGCCCTGCCTTCTCCAAACATCTTAAATATAAATTTGAACATCCGGGAAGAGGTCTTTAGTTCAGGTTCTAAAAAAATACCTCCAAAGAAAGGCCTGAAAAAACTATTAATGATTTTTTCTGAAAAATCCTGTTCCTGCAGGTATTGCAAAGTGCTCATCTCTTTACTGCTAAAAATTTCTTCAGGTGATTTCTTCCGAAGTTCCAACGTAAGCTTTAAAATCTTCCACTTATCAGCAAGCGCACCAATATTAGAAAATATTGTAGGCAATAACGCTGAAGGATCCCGAAATGGATCTCCAATACGATGCTTTTTGCCTTCAGAAAAAATAACTGCCCCGGGTTTTAGCGGCTGTAGTTCTAAAGCATCCATATTTGCATATTCCTTTAGCTTTGGATAGGCGCTTAATAAAACCTGGAACCCACGATCCAGCTGGTAACCTTCAACAATATCGGTTTGCAGCCTGCCGCCTGGTTTTTCTGCCTTATCATAAATTGCGGGATAATAACCATTAGCTTCTAAAATCCTGGCGGCGGTAAGTCCGCTCAATCCTGCGCCAACAATATTTATTTTGTAGTCCTTTTTTTCCATAGCTTTTGCTTCAGGTTATATCAAATTTAAGGTTTAACTGGCTTTTTACCGCTTTACGTTTGTTAAGAGATATTTTTTCTAAAAAAAATTTAATTTGCCCGGCTTCCTGCCAAAATGCTCCTGATAACCGCCTTATTGATCATATTTCCTTCTCCACACTATATAAAAATTTTCTTTCTGCAGAATCCACAACATCAAAAACAGGGTGAAAAAATAGCATAAAACACTTATTTACAGTAAATTGTAAACTCTACCCACAATTTATTCAGGTTTTAGATCCTAATTTAATATTAACCTCTATTAAATATCTAAGTCATGAAAGATTTGTCCAGCATTAGAAAGAAAAAACAAGAAGTTGAAGATTCCCTGCTTAAGATCCCAGGAGTAAATGCTGTGGATGTGGGAAAGAAAATTGTAAAGGGAAAAAGAACCGATGAGCTCGCCATAAGGGTCTATGTAACCGATAAAAAGGCCAAAAAAGACATTCCTGATGATGAACAAATTCCCTCTAAAGTGGGAAAGTTTAAAACCGATGTTATCCAGATGAAATTCAGGCCGCATGTAGTCAGGAAAAAAGTGTCTGAACTGGCCTTAATGGCAGATACGGGAAGATATGATCCCCTGCAGGGCGGCATAAGTATTGGTCCCTGCCGGGCAGTTGGAGGATATATTTATGTTGGAACCTTAGGGATGATTGTTAATGACAATACTACCGATGACCAAATGATGTTGAGCAATTTTCACGTGATGGCACTTAATAACAGCTGGTCTGCCGGGGATACCATGGCGCAGCCCAGCCGGGTTGATGGTGGCAGCTGCCCCGCAGATGTGGTAGGCGAATTATCACGTGCTTCGCTTGGAGGCAGTGTGGATTGCGCGGTTGCCACTCTGGATACTGAGAGGGATGTGGCCTGCAGCATCCAGGACATTGGAGATATAAGTGGTATCGCTACTGCTTCTATTGGTGAGAATGTGAGAAAAAGGGGAAGAACCACAGAACTTACCTACGGGACTATAGACAGTATTGACCTTACCGTAATCATTAATTACGACGGGGTTGGAGATGTTACACTTACCGATCAGATTGGGATTGATGTGGACACTGCCCAGAGCAATGCCTTTGGTTTGGGAGGAGACTCCGGCTCTGTGGTGGTAAACGCAAGCAATGAAGTGATAGGCCTTTATTTTGCCGGGAATATTGAACAGCGGGATGATGACGGAAATATTATCCTGGAAGAAGGAGTTTTTGGTATTGCAAACCCCATAGCAGAAGTGCTTACCGAAATGGATGTAAGTGTTTGCCTGCCAAAGAGAAAACCGGAATTGAAGGAAATCAAGGAAAAGGAAAAAGATAAGGAGTTTAAAGAGGTAAAAGAATTCAAGGAAAAAGATAAGGACAAAGACATTAAGGAAAAAGAAAAAGAAGGAAAGGAAATTAAAGAAAAAGAAAAGGAGAAAGACAAAGAAGGAAAAGAAATCAAAGAAAAAGAGAAAGATAAAGAAGTCAAGGAATTTAAGGAGAAGGAAAAGGATAAAGATAAAGAGCTCAAGGAAATAAAAGAAAAGGATCGTAAGGAGTTTAAAGAGAAGGATAAGGATATTTTCGAAAATCCCGGGGACAACTTCAACAATCCAATAACCAGGAGAATTGAGGCGCTGGAAAATACGGTTAATCAGCTGTCACATTTTATTGAAAGTAACCTGCGGCCAGATCTTTCCCGCAGTTCTTATAAAAATGAGCAGGACCTTCAAAAAGAATACAGGCAAAAATCTAAAAAAGCCAAGCAGTATAAAGATCAAAAAGATTCTGAACATCTGTATTAAAAGAAAATAAAGGTGAACTATATTTTCTCTTCCACAGATGACCTTTCAGCATTTTGGCTTTTTAAGCTGCTCCGGCCACAGGTTAAAAACCTGAAACTGGTAACTGAAGAAATGCTTTGGTATAACCGGTATTTCAGCTTACGTATAAGCACCTCATCTTCCGGCTTTGCAGTAAAGCTGGAAGACGGTACTTATATTTCAAATAATGGCACCGGGTATATTATTAACAGGCTTCAAAAAATTCCTCTTGAACATGCAGTGCAGGTGCAACAGCAAGATTTGCAATATGCCATGCAGGAGTCCCATGCGATCCTGTTTGCCGCGCTGGCCTCTTTTGAAGACAAAATCAACAATCCTCCCACTCCAAATTGCTTACACGGCAACCTTTTGCCTATACCGGTATGGCTAAAAAAGGTACTGGCTCTAGGAGGCGAAACTATAGATTATCCCATTTTACCAGGCGCGATTCCTGCCCGGGAAATTTCAATTCTGGTGTTGTTTGGAGAATTGCTTTTCAGCAGTATTCCAATTCCTGCCGGGATTAGGGAATTATGCCTTAATCTTTCAAAATGGAGCAATAACCCTACAATAGAGTTCAATTTTATTATAAACGATAAAAACTGGTTGTTCAGTAATGCCACGTTATTACCAGATTTCAGGAAATATCTGGACCGGTTTAATGTAGATGAAATAGGCGTAATGTTAAATAAGAATGTAAATTGATATGGTCTTAGTCTGCGGAATTCCTTCTGAAAAACCCGTGGCGCTCCTGGTCCAGCGACTGAAGGAGCAAAATATCCCTCATGTTATTTTCAACCAGCGAAATTTTGAAAATATTGAATTTCATTTCCAGATTTCCGAAGGAAAAATTACAGGAAGCCTTGGCCTTGAAAATAAACCATATGATCTCCAAAAATTTACCGGAATTTATAACCGCCTGGTAAATTACAGTACTATTCCTGAGTATGCCGGAAAGGACGAAATTATTAAAATTAAATGTCGTGTTTTACATGAAAGCCTGATGCAGTGGTTTGAAGTCACAAATGCAAAAGTCCTGAACAAAAATTCTTCCATGACTTCCAATATGTCCAAACCTTTCCAGATAAACCTTATTAAAAAATTCGGTTTATCTGTTCCCGAAACCCTTATTACCAACCGGCCGGAGGAAGTAGTTCACTTTTACAGGCAAAAAGGAACGATTATCTATAAGTCTGCCAGCGGGGAACGCTCTATTGTAAAAACACTTAAGGAGGAAGATCTCCAAAAACTTCCAAAAATATGCTGGTGCCCAACACAATTCCAGGAATATATTGCGGGGGACAATGTGCGGGTGCATGTGTTGGGAGAAACGGTTTTTGCCAGCAGGATCACCTCAGCAAAAACCGATTATAGATACGACCAAAAAGCCAGTTACACAAGCTTTAGCCTTCCGGAGAAAATAAGCAAAGCCTGTATAAAACTTACCAGGAGTACAGGAATGCACTTTTCTGGCATCGACTTCAAATATCATCCTAAAGAGGAGAAATATTATTGTTTTGAAATGAATCCCAGTCCCGCTTATAGTCATTATGAAACAAATTGCAGGCAAAACATTTCAGCAGCATTGGCCCAATACCTCGGCTGCTAATATCATTCCACTATAACAGGTTCCACATCCCAAATTTCGACACTGTAATCTCGTATAGACCGGTCTGCAGAGAATTTCCCCATATTAGCAACATTGTGGATAGATTTCTTAATCCACTCTTTTTTATTACGCCATACTTCATGAATGTGCTCCTGGCAGTGCATGTAAGACTGGTAATCCTTAAGCAAGAGGTAAGGATCCTGTTGCAAAAGGTTCTCATAAACCGGGCGAAAAAGTTCAGGGTCTCCGTTAGAAAGTTCTTCTGAAACAAGGAAATCAAGTACCTGCCTTAGTTGTTCATTTTCTTCATACAACTTATAAGGCCGGTAACCTTCTGCCTTAACCTCCTGCACTTCTGAAGCAGTAAGGCCAAAAAGAAAGAAATTCTCCTCCCCCACCTGTTCACATATCTCCACATTGGCCCCATCTAGTGTTCCCACTGTTAATGCCCCGTTTAAGGCAAATTTCATGTTCCCCGTACCCGAGGCTTCCTTGCCAGCAAGGGAAACCTGTTCGGAAAGATCGGCCGCGGGATAAACTTTTTGCGCCTGTTTTACACTGAAGTTTGGCAGAAAAACAACCTTAATTTTATCATTTACATCTGCATCATTATTTACCAGTTCACTAACCGCGGTAATAAGCCGGATAATGCGCTTGGCCATAAAATATCCCGGGGCGGCTTTGCCTCCAAAAATAAAGGCACAGGGAGCAACTTCGCCGGCCTTTCCATTTTTTATTTTAAGGTAAAGGCTTAAAATATGAAGTATTTTAAGATGTTGGCGTTTGTATTCATGTATCCTTTTTACATGCACATCAAAAAGCATTTCAGGAGCTATGGAAATTCCCGTTTGCTCCTGTATATAACGAGCCAGGTTTCTTTTATTTTCCAGTTTTACTGCTGCCCATTTTTGTTGGAATTCTTCATCTTCCACATACTTTTCTATAGCTTTTATTTCCTCAAGGTTAGTATACCAACCTTCTCCAATTTTTTCTGTAATAAGTCCCGCCAGGCCGGGATTACTCACTGCCAGGAACCGCCGGTAGGAGATTCCATTGGTTACATTGGTAAATTTTTCTGGCCAAAAACTTGCAAAATCATTAAGCACCTGGTTCTTTAACAACATAGAATGCAGGGCTGAAACTCCGTTAACTTTATAACTGCCCACAGTTGCCAGATGTGCCATACGTACTGAAGGTTCTCCCCGCTCATCTATAATAGACATCCCGGCAATTTGCTCCCCGCTAAAATTCTGGTCCCTCAATTCATGTAAAAAACGACTGTTTATTTCATAAATAATCTCCAGATGGCGTGGCAAAATTTGCCCCAGCAGGCTTACCGGCCAGGTTTCCAAAGCCTCAGGTAAAAGCGTATGATTGGTGTAGGCAAAGGTTTGTCTTGTAACCTCCCACGCGGTATCCCATTCCATATCATGGCGATCCACCAGCAACCGCATAAGTTCTGCTACTGAAATTGAAGGGTGGGTATCATTAAGCTGAATGGTGAATTTTTCGTGCAGGCTCTCCAAACTTCTACCCTGGAACAGGTGCAGGTGCAGGATATCCTGAAGCGAACAGGAAACAAAGAAATATTGTTGTTTTAAGCGAAGTTCCTTGCCGGAGAGGTTCTCATCGTTAGGATAAAGTACCTTGGTAAGGTTTTCAGACCTTATTTTTTTCTCTACGGCACGATAATAATCGCCGCCGTTATAGGCTGAAAAATCAAAAGACTCTATAGCTTCAGATCTCCACAAACGCATGATAATGCCATTGCCCTTATAACCAAGAATAGGAGTATCGTATGCCGTGCCCTTAAGTTTCATCTCGGGGATCCATTCTACATGAAAATCATTATTGGAATCCTGGCCATGTTCAGTTTTCCCGCCAAATTTCACCTCGTAGGCAATCTCCGGCCGCACCACCTCCCACGGATTTCCATAATGCAGCCATTTATCTGTAGCTTCAGACTGCCAGCCGTCTTTGATTTCCTGCTTAAAAATTCCGTATTCGTACCGTATCCCGTAGCCCACAGAAGGAATCCCGCGCGTGGCCATAGCATCCAGGTAACAGGACGCCAGCCTGCCAAGGCCGCCGTTTCCCAGGCCCGGCTCCACCTCTTCTTCCAGCAAATCTTCCAGTTTTATGTCCAGTTCTTCCAGCGCCTGCCTTGTTTCTCCGGTTATCCTTAAGTTAAGGAGATTCATCCCCAGGTGCGGGCCTGGCAAATATTCTGCTGAAAAATAAGCGACAGATTTCGCGTTCTTCCGGGCAATTTCATTTGTAGACTTTACAAATTGTTTAAAAGCTCTGTCTCTAATGGCCAACGCGAGGGCAGAATACAGGTCCAGGTTGCTGGCAAGCGGAGGGATACGCCCAATCCGGTAAAACAGGTTTTCAAGAAATGAAGATTTTATTTCCTCTTTGGTCAGGCCCAGGTGTTCTTCTGCTTCTTTTGAAGAAAGATAATTCCTGATTGTTTCGTTCTGTTGCATTGGATTTTGTTTAGATCAAAAGAGATTAAAAAATAGTCATTTTTTTATTAAGCCTGTGGGTAAACTTTTTAAAGGCCTGGTCTTCGGCATCTATATCCTTTATATTTTCTGCGGAAGATGATATCTCTAAGGCTTTCAGAACTTCCAAAGGCTTTAAGGAATATGCTATTTTCAATAAACTCTAAAAAGATATGAAGATTTTGTAACAATTTCAGCACAAGGGCCTCCAATTAATAACTTACAATGCATTATATTTAGCAAATTTTTAACTTAAAATTACATCAATGACAATCATCAAATTCAAACCGATGGTATTCATGCTGTCATTGCTTCTGGTTGGTTTTGTTTCCTGTAAAGATAATGGGAAAGACAAAAATGACACCGCAGATGCAGGTTTATCAATCGATTACGAAAAGTATGAGCTGGATAACGGGCTCAATGTTGTTCTCCATCAGGACAAATCAGATCCTATTGTTTCCGTGGCTATCCAATACGGCGTGGGATCTAACCGTGAGAAAAAAGGCCGCACCGGGTTTGCGCACCTTTTTGAGCATATGCTGTTCCAGGAATCTGAAAATGTTCCGCAGGACCAATTCTTCAAAAAAATACAGGATGCCGGCGGAACTTTAAACGGAGGCACCTGGCAGGACGGAACGGTTTATTATGAAGTGGTTCCCAACAACGCACTGGAAACCGTGATGTGGCTGGAATCTGACCGTATGGGATATTTAATCAATACCGTTACAGAATCTGCTTTTGTTAATCAACAGGAAGTGGTACAGAATGAAAAACGCCAGCGCGTAGACAATAATCCTTACGGCCATACCAGTTGGGTGATAGATAAAAATTTGTATCCGGACGGGCACCCCTACAGCTGGCAGGTAATTGGAGAACTGGAAGACCTTCAGAATGCCACCGTAGAAGACGTAAAGGAATTTTATGATAAGTTTTACGGCCCAAATAATGCCACTTTAGTGATAGCGGGAGATTTTGACAGGTCCAAAACTAAAGAAATGGTGGAAAAATACTTCGGGGAAATCAAAAAGCGCCAGGAAGTGGAGCCCCTGCAAACACAAACTGTGTCCCTTGATGAAACCAAAAGGTTATACCATGAAGACAATTTTGCCACCGCGCCACAGTTAAATATGGTCTGGCCGGCGGTAGAGCAGTACAATAAGGATGCCTACGCCCTGGATTTCCTGGGCCAGGTATTATCTGACGGGAAGAAAGCGCCGCTCTACAAGGTGCTTGTTAAGAAAAGAGAACTCGCTTCACAACCTTACGCATATAATAGTGCAGACCAGATTGCCGGTAAATTTCAAATTCAGGTAACGGCCAATGCCGGGGTAGATTTAGACAGTGTGGAAGCCGGGATTGAAGAAGCTTTTGACCTGTTTGAAAAAGAAGGTGTTACGGAGCGTGATATTGAACGTATTAAAGCAGGGCTGGAAACCGATTTTTATAACGGAATAAGCAGCGTCCTCGGCAAATCTTTCCAACTGGCGCAATATGATGTATTTGCGGGAGATCCCGGATTTATTGAAGAAGATATCCAAAACATCAAATCTGTCACCAAAGAAGACGTAATGAGGGTTTATAACAAGTATATAAAAGATAAACCTTTTGTGCTTACCAGCTTTGTACCCAAGGGCGAGATGAACCTTATTGCTGAAAATTCTGAAAAAGCAGAAGTTGTAGAAGAAGAAATCACTGAGAACGTAGAGACTGAAGTTGTGGAGACTGAACAGGAAATCCAGAAAACCCCTTCAAATTTTGATCGTTCCGTACCGCCTGAAATGGGAGAAACTCCCAAACTAAGCATTCCGGAATCCTGGACTGTAGAAATGGATAACCAGATGGAAGTTTATGGCATCGAGCAGCATGAGCTGCCTTTGGTGAATTTCAGCCTGGTTATAGACGGCGGCCATCTTCTTGACGATCTTGACAAAAACGGCGTGGCCAATTTAATGACCGATATTATGATGGAAGGTACCGCCACCAAAACGCCTGAAGAGCTGGAAGAGGAAATAGACCTGCTTGGCGCAAACATCTATATGTACACTACAGATGAATCTATAGTGATTCGTGGCAATACGCTAAAACGTAACTTCCAGGAAACCATGGACCTTGTCCAGGAGATTTTGCTGGAGCCAAGATGGGATGAAGAAGAATTGGCACGAGTTAAAACCAGCACCATCAACAGCATCAAAAGAGCTGAAGCAAATCCTAATGCCATTGCAGAAAGGGTTTATAATAAGGTTTTATATGGTGAGAACCACCCTCTTGCCTATCCAACTTTAGGCTCGGAGGAATCTGTTGAATCTATTACCATGGAAGACCTTAAGGGCTTCTACAATAAAAATTTCTCTCCAACTGTGAGCCGTTTTCATGTAGTGGGAGATGTTAACAAATCTGAAGCTTTAGCTGCCGTAGAAGGCCTGGAAAAGAACTGGGAAGCCAAAGAAGTAAATATTCCTGAATTCGAAATTAAGAATGAGCGCGATAAAGCTTCTTTATATTTTGTAGATGTCCCTAATGCCAAGCAATCGGTGATCAATATTGGGTACATTGCCATCCCGCGTACAGACGAAGATTTTTTCCCTGCGGAAGTTATGAATTATAAGCTGGGAGGATCTTTTTCAGGAAACGTGAATTTGATTTTAAGAGAAGAGAAAGGCTATACCTACGGAGCAAGATCTGGTTTTAGCGGAACTAAAATTCCGGGCACCTTCACAGCCTCTTCAAGTGTTAGAACAAATACTACGGGAGAATCTGTAGAAATTTTCAGGGACGAAATTGCCAAATACAGAGACGGCATCAGTAAAGAAGATCTTGAATTTACCAAGAACGCGCTTATAAAATCCAATGCCCGCCGCTTTGAAACCCAGGGATCGCTATTGGGAATGCTTCAGGAAATGAGCGCGTATGAGCTGGATCCAAAATATATTGAAAATGAAGAAAAGATCATTGGGAATATGACGCTGGAGCAGCATAAAGAGCTTGCCAACAAATATTTAGATGAATCAAAAATGGCTTATCTGGTGGTAGGCGATGCCGCCACCCAGTTTCAGCAGTTTAAAAATATGGGCTTTGATGAGGTTAAATTATTGAATAAAGAAGGGGAAGAAGTCAAACTTTCGGCAGTAAAACCATAAATAAATTTACTGATTTTGGTCTTAAAAAAGGCTGGTTGAAAAATTTCAACCAGCCTTTTTTATTACACTTTTAGGTTGCAATAAACGCCATGCAATTCGTATAGCATTGATTTTCAATAGTAAACTTTTAATTATGGGATTTTAATTTATTTTCTTCAATATTAAGAATATTTCGGCATGCTTTTGGTTTCCTAATAATATGTTAATAAATAGTGAAGAAAAGTTAATGAAGATGATAAGAAAGATTCTACATTTGTCTTCCAGATTACATAAAATCCCCAATTATGGTAATAACAAAAAATATAAGTCGGGAACAAATTGCAACAACTAAAATGTTCCGTTCCCTCTCTACCCCAATGCAGCAAAATATCCTGAAAATGCACAATATTTTGAAAATTCAGGAAGAGATTGATTTAGCAACTGCCGTTGGCTTGCAAGCCTGGAATACTATCACTAAAACCACTTATGCAAATCGCATAATTGTACAGGAATTGCTGCAGAACAAAGAAATTTAAATTTTCCAATTTTGTACTTTCCCGAATCACCCCTTGGTGCAGCTGTACCTTGGGGTGATTTTTATTTCTAGTTTCCTCATGCAGATTGCTTTTTCAGATAAAAGATCATGGCGGCTTTACTTTCCATTTGTTTATCTTAGCTTCTAAAATAGTAGGATTTCTTATGCAGGCAATATCTTTCAGGGCAGTACTGCTGCTCTTCTTCGTTTCTACATTTATTTCCACTACAAAAGCCCAGGGCATTAGCGATGCACAGCTGGACAGCCTTGTGGAAAAAACCATGACTACTTTTAATGTTCCCGGAATTGCAGTGGCAGTTCTTAAAGACGGAAAAATTGTTCATATGAAGGGATACGGCGTACGGTCCCTGGAAAAGGGAGGAGAAGTAAATGAAAATACCCTTTTTGGGGTGGCTTCCAATACCAAAGCTTTTACCAGTGCGGCTCTTGGAAAGCTTATAGACCAGGGAAAAATTTCCTGGGATACCAAAGTCACCGAAATTATCCCGGAATTTAAATTGTACGATCCTTACGTCACCAGCGAGTTTACAATCCGGGACTTGCTTACCCACCGCAGTGGCCTGGGCCTTGGTGCCGGCGACCTGATGGTTTTTCCGGCAGCCAACAAAACCAATATGGAGGAACTTATCTATAACCTAAGGTTTTTAAAACCGGTTTCTTCTTTCCGATCCAAATTTGATTATGACAACCTGCTTTATATTGTGGCCGGAGAGATTGTGGAAAGGGTTGCCGGGGAAGATTACGAAGAATTTATAAGGGAGAATATATTGGAACCGCTTCACATGGACCGTACCGCCATGTCCTGGCACCGTATTGATGATTATTCCAATGTAATTGAAGGCCATGCCCCGGTAGATGGAAAACTGGTAACTGTTGGCCTGAGTTTTACAAAAGTCGCCAATCCTGCCGCAGGTATTTATTCTTCAGTAAATGATATGAGCAAATGGGTGCAGGCACAATTAAACCACGGCAAATATGGCGAAGATTTGCAAAAGCGCCTTTTCAGCGAAGAGGTCCATGAGGAAATGTGGACGCCTCAAACCATTTTAAGAACCGGAAGCGGAGATTATAACACTCATTTTAAAGCTTATGGTCTTGGCTGGTTTCTTAGTGATGTTAATGGTTACAAAGAAGTGACCCATACCGGCGGACTTTTAGGAATTGTGAGCCAGGTTACCATGATCCCGGAACTGGACCTGGGGATCATCGTGCTTACCAACCAGCAATCCGGAGCGGCATTTAGGTCAATTACCAACACTATTAAAGATTCCTATTTTGGGATTGAAGGCGAAAACAGGATTAAGCAATACAACAACACCAGGATTAAAAGCGAAAAAGAGGCCGACTCTGTAGTAGCTCAAATTTGGAAAGAGGTGGCTGCAGTTCAGAAAAGTAAAAGCTTGAAGCCAGGGTCCATTTCCCGTTATACCGGCACTTACCAGGATCCCTGGTTTGGAAAAGTGAAAATTTCTGAAAAAGGCGGAAAGTTGTTTTTTGAAGCTGAAAATGCTCCTGATTTTAAAGGAGAGATGAGCTTTTACAAAGGCAATGCGTTTGTGGTAAAATGGAACGCCCGTGGATTAAATGCCGATGCTTTTGTAATTTTTTCCCTGAATAAAGAAGCGGAAGCTAAAGGATTTTCCATGGAACCTGTATCTCCCATGACCGATTTTAGTTATGACTATCAGGATTTAAATTTCACCAGGATATAGACCAGACAGAAAGCAACCGGAGAAAAACATAGATATAAATCCGGGATGGCTAATGCGATTACCTCAAAATTGCTTTTACAAACTAATATTTTCTATTAATGTAATTTTCCTCTTACAATCTAAAAAATCAGCAAATTTATTATCCCGTAAAACAGGAGTTAAATAACATATCTTTAGAAGTTATTTAACTTTCCGCGCCAACATTATGTTCTAATTTTAAAGTTGTGAAGCAGAATCCTCCCCAGGAAAACTTTCCTTTCTCCTTCAGCTACAAAAGGAATTTTTAACTCAAAAACCAGGAAAATTATGTTTTACCACGTAAAAGAATTACAGTACAATGCCAGAGTGTCCAAACCCGATCCGGGATTTGCCAGTATGCTGCTGGAGCAGTTTGGGGGTGCGAACGGGGAACTGGCGGCAGCGCTACAATATTTTACACAGGCGTTTTCGGCTAAAAAAGTACATCCGGACAAGTACGATATGCTTATGGATATTGCTACGGAAGAGTTCAGCCACCTTGAAATTGTGGGAGCAACCATCCAGATGTTATTAAAAGGAGTAAACGGTGACCTTAAGAATGCCGCTGAAGAATCTGAAATAATGGCTTTGATGAAAGGAAAAGCCTCTAAGGAAGAATTTATTCACCAGGCAATGGTTAACCCTCAGTTTTTTAATCTTACCGGTGGTGGCGTGGCCCCTGTGGACAGCCAGGGAAATCCCTTTAGCGGGAAATATATAAACGCCAACGGGGACCTTACGGTAGATTTGCGTTCTAATATAGCTGCAGAATCCAGGGCAAAAATTGTATATGAATATTTGCTACAGCACACCAGCGACCCTCATGTTAAAGATACGCTCAGGTTCTTGATGACCCGGGAAGTGGCGCATTTCCAGATGTTCCAGGCAGCACTGGATACCATAGAGCCAAATTTCCCTCCGGGAGTATTGCAAAGTGATCCACGGTACAGCAATAAATATTTCAATCTTTCTAACGGGGAAGATGTTCGAGGCCCCTGGAATGAAGGCAAAAGCCCGCAGTTAGGGGAAACATGGGAATACATTTCCGATCCTATTGCACATGTGAAAGAATCTAAGGGAATGACAGAGAACCACTCTGCTAATTCCACAAGGAGCCTGGAAGAAGTAGATAAAAAGAACAAGGAACTTAGTAAGAAGAAGAGCCAGGAGGTGAAAGCGGCAATGCCAGACGGGGAAACCCAATGGAGTAAATACTAAATACCTCCCATTATTTCTGGAGAAGTTTTATTATTCCAGAAGCAGAAACTGCTTCTGGAATTACTTCTTTTAAACCAACCCTTAAAACCTGTTATGGCTGAAAAATTTTATATTGAATATTACACAGATCCCCTTTGCTGCTGGAGCTGGGGAATGGAACCTCAACTGAGAAAATTAAGATATTTATTTAAAGGCCGCATTGCTTACCGCTACATCATGGGAGGCTTGTTGCGCGACTGGCAGCATTTTGAAGATCCTATGAACAATATTTCCAGGCCTGCACAAATGGGCCCGCTCTGGATGGAAGCTAAACATTCTACCGGCCAGCCTGTAGAAGAAAGCATCTGGTTGCATAATCCCGTAGACACCTCTTATCTTGCCTGTATGGCCGTTAAGGCGTCAGAAATGCAAAGCCACACAGCAGGAGAAGCCATGCTAAGGGAATTGCGCGAAGCGGTAATGATGAAGAAGCAGAATATTGGAGATAAAGAAGTCATTTTTGATATTGCGGGAAAACTTCAGGAGAAAAACCTGCTGGATCTGGAAGTATTCAAAAAAGCCATGCATTCTAATCAGGCTGCAGACTTGTTCCGGAAAGATCTGGAGGCACTAAAGATTAAAGGGATAACCCGTTTTCCCAGCCTGTTGATTAGTTACGGCGAGCGTACGGTTCAAATCACCGGGTACCGGCCCTTTAATGTTCTAGTAGATGCTTTTAAAGCCTTGGACCCCAATTTGGAAATTGCTGAAAATATTAATGAAGAAGATTATATTAACAGCTGGGAGTATTTAACCCATAGGGAATTGAAAGAAATCAAGGACCTGGCTATCAGCAGAACTTAAGATACTGTTCTAAGAGAGCTTAATATTTCTTCCACAAATTGCCTGTTATTGGACATAGCGGGAATTTTATGCTGCCCGCCCAGTTTTTCCTTGCTTTTAAGCCATTGATAGAAGGTACCTTCCGGCACTTCTCTTACTACAGGCTTATCTATAGCGGTATCTGCTTTCCTTTTCTGGCGATAATCCTCATTAAGATTGCAGAGTTCTTCATCAAGTATTTTGGCAAATTCCTCGGGACGGGCAGGAGGTTTTTTAAATTCTACCACCCATTCATGGTAACCTTTTTCTCCCTGGCTGTAGAAAAATGGTGCCACCGTAAAATTGCTCATCAAGGTACCGGTTCTTTTACAGGCTTTCGCCAAAGCTGCTTCTCCCTGTTCTGCAAAGAGATCTTCCCCAAAAACATTGAGACAATGCTTTGTTCTTCCCATTATTTTAAACCGAAAAGGATTCAGGGAAGTAAATTTTATGCTGTCCCCTATCTTATATCGCCAAAGTCCGGAATTTGTAGAAATTACCAGAGAATATTTCCTGCCGGTCTTCACTTCGCTAAGCAGCAACGTTTCCGGCGATTCATCAGAAAAATCTTCTTCAGGAATAAATTCATAGAAGATTCCATAGTTAAGCATAAGCAACATGGAAGTATCATCTGTTAGGTCCTGGATCCCAAAAAATCCTTCCGTGGCATTATAGATTTCCTGGTACCGCAGGGTGCCTGCGCCATCCAGTTCCTCAAACAGCGGCTTGTAAGGCGCAAAAGAAACTGAACCGTGGAAAAATACCTCCAGGTGCGGCCATACCTCCCTTATATCTTTAAATTTTTGTTCCTTTTGGATATGCTGTAGCAACAGCAGCATCCACATGGGAGAACCGGCAAGACTGGTTATTTTTTGTTGGGAA
Organism: Autumnicola aciditolerans; assembly: GCF_041679265.1. Taxonomy (NCBI): domain Bacteria; kingdom Pseudomonadati; phylum Bacteroidota; class Flavobacteriia; order Flavobacteriales; family Flavobacteriaceae; genus Autumnicola; species Autumnicola aciditolerans. The sequence goes on from NZ_JBGFSM010000004.1 coordinate 124,552, forward strand.
GTAATAGCAGTGATAGCCTCCAGTTTTTTCTCCCAGTCATTCATTAAAGCAACTTTTAGCCCGGGAGTTCTCCCCAGTTGTGCCCAAAATGGCAGGTTTTTCATTACGATTGCAGATATATTGCCGGTATAAAAATTATTTTTTCCTGCAACCGGGCTGCCCTCCTGGCTTCCTCCTATAGAAAGGTTTTTACCGGTAATCAATTTAGAATCGGGATGGTTACGCAGGTAAATGGCCAGCATGTCCCTGCCGCCCAGATAATGGCAATTTTTAAGGCCTTCTTCAGAAACAGGAATAAGTTTGCTGCTGCTTTCTGTAGTGCCCGATGATTTGGCGAAATTCTCCATACGCCCCGGCCAGAGCACATTTTTTTCACCCTGCATTGCACGGTGAATAAATGGAGTTAGCTCGTTATAATTTACCACAGGAACTTTTTCGCGGAAATCGCCGGGACTAGAGATACCGGAGAAATTATGTTTTTGGCCGTAAACAGTTCCTTTGCCCCTCTTCAATAATTCCGTTAAGACCTTTGCCTGTGCTTTTAAAGGATTCTCCTTCATTTCATCTATAGAAGACAATCTCCTCTTAAGGTATTGGTTCCCCAGCCTGTTAAATAGCCCCATGTATTCGTGTATTATTCAGGATATAAAATTAAAATACCCTGCATCCCCATCTATAGTCTCAAGATAACCAATCTGCATTATTTTCTTATGGAGTTTAACTTCTTTATAAGTAATCTGTGCCCTCCTTATGCCGAATTTTGCGGTAAAGGTAAAGAATGACTTTATGGCCTAAGACATAAAGCGGCCCTATTTTTTTCTGAAGAAAAAACCGTGTTCTTGACTTGGTTTAACAATTCTTAAAGGCGTTGCCTACATCCAAAAAAAATGTAACTTTAGAAAAATCGCTGCTAAAGCGGTTCATAATTAAGTATTTACAGCAAGCTGCACCAAATGTTTAAATTGGAACAGGTGGTACAGCTTTAAAACTATAGAAGGATTATTACCAGTTTTCATCATTCAGCAAACTGCCGGCTACACCTGTGGCTGCCCTTAATCTGTATAACTTTTTGCGGACTTTTTTCCTGTGCGCCAAAATTACAAAATGTAGAAGCGCCCATAGAGGAGCCTGAAGAATTCTCTTATAACGGTGCTGAAGTTGTTCCGGATAAATGGTGGCTTGCCTTCAACAATGAGGAGTTGAACTCACTGGTAAACCGGGGATTGAAGGAAAACCTGTCACTGGCGGGAGACTGGCAGTTCTTCCAGGCTGCCCTGGCCGTGGTGCAAAGAGAATCTTCTTATTTGTGGCCGGAAATAAATGCCACGGCAAGAAGTGCCATTAGCCGCCCCCAACCTGATTTTGCAGGAGGCGAAAATCTGCAATTAGGGCTTTCAGCTTCCTATGAAGTAGACTTGTGGGGCAGGATCCAGTCTGGAATAGAGGCTGAAGAATTTCGCGCGCAGGCTACTTTTTACGATTATCAGGCCGCTGCCATGACCCTTTCCGCAGAAATCAGCAACACCTGGTTCCAACTCTTAACGGCGAGGGAGCAACTGGAGCTTGCCAACGAACAAATTGAAATCAACGAAAATATAATGCGCCTTATAAGGGCCCGTTTTGTGGGGGGGGCAGGTACGCGCGGTAGACATCCTGCGCCAGCAGCAACTGCTGGAAAGTACCCGTAACCAGAAAATACAGTATGAGACGCAGGCAGCGCTTTTTGAAAATGAACTGTCGGTACTACTGGGTACTCCACCGCAAAACGAACTGGCAATTCCAGGGGACAGCCTTCCGGAACTCCCTCCCCTTCCCGAAACGGGGCTTCCGCTGGAACTTATTCGCCGCCGTCCCGATGTGTTGCAGGCTTATAACCTGGTCCTGGCAGCAGACAGGGAAATGGCGCAGGCCATTAGGAGCAAATTTCCGCAGTTATCATTGAACCTTCAGGGCCAGATGCGTTCCAATAATTACAATAACCTTTTCCAGGACTGGGCATATACCCTGGCGGGCAATATTGTAGCGCCTTTGTTTTATGCCAGGCGTATTCGTGCAGAAGTAAGCCGGACCGAAGCCCTTAAACAACGCCAGCTTTACCTTTATGGCCAAACTGTGCTCACCGCTTTTAGAGAAGTGGAAAACGCTCTTATACAGGAAGTAAAGCAAAAAAAGCAGCTGGAAGTCCTGCAAAGGCGGCTGGAACTGGCCCAAAAAACCAACCGGCAACTAAAACTGGAATTTCTTAACGGGATAACCGAATACCTGGATGTACTGCTGGCCCTGGACCAGGAGCAGCAACTACAGCGGGATATCCTGGAAGCAAGGCAAAGCCTTCTGGAAATAAGAATTTCATTATACCGTGCCCTGGCCGGAGGATTCGAAACGGAAACAACAGCAGCACCTTAACCGAAAATAATTATTTATGAGTACTAAAAAAATTATGATTATTTGTGCGGCCATTCTCCTGGCAGGGGCAGCGGTAACTTTTCTTATTTTTAGTACCGAACCTACTGCACAATCTGAAGGCGCCACTAGACAATCTGCCATGCTGGTAGATGTGGTAAAGGTGGAGAAAGGAAATTACCGCCCAATGATTGTGGCCACAGGAACAGTAAGGCCGGTGGAAGATGTGATGCTGAGTCCGCTGGTGGGTGGACAAATTATAAGGCGTGATGAGGCTTTTAGCCCAGGCGGATTTGTAAAAAAAGGGGAAGTGCTTTTACAAATAGACCCTTCAGATTACCGAAATACGCTGGAAATGAGAAAAAGCGATTTGCTCCAGACGCAAACCAACCTGGATATGGAAATGGGGCGACAGCAGGTAGCAGAGCAGGACCTTAATTTAATTGGCGGGGACACCCTTTCCCAGGAAGAGCGCTCCCTTGTACTGCGTCAACCTCAGTTAAATGCTGTAAAAGGAGATATAAAGGCTGCAGAGGCAGCTGTGGATCAGGCCAGGCTTAACCTTGCCCGCACTACTATCAAGGCTCCCTTTGATGCGCATGTACTTACACAAAACGTAACCCTGGGTTCACAGGTTTCCTCAGGAGATAATCTGGGGAGGCTTGTAGGTACGGAAGCTTACTGGATAAATCTCACCGTTCCCGTTGGGAAGTTACAGTGGCTTACTTTCCCTGATTCCGATAAGGATACCGGCTCTTTGGTGAAAATTAAAAATTCTACCGCATGGCCTGCGGGAGCCTTTCGTACGGGATTTTTAGACAAACAGGTTGGCGCTTTGGACGACCAGACGAGGCTTGCCCAGATTTTGGTAAGGGTACCAGATCCCATGGCTCAGGCAGACAGCCTTATGGATAAACCTGAACTTATGATAGGCGCTTTTGTGGAGGCACAAATGATTGGAGAAGAAATAAAAGAAGTGGTGCGCATAGACAGGGATTTGGTGCGAAGCAATCAGACGGTTTGGGTAATGGAGGATGGGAAACTTGCCATTCGCGAAGTGGAAATTATACTTTCTGATGCGGAATATGCCTACATCAGCAAAGGGCTGAAGGAAGATGATCTTGTGGTGGTCACCAACCTGAGTACTGTGGCTGAAGGTTTAGAGCTTAGAAGGGCGGCAGATTCTACTGCGGCGGGTAACGGGGAAATACGGGGAACGGAAGAATAAATGCCATGGAAAAATCAGAGAACAAAAAAGTACGGAAAGAGGGTGCCATAGGCTATATGGCGAGAAATTCCATAGCCGCCAATTTACTTATGATCATCCTTATTGGAGGCGGGATATGGACCATGTTCAAAATTCAGAAAGAGGTTTTTCCTCAGTTTCAACTTGACTTTGTAAATGTGAATGTGGTTTATCCCGGTGCTGCCCCGGCAGAGGTGGAACAGGGAATTTTGCTTCCTGTAGAAGAAGCCGTGCGCGGTATACAGGGCATTAAAGAAATTGTTTCTACCGCAAATGAAGGCTCAGGAAATGTTTCTATAGAACTGGTGGCGGGAACAAACCGCATGAAAGCTTTTCAGGATATAGACCAGGCGGTAAGCAGGATCAGGACTTTTCCCGATGATATTGAACAACCCGAGGTAAGTTTGCAATCCCGGCAGCGGGATGTGATGGAAATTGGCCTTTACGGCGATGTGGATATCTGGACACTCCGCAAACTCGCCGAACGGCTGCGGAACCGTCTCCTGAGCAATCCAAATATCACCCAGGTAGAAATAGGCAACGTACCGGAATACGTAACCCACGTGGAAATTCCCCGTAATAATTTAAGAAAATATAACTTAACCCTTGGCCAGGTTGCCGATATTATCGCCCAATCCAGCGAAGATGTTCCCGCGGGTTCTGTAGAAACCCAGTCGGGAGAAATTTTGCTGAGGATGCAGGAAAGAAAACAATGGGCCCAGGAATTCGGGAATATTACTATAGTCTCTTCCCCTTCAGGAGCAAAAGTAACGCTTGCCGATATTGCTGAAATTACCGATGGATTTGAAGAAACAGGGTTCCACGGGCAATTCAACCAAACCCCTTCCGTAGACATGGAAATTTTCAGGATTGGAGACCAGTCCCCATTGGAAATTGCAGAAACGGTGAAAGAAGTTCTGAAGGATTTTCAACTTCCGCCGGGAGTGCAATTCCGCATAGACAGCAACAGGGCTGAAGATTACCGGGAGCGCCTTTCCCTTCTTACCGAAAATGGCATTATGGCGATAGTGATCGTGCTGGTAATCCTTACGTTATTTTTAGAATACCGGCTGGCGTTTTGGGTGATGATGGGAATGGCTATTTCTTTTATTGGCGGGATGATTTTTCTTCCCCTTTTTGGCCTTAGCATTAATATGATTTCCATGTTCGGGTTTTTGGTGGTACTGGGAATTGTGGTAGACGACGCTATTGTGGTGGGAGAAAACATTCATGAATACCGGCAGCAGGGAATGGGATATATAGATGCCGCCATTAAGGGTACGCGGGATGTTTCAAAACCTGTGGCTTTTAGTGTAATTACCACAATTATCGCCTTTGTCCCTTTGCTTTTTATGCCCGGCGAGACAGGAAAATTCTGGTGGCCATTGCCTGCTGTGGTTATCGTGATCCTGGCCGTTTCCCTTCTGGAAGCCCTTTTTATACTTCCCTCCCATCTTGCCCATCTTTCAGAAAAGAAACGTAAAGGCTGGGTACTAAAGCTGGAAAGCTGGCAACAATCTTTTGCCAGGGGTTTTGATCATGTTATTGATAAATACTACCGGCCACTGCTGGACCTTTGCCTTAAATACCGCTATATCACCCTGAGTGCCGCAGTGGCCTTGCTGCTTATCGTGGGCGGCTACGGCTACAGCGACCATATGGGAATGATCATGATGCCGGAAGTTGCTGCAGATGAAATTGAAGCAGGAGTGAGATTACCGGTTGGCACCACTCCATACCAGGCGGCCAAAGTAGCCGAAGATATTACCCGCTCTACTCAAAAAATGTTTGAAGAGCATAATTTATATGAAGTTGCCGAGGGTATTAAAACCAATGTTCGCGGCCAAAATTTTATTGATGTGGAAATCGTAATGCTGCCTCCCGATGAAAGGGATATGAGTGCGCGGGAGCTCATCGCCTTATGGCGGGATAATATTGGCGATATTGAAGGCGTAGACCAGATTACTTTTGAAGCCGAACGTGGGCCGGGAGGATATCAGCAGGATATAAGTGTAGACTTAAGCCATTCAGAAATTGATGTTCTGGAAAAAGCCAGTACCGCTTTAATACAACGTATGGAAGCTTTTGAAAATACAAGGGATATCAGCGATAATTTTAACAAAGGAAAACTGCAGTACGATTTTAAACTACTGCCGGCAGGAAGAAACCTTGGTTTAACCTCTAATGAAGTGGGCCGGCAGGTGCGGGATGCCTTTTACGGCGCATTGGCCATGAGGCAGCTAAGGGGAACCAACGAAATTGAAGTGAGGGTAAAATTACCACTGGAAGAACGCCGGGACATTCAGAACCTGGAAGATTTTATTGTGCGCACCCCGGAAGGTGTGGAAGTGCCGCTGCTGGATGTGGTACGCGTAGAACAGCGGGAAGCTTTTACCTCCATTAACCGCAGGGATGGCCGCCGTGTGGTGAATGTGGGAATGGATGTAGAACCTGCAAATGCGGTCACGCGCGTCCTGGCCCGGGTGCAGCAGGAAGTACTGCCCCAGCTAAGGGCAGATTTTCCGGGCCTCACCTGGAGTTTTGAAGGAAGCCAGGCCGATATGCGTGAATCTACCGATTCCCTCTGGAGCGGATTCTCGATGGCCATGCTGCTTATTTACGCCCTGCTTGCCATAGCTTTTGGCAGCTATACTCAGCCAATTATTGTAATGACTGCTATTCCATTTGGCGTGGTGGGTGCGGTAATTGGGCATATTATTCTGGGCTATGACCTTTCCCTGGTGAGCCTTATGGGAGTTATCGCATTATCTGGCGTGGTGGTAAACGATTCCCTTATAATGATAGATTATGCCAACCGCCAGCGGGACACATTAAGTATTTATGAAGCCATTCATGAAGCCGGGCTGCGAAGGTTCCGGCCAATAATGCTCACCACGCTCACTACTTTTGGAGGCCTCACCCCTATTATTTTAGAAACTTCCAGCCAGGCCTTCTATTTAATTCCCATGGCTATTTCTCTTGGCTTCGGAATTATTTTCGCAACCTCTATAATATTGGTAATAGTGCCTTGTTTATACCTCGCCCTGGAAGACATTAGCCTCCTTATAAAAAAAGGCAAAAAAGTACAACGAAATCCAAGGCCGGCGGAGGGCTAATACAGGAAGTATGGAAGCATTGGAACTGGTAAAAGAATATTTCTACTTTGAGATCCTCGATAAATATGGCGGTCCTGTAATAGCTGCTTGCCTCCTGCTATTCTTTTTTGCTGAATCTTACCGCCGCCTCAGGAAGCTCAAAGCATACCGCTGGAGACGGATTAAAACAAATATTGGCGTGGCTTTTACTGCCGTAATGGCCTTGCGCCTTCTCCTTATCCCGGCAATGGTTTACCTGGCTGTTTTTGCTGAAAATCATCAGTGGGGATTGCTAAACTGGCTGAACCTGCCGGTATGGATGAGCTTTATTTTAGGCTTTTTGTTGCTGGATTATGGCAATTACCTCTGGCACCGCCTAAACCAAAAAATTAATTTCCTGTGGAGGTTTCACAATGTTCATCATATAGACCTGGACCTGGATGTTAGCACAGCTCTGCGCTTCCATTTTGGTGAAATTATCTTTTCAGTATTCTTTCGCGGTTTTATGATCCTCCTGGCGGGGCCGTCTTACTGGCTGGTCCTTATTTATGAAGTGATTTTTGAAACCGCCACTCTTTTTCATCATTCCAACTGGCAGCTACCTTACAGTGTTGAAAAAATTTTCAGCAGGTTTATTGTAACGCCACGAATGCATGGTGTGCACCATTCCATTGTTCACCGGGAGACCAACAGTAACTATTCGGTTATTTTTAACTGGTGGGACCGCATTCATCGCAGTATCCGACTGAATATTCCACAGGACGAAATAAACATTGGCGTACCCTCCTACCGCGATCCGGGAGAACAAAAATTCAAAAACCTTCTGTTAATGCCTTTTCAACAACCTCGTCCCTGGCAGTTGCCCAATGGTGAAATTCCGTTAAGGAAGTCCAAAGGAAAAAAAAGCCGGTTGGTACCTTAGAGTTTGAACGCTGCCAATCGATTTTAAATTCTTTATTTTTACATCAAAACAGCCATGAAATTACCCGTTTATCAAATTGATGCTTTTACAGATAAAATTTTCTTCGGAAATCCGGCCTGCGTGGTGCCGCTTGAAGCATGGCTCCCGGACGAGGTGCTCCTGAAAATTGCCAGGGAAAACGCAGTGGCCGAAACGGCATTTTTCATCATTACCAATAATGGCCTAAATCTGCGGTGGTTTACCCCGGAGTATGAAATGGATCTCTGCGGGCATGCCACGCTTGCTGCCGCACATGCCATAAGTACCCTTGTGGGGTATAATAAAGAGGAAATAATTTTTCATACCCAAAGCGGGGAATTGAAGGTGAAAGTTGAGAATGGCATATACAGCCTGAATTTTCCCAGCCGTGACCCTGCTTCAGCAGAAATTCCCTCCCTGCTTAAAAAATCTTTAAATCTTCAGCCAACAGAAGTTTTAAAGGCCAGGGATTTTGTTCTTGTGTACCCTTCAGAAGAAGATATTAAGAAAATACAAATTAACAGGTTCTTTTTCGATCAGCTAAACCTGGGCACCGGCGGAGTTATTTTTACTGCAAAAGGCAGCGATTGCGATTTTGTATCCAGGTTCTTTACGCCGGGAGCTTCTGTTTTTGAAGACCCTGTAACCGGTTCGGCCCATTGCTCCCTTATTCCCTACTGGGCCAAGAAATGGGGAAAAAATACTCTTCGGGCAAAGCAAATTTCTCCTCGCGGCGGGGAACTTTTTTGTAAAAATAAAGGTGCACGGGTGCAGATTTCAGGAAAAGCCAGAACGTATTCTGAAGGAAGCTTTTATCTTGATTAAGACTACTGCCCGAATAACTGCCGAAAGAGTCAAGATCTGGTCCTCCTATTTTACACAAAACCGGGGGTTTTCACTAGTTGTGCCAAAGCCTTTTAATTTCAGAAATTGTGGTTGCCACTAATTAAAAAACCTTGTCTGTGGTTTTTTCCTGTTACCACAAAATACATTTCTGAATTGCTTATGAAATATTCACGGCCTCTTTGCACAAAAAAACAGCTCCTCCTCCTCTTTTCCTTACAACTTTTTCTACATTTTTCCTGTTCTACTGAAGAAATTGACCAAAAAGAAGAATTACAAAATGATGATCCAAAGAAAGCTTTGGTATTAAAAGACATAAGTTATGGGGAAGACCCTGCTCAAACCTATGACCTCTATCTGCCTGTCAATCGCTCTAAGATCACTACAAAGGTACTGGTTTTTATACACGGCGGGGGCTGGATACAGGGCGATAAGGCAGATATGCAAACTTATATCCCGTTGTTACAGCAAAAACATCCTGCCTATGCCATTGCCAACCTTAATTACCGGCTGGCACGCCCAAATAACAGGGCCGCTTTTCCTAACCAGTTCCAGGATGTAAAAAAAGCGCTTAAACATATTGAAAAAGATGGTGCAGAACTGGGAATAAAAGCTGAATTCGGCTTGATTGGAGTGAGTTCAGGTGGCCATATCGCGCTGCAGTTTGACAGTGTTTATGACGATGAAGATCTGGTAAAAATGGTTTGCAGCATAGTTGGCCCTACTAATTTTACAGATCCTTATTATATCGAAAATGCAGACTTTCTTCTGGCCCTGGACGCGCTGGTAAATGAAGATGCTTATCCCGCAAATACAGATTATGCAAAAACGGTAAGCCCAGCTTACAGGGTAAATACCCATAACAGCCCGAGTATTCTTTTTTATGGAAAGGACGATCCACTGGTCCCCATAAGTAACGGGGAGTTTTTAAAACAGAAATTAGATGCTTCTCAAGTGCCTAATGAACTTACCATCTTTGAGGGAGGGCACGGGGACTGGGAAGATAAAGACAATGAAAGTATGCAGAATAAATTAGGAGAATTTATAGAAAAGTACCTGCCCATTGAGCAGGCATTTTAGCTTCTGAAGCTTTCAGCAAACACTTTTAATGCTTTAATAACAGAAGCAGAAAAGGCTAAAAAAGTATGCTTATCTTGGGCTAAAGATTTTTCTAAATGTCTGTAGCACAAATTGTAGCCATTCTGGGTTCCATCCCTCTGTTCTCACTTCGTACCTTTTTACCTGCCTTTCTTACGGCTCTTTTTCTCTCTTATCCCGAGTATTTTCCGGGAATGGGAGAGGTTAATCCGCTTCCCGATAATGCGTTTTTATCAAAAGACTGGGTTTTAATTGTTTTGGGAATATTGAGTTTATTGGAAATTATTGGAGACAAAAGCACTGAAGTAAGAAATCTTGTGAAAGGTGCCGAAACCTATCTCAAACCACTTTCTTTTCTTCTGATAAACCTTAGCCTCATAGACAAAGCTTCTGCCGGAATATTAAAAGAAGTACAATGGGCAGCAATAAATCCGCTTTGGATATTACTGGCCATTGGAGTGCTTGCAGTTTACTGGCTTGCCAACCTGAGGAAAAATTTCATTGATTTCCTGGAGGAAATAGATGAAGATGATAACCTGTTTATCGGGAAAATAAGCAGTTGGGCAGAGGACAGCCTGGTACTCTTTGGCTTTTTTCTACTCATCTGGACGGGAGTTTTTATGGTTGCTTTATACGCAGCTGCTATAGGTATTATCCTGTTACTTAAGAAACGCTATAACAAAAAGCTGGAAAAGCAAAAGGTGGAATGCTCCCATTGCTTCGCAAAAAATTTACCTTTCGCAATAAAGTGTTTTAACTGCAAAAATGAACTCCCGGAAATTCATAAAATTGGAATGCTGGGACAGAAAAAAGAAGCACTGATTAAAAATCAAAAAGAGCATCGTCTTGATTTGCTTTCCCATAAACGGTGTAGCGAGTGCGGCAACAAACTTAAAAGCAATAACATTAAACAGGAATGTGAGATTTGCGGTGCGGCCAGTTTTGATTCTCCCGGCATAAAGGACTATCTAAAAAGGCAAAATAAGAAATTTTATAAAATTACCGGACTTTCCTTTTTCCTCGGTTTTATCCCAGTTATTGGTTTTGTTGTAAGCGCTGTAATGGCAAATATTTACCTGTTTTCGCCCTACCGCAGATACCTGCCGCGAGGCAGCTCTTTTTTCACAAAGCTGTTTATAAAATTTATCACCTTCCTCTTTTTTATATTTGGAATCGCTTTGGGATTCCTGGCTGCCCCGGCATACATCTTCATGCGGTATTACATCTGGAAAAAAAGGTTTTTAGCACAGGTTGAAAATTGAAATTTCACCTATCTTCTTTTATAAGGGGCTTCCGCATTAGGATCTTTTTGCACATAATCCATAATTTCAGAATTTAGTTCTGCGCCCAACAGGACGATAAAGTTGGTGATAAAAAGCCATAGTAAAAGAATAACCACCGCAGAAACAGACCCATAAACTTCCCCGTAACTGCTATAATGGCGTACATAGAAGGAAAAACCCCAGGAAGCAATTAACCATAATGCGGTGGCGAGAACCGCGCCAATAACCACCCACTTCATCCTGGGCCGTTTTCTTGCCGGGGCATATTGATAGATCAAACAAAGAAAAAAGGCGACAATCAAAGAAAGTACCGGCCACCTTAGCCAGCTTATTAAATGTTCAATACTTTCCGGCAAACCAATATTTTGAATATAAGCGGGAAAACCAATAATTAAAGTCATGCAGAGAATAATTAAAACAGTCCCTCCAATCGTGAATATTGTAGCCAGTAGTAATTGTTTAAAAAATCCATGATCGTCTATGGTATCGTAGGCAATGTCTATTCCTTTAAACAATGATTTAGTCCCTTTATTTGCGCTCCAGATACTAAAAAGAATCCCTATCACAGTACCCCACCCCAGGCTGTTTGGGGACTTGGATATAAAATTTTCTACCCGCTTTTGAAGGAGGTGAAAGGCTTCCTTTGGCATCATTGCTGAAATCTGCGATAATTGGGCTTCTATTTGATGCGGATCTGTGGTTAGTCCGTATATGGAAATAAGGGCCATAATAGCCGGGAAAATGGCAAGGAAAGCATAAAAAGTAACTCCCGCCGAAACAATATCTACACTATCATTACTAATCTCCTCTTTTACATGCAGGAGAATTTTCTTCCAGCCAGATACAGGAATATTTAAGGGATTGTGGATTCTTTTTGCCATTTCTTATTTGCGCGGTGTTTATTTTACAATGTTTAAATATAAAATAGAAAAAAGCCGCAGGAGCTCCTGCTAAATCATTGTTAAATGCCATAAAAGCTAAAAATAAGAATTTGCCCTTCAGGAATTATAATGCCTTCTTCTTATGGTGCGCACCTTCCAGTAGCCCATTTTAAAATAGACGAAAGCCACCCCTGCGGCCATAAGATTGGAAACCGGGAAAGACCACCATATTCCTTTAAAACCCAGCCCGGTATTATGTGAAAGAATGTAGGCCGCAGGAAACCTGATGATCCAGAGGTTAAAAACCGAAATAAGTAAAGAGGCTTTGGTAAAACCTGCCCCGTTAAAGAGACCGTTTAAAACCTGTTGCACGCCAAGGAGCCCGAAACTGGGAGCCATAATTTTAATAAACAGTGCCCCGTCCTGGATTACCCTGGGATCATCTGGCACAAAAAAAGCGGTAAGAGGTTCTGCAAAAACAAACAATATCATCCCGATGGCGGTGAGGCCAAAAAAGGCAATTTTAGTACTGAGATTTCCAATTTTTTCAGCTCTTTTTATTTTAGAAGCTCCTATATTCTGCCCCACCAAAGTGGTGGTTGCCATAGCAAAACCAAGGGCAGGAACAATCACAAGGCTTAAAATCCTGGAGCCAATGCCGTAGGCAGCAACCACATCGCTTCCAAAACTGGTTACCAGCATCACCATAATGGTCATTCCTGCGGCACGGGTAGACTGGTCTAGGCTGGCAGGTATCCCCAGCCGGAACATGCGCCTGGTCCACACCAGATCTGGTTTCATATCTGCCCAGTTAATCTTTATGCCTTTATTTCCACGGAACAATATAAAAAGGCCGGCTGCTGAAGAAATTCCCTGCGTGATCACGCTGGCCACTGCAGCTCCTGCCACACCATAACCGGGAACAGCTCCATATCCGAATATAAAAAGGGGATCCAGGACAAGATTCAGGAAAACAGTGGCCAGAACAATATACATAGGAAGCAGAACATTCCCGATGCCTCGCATTAACGACTGAAAAACGAAAAACATAAACAGGAAGATAAATCCCCAGGAAGTAACCTGGAAATAACTGATGGACTCCGAAAGTATTTCCGGGCCGGCTCCTACCAGGCGCATTAAAGGCGGGGCTGCAAAATATCCCAGCGCGGCAAGAAAGACCGAGATAAAGAAAATTACAAATACCGTTTGAGAAGAACTGTAATTTACCTGCTGTTGATTTTCAGCTCCTTTATACCGGGAGACAATAACAGTCCCGGCAAGGGTTAAACCACCTCCCAGGGAAAGCACGAGAAATAAAATAGGAAAACTAAGGCTTACCGCAGCCACCGCATTTGCACCCAGCCTTCCCAGCCAGAAAGTGTCTATTAGCTGATAAGCGGTTTGAAGGATATTCGCAAAAATTATTGGAAGGGCGAGCCGGAGCAGGGATTGGAAAATTTTACCTTCTGTGAAACTTCCTTTCCTTCCATTGTTTTTCATAATTCTAATTTACAGTTTCCTGTTTTAGCTCTTTCATAATTTCAGAAAATATTTTATAGGATTTCACCCTGTCCTGATGGTCATAAATGTGCGAAGCCACCATAAGTTCATTTACTCCGGTTTTCCCAAGAAACTCCACCACTTTATTTTGCACGCTCTCCTTACTTCCTACAAAGGCATATTTTAGCATGCGTTCAAAGGCAGGATTTTCTGCCAGTTCTTTTAATTGAGGCGTCATTAAGGTAGGTTTTTGAATGTAATCTATATTGCCTGTCATCACTCCAAAAATCATTTTGATGAGAGAAGTTGATAAGGTTTCGGCTTCTTCATCTGTATCTGCTGCAATAACATTTATGCAGGCAATGGAATAGGGTTTTTCAAGAAATGCCGAAGGTTCAAAATTGTTGTAGTAAATATCCAGGGCCTCAAAAAGTTGCGTAGGTGCAAAATGACTGGCAAAAGCATAAGGTAAACCAAGTTTGGCAGCGAGATGAGCACTGTCTGTACTGGATCCTAAAATATAGACCGGCATTTCCACTCCTTCAGCCACAATGGCTCTTACCTGGGCTGAAGCATTATCTTTGGAAAAAAACTGCTGAATCCTGGCAACTTCTTCGGGAAATTTGTGCACCGCCTGCATCCTGTCACTCCTTATAGCATGCGCCGTCACCTGGTCTGTACCCGGAGCCCTTCCAAGCCCAAGATCTATACGGCCGGGATAAAGTGCACCCAGGGTACCAAACTGTTCTGCGACGATAAGCGGGGAATGGTTGGGTAACATAATGCCGCCGGAACCCACACGAATGCTTTTTGTTCCCCCGGCAATATGGCCAATTAATACCGAAGTGGCTGCACTGGCAATACTTTTCATGTTATGGTGTTCTGCGAGCCAGAAACGCCTGTATCCCATTTGCTCTGATTTTTGTGCGAGATCCAGGGTTTTCTTAAAAGTTTCAGCTGGTGTTGCACCTTCTGAAATTCCTGCAAGCTCTAAAATTGAATATGGGATGTTATTTATTTGTGACATTGGTTAAGGTTTTATAGCTATTGAATTAAGTATGTCGGCTATGGTAGCATAAAATTTCAGGAAATAATTTTAAAAAAGTAGAAATAACAGAGTTTAAATTTTAAGTATGTTTTATGCATTAGAGCTTTGTTAAAAGTTAGTTCAATTTAAAGCAAACACGCCAGCGAAAAAATTAAGGGAAAACACCTATATTTTTTCTAGCAGTATTCCCATAATTTCGGGCAGTCTGAAGATGTTGCCGAATCTCATATCTAAAACTTTTTCAGTTTGTAAATTTTCACCCCCCTATAGTGTAAAAGATTTCGAGTTCTTCTTTTCATTATAAATGTTTAAAGCAACCAATTAAAATCTTATAGGGTCATGAAAAATTTGCAAAAGTTCCTGTTATTCCTGTTATTTAGTTTCTTCTTTACCTCCTGTAGTGAAGAAGAAAATGTACCGTTAAGCAATGAAAAAGCCAGTATTTCTTTCGGCGCTGTACTCAACGACCTGCTTACAGATAAAGCAGCCATTAAACAAGTGGCAGCTAATTTCCCGGAGTGTTCAGATGATGACCCAGCCTATATTGAAATTATCCTTTTGCAGGGAGATGATGAAATTGTAGGAGCCCAGGGAGCTCCATTTCGAATCGATCTTGTACCGGGCCAGACTTTTACCGATTATGCTCCTGAATTAGAACTTGAACCAGGAACTTATAGCCTGGATTATTTTGCTGTATATAATGCTGCGGGGGAGCTTATCTGGCTGGCACCAAGGGGTGGCGAATTAGAAGGATTTGTGGACAATCCATTGCCATTAACAATAAATCTTGGCGCCGGTGTAAAAAAATATGTAGAGGTTCCTGTTCTTTGCTTTGATGAACGTCTTGTAAATGAATACGGTTATCTATTTTTCGATCTTATTCCCACCAGATTAGTAGACTTCTGCATTTTTGCTAATTACTGCAATGGCAGCGGAAGGCATTTCCCTGCTGCATTTTCCTTAAATGTCTGGCTGGGTACAGACAATACCGGAACTTTACTTTATTCAAATTTAGAGAACACACTTTCCACAGAAGGGGAAGATCCCTCGGCTGAACCACTATGCGTAGCCCTTCCTGATCTTCCTGAGTTTGCCGATGACGAAGATTATGTTTATTATGAAGCCACCCTGCTGGACTGGGCAGGTGTTTATACCAATGCAGAAGCTTCTACAATTACCGGAACCCTGAGCCGGGAAGACATTCAGGCCAATTTTGATGGAGATGAGGCTGTAGATTACGCGCACCTTATGTTTGGATGCGGTGAGGAGATCATCAGTTTGTTTAATGGGCCGGTGTTTGACCTGGAAATGGCATCCAGCGGCGGACTTCTGGTCGCTGATGCTTCAGCCGGGATAAAGGATCTCTACGGAAATCTTAAAGTGGAACTTCCAGGAGTTAATTCTATCGCCACAGCAGGAACCGGGCATATCTGGGCTACCTCTGGGCCTGCAGAAGAGACGCTGCTTGATGACAATCAACGTTTATACCATATCCTTGATAATAGTGTGGACGCGGTTATAAATCTTTTTGAATTTGAAGCAACGTATAATCCAGATGGTGCAGACGTAAATTCCAATCCTTTTGATGTTAAAGCGATAAATGAAAATTTAGCACTGGTAATAGATGCTGGTGGTAATGACCTGCTACGCATAGATAACTTGGGCAATATTGAAATAATGGCAATTTTCCCTGCTGAATTGGTGTCCACCGATAATATAAAAAGTCTTGTCGGCTGCCCTGGTTCGGGAGCAGACCTCTGCGAACTTCCGCCCATGATGCCGGCACAGGCAGTTCCCACCTCAGTGGTTATTGGGCCTGACGGCTATTATTATGTAGGGGAGCTTAAAGGCTTTCCTGCTCCCACAGGCGAATCCAACATCTGGAAGATTGCGCCCAATGCGCTGGGAGCTATGTGTGGATCAAGTGCAGATTGTATAAAAGCATTTGACGGCGGATTCACTTCTATTATGGATATGACTTTTGGGGAGGACGGGCTACTTTATGTTGCTGAAATGGATGTAAGGAGCTGGTTTGCAGTGGAAGCAGGCATAGGAGAAGGAGGCCAAATACAGGCATGTGACCCTGAAACGCTTCACTGCGAAGTAATAGCCAGTAATATCGCTATGTTAACCGCTATTTCTTTTGATAAAGACGGAAACCTGTGGGCAACAAAAAATTCGCTTATTCCCGGCCAGGCTGAAGTTTTTAAAATAACGATGTAACTGCAATGAATGTATGTGTTATTTAAATAATGTGATTATTCAAAAACCTAAAAAACCACGCGAATCCTGAGATTTGCGTGGTTTTGATATGATTTGCTATTCGAAGAGTGACCTCGCCAGGATTCAAACCTGGAACCTTCTGAGCCGTAATCAGATGCGCTATTCAGTTGCGCCACGAGGCCATTTTTTGCAATGCTTAGCCTTTCAGTAAGCGGCTGCAAATATAATGCTTATTTGATATCTTGAAAAGATTATGATGATTTTTTTATACTAAATAATTTCTGCGCTTAGCCCGGCTTCCAGAATTTTGGAACATCGTGGTTTTAAATCATCATAAGGTCCGGTTTTCACTGTACATTTACCTTTGTAATGTACCAGTAAAGAACATTGCTCTGCCTGCTCCGGGGTATGGTCACAGGTGTATATAAGTGTTTCTATAACATGATCAAAAGTGTTATAATCATCGTTATAAAGTACAATCTCATTTTCTTTCTTCTCCTTCGCCTTTGTACTTAGCTTTTCTAAGACTTCTTCTTGCGTGCTCATCTTCAATCGATTTTGAATCATAAATACTTGCCTAAGATACGATCTTTCTAAAAACCTTAAAAAGAAAACTTTACGGCTACCCAGTTATTCTTCTCCAAATGATTTTTATAATTTAACCCAGAACTAAGGGCGGCCTTTTTTATTACCTGCAGATCTTCAGTATAGAATCCGCTGAGAAAGATCTCACCTCCTTTATTTAAAGCTGCCAGATAATAGGACATGTCCTTCAGCAAAATATTCCGGTTGATATTGGCTAAAATAGAATCATATTTTCTTCCTTCTAATAACTCGGCTCCACCTTCTTCCACATTTATATGTGGGCAGTCGTTACGCTCAATATTTTCAAGAGTATTTAAATAGCACCAGTTATCTATATCTATAGCATCAATTTTAAAGGCACCTTTTAGCGCTGCAAGTATGGCCAAAACTCCTGTGCCGCAACCCATATCCAGTACCGTTTTCCCCTTCCAGTTATTGTCCAGAATCTGCCTTATCATTAAATGGGTAGTTGCATGATGTCCTGTCCCAAAAGACATTTTAGGCTCTATAACAATATCAAAATCGGCTTCAGGTTTTGGATGAAAAGGAGCCCTTACGCTGCAAATATCCTCTACCATTATGGGGCTAAAATTTTTCTCCCATTCCTTATTCCAGTTTACCTGTTCAATTTCAGATTTGGAGTAAGTAATTTCAAATTCTTCAGATTGCAGAATATGCACTCCGGCCAACAGATCTTCCTCGTATTCTTCTAAGGGGATATAAGCCGTAATCCCGTCTTCATTTTCCACAAAACTTTCAAAACCCAAATATCCCAGTTCAGCAACAAGAATTTCAGATGCGGGTTGTACCGGTTCTACCTTAAAAATAAATTCGAGATAATTAGAAGCCATTTAGAAAGAATTTACAATCGCCATAAAGTCAACAGCTTTTAAACTGGCTCCGCCAATCAAACCGCCATCCACATCTTCCTTGGCAAAAATTTCTTTGGCATTTCCCGGTTTTACGCTCCCACCGTACAAAATGGAAACCTCATCGGCGATTTGCTGACTGTATTTTTCAGCGATATTTTTTCTGATAAAAGCGTGCATTTCCTGTGCCTGCTCGGGGGAAGCGGTTTCTCCCGTACCAATTGCCCAAACTGGTTCGTAAGCCAGGATAATTTTGCTCCAGGCATCTTTAGGAACCTGGTAGAGGCTTTCCTCTAATTGTGTTGCCACGACTTCAAAATGTTTATCGCTTTTGCGGTCTTCCAGTTCTTCTCCAAAACAAAAAATGATTTCCATCTCATTTTCCAAAGCAGCATTTACCTTTTCTGCCAGGATCTCATTAGTTTCATGAAAGTGTGCACGGCGTTCACTATGGCCAAGGATAACGGTATTTACGCCTATGCTCTTAAGCATGGAAGCCGAAATTTCTCCGGTAAAGGCACCGCTTTTTGCCTGGTGCATATTTTGAGCGGCAACTTTTACCGGAGTATCTTTAAGCGCTTTAAAAGTGCTGTATAAATTGGTAAAAGAAGGAGCTACCATTACCTCTGCGGCTGGTTCTTTTACCATCTGCATCTTTAGGTGCGAAAGCAATTCTTCAGTTTCTGCAAGATCATTATTCATTTTCCAGTTTCCGGCTACGATATTTTTTCTCATAATTATTTGGTTGGATCCCTTTTTAAGGAAGTTTTTTCTGAATTTTTCCCGGCTATTTCCGGAACATTACAAATATATTGATATCTAACTACATTAGCCAGATACCATGGTTTTAAGCATTGATTTTTATCAAATTTTTAATGAATTGAGAGGTACATTTATAATTTCACATCTTCTGCATCAAACCAGTGTTTTTTCTGGGATATGGTTCCGCTGTTAAGCACAAGGATCCCGGGATTGGCTCTCACAATTGTTTTTAGTGCCGTGGCATCTCCCTGGTAAAAATTAAAGTTCAGACTGAATTTGTTAATTATTTGCTGCTGAAGTTTTTCTCCGGAAGAGGTTACCCCTACAACCTTATAACCTTTTTTCAAAGCTTCGTCGCTTAGTTTTTTTATGGCTTTGTAGCCCTCACGTTCTGTGCTTCTAAGATTGTAAGCTACAATAAAGAGTACTTTTTCAGCATTTAATATTTCTGAAGTGATATTTTCCCCGTCCTTTTCAATATAAAAATCGTGGATTGGCGGCTCGTAGCCTTCCTGCACCATTGTGGTTTCCACCCCAACAAACTCACCTTCCTGCTGCGGATATTTCCCATTATTGGTAATAATTATCTCTTCGCCATTGTTATTAAATTTCCAGTTATACTCATACACCGCCTCGGGCGCATTTTCAGGGACTTCCATTCCCTCCTGTATATTTGCGCCAATTTTATAGGGCCTGAAATCAAATACCGGCAAATGCATCAAAACATGATAACAAAAAAGGAAACACAGCATAAACGAGAGAAAGATGATCCAGCGATGAGACGCTCTTGCAAAAACAGGCGTAATAAATTTTCTATTGAAAAATAACAGCAGGATTAAAAGCAGCAGTACCACATCTTTGGTAAACGACTCCCAGGGCGTAAGCGGGATGGCATCCCCAAAACAGCCACAATCGGTTACCTTGTTATAATAAGCCGAATAAAAGGTAAGAAACGTGAAAAACACGATCATGAGCAGCAAACACCAGGTGGTAAATTTTGGCAAATAACCTATAAGCAACATTATCCCTAACACCAGTTCAAACACCACCAGCAAAATGGCAATTACCAGCGCAAAGGGAATCAGCACCTCAATATCCAGCACGCTTTGGCTGAAATATTCCTGAAGTTTATACGAGAAACCTACGGGATCGTTCATTTTTATAAAGCCCGAAAAAATAAAAAGAACTCCTACCACCACACGGGCGATGCCTACCAATAATTTCATTTTTTTATTTATTCTACGCCTCCTCCTGCATTAATATCAATGCAAAAACAGCATAATTAATCATGTCCTGGTAATTGGCATCTATGCCTTCGCTTACCAGCGTTTTTCCTTTGTTATCTTCAATTTGTTTCACCCGCAGCAATTTCTGCAGGATCAAATCTGTTAACGAACTTACCCGCATATCCCGCCAGGCTTCACCATAATCATGGTTCTTGTTCATCATCAATTCCTTGGTTTCAGAAATCTTCTCATCGTACAAAATAGCAGCCTCTTCAGCATTTAAATCGGGCTGCTCTGCGAAACCTTTTTCCAGCTGGATAAGGGCCATGACAGCATAATTAATGATGCCAATAAATTCAGATTTTTCATCTTCATCTACCTTGCGCACTTCATTTTCCTGGAGTTTCCTGATGCGCTGGGCTTTTATAAAAATCTGGTCTGTAAGCGAAGGAAGCCGCAAAATGCGCCAGGCACTTCCGTAGTCTTTCATTTTATTGGTAAACAATTCACGGCAAATTTCCACCACCGCATCGTATTGTTTTGAAGTATCCTGCATAAAAAAGTAGTAATTTGCGTAAATTTCGGGCAAATATTCCAATTAGTCAAAGCTTTCCTTTGACTTATAAACAGGCTAAAAATAAGAAAATGACCATAAACTGCGCGGGAAATCTCATAGATCTTTCACAACCAAAGATCATGGGCATCTTAAATATTACCCCCGATTCTTTTTTCTCCGGAAGCAGAACAGTAGAGAAAGACGCTGTTTTAGGCAAAGCTGAAAGGATGCTGAAGGAAGGAGCAGATTTTCTTGATATTGGCGGGTACAGCAGCAGGCCAGGCGCCGAAGATATTTCAGTTGAAGCCGAATTGAAAAGGGTGCTGCCGGTGGTGGAGCTGCTAAAAGACAGTTTTCCTGAAGCCCTGCTTTCCATAGACACCTTCCGCAGTAAAGTGGCTGAAGAAAGCATTGCCGCGGGAGCACACGTAATTAATGATATTTCTGCCGGTAATCTCGATAAAAACATGATAGCGATAATTGCCAAATATCAGGTGCCTTATATCATGATGCATATGAAGGGTACACCGCAGAACATGAAAGATCAAAATAAGTATAAAAATATGCTGCAGGAGATCCTGTTAGATTTTTCTGAAAAAGTAAAGCAGGCCAGGGAAGCCGGCATAAACGATCTTATAATTGACCCCGGCTTTGGCTTTGCAAAAAACATTTCCCAGAATTTCGAGCTTCTTAAGCAGCTGGAGATTTTTAAAATTTTGGAACTTCCCCTCCTGGCAGGAATTTCCAGGAAATCAATCATCTACAAAACCTTAAACACCACTGCCGAAAATGCGTTAAACGGGACCACGGTTTTAAACACCGTCTGCTTACAAAAAGGTGCTAATATTTTACGTGTTCACGATGTAAAAGAAGCCGTGGAATGTGTGAAATTAATGTCCCAGATAAAAAAGTAGCTGTATATTTCCTATTTTTACAAAAACCCAAAACAAAATTGGACATTCTTGATCTTCGTATCCTCGATATTGTAGATATCGTTTTTGTCGCGCTTCTACTCTATTATTTATACAAGTTGGTTAGAGGCACCGTTGCAGTAAATATTTTCCTGGGAATTGTAATTATTTACGTGGCGTGGTGGCTTACCCGCCTCCTTCAAATGGAGCTTTTAAGCAATGTGCTTGGGGAATTTATTGGCGTTGGAATGTTTGCCCTAATTGTGGTTTTTCAGCAGGAAATTAGGAAATTCCTGCTCATGATTGGCTCTACAAACCTCACACACAACAACCGCCTTTTCCGGCACTGGCGTTTCTCCCGGGAAGAAGATGAAACAAAAACAAATGTGGAAGCCATTGTAAAAGCCTGTGAGGCTATGGGCAAAACGCTTACCGGCGCATTAATGGTGATCCAGAAAAGCACAAAACTGGATTTTGTAAAAAATTCCGGGGATGAGATGAATATTGAACTTAACCAACCCATTATACAGTCTATTTTCTACAAAAACAGCACGCTACATGATGGTGCAATTGTTATTGAAGACAATAAAATTACCGCGACAAGGGTAATACTTCCGGTTTCCAACGACAGGTCAATTCCGCTTCGTTTTGGGCTGCGCCATAGAGCCGCGGTAGGAATTACTGAAAAAACCGATGCCCTCGCCCTGGTGGTAAGCGAAGAGACCGGGCAGATTTCTTATATTAAAGACGGCGAATTTGTGATGTTTGAAACCAACGAGGAGTTAATTGAAAGGCTTAAGGAAGATCTTTCCTAGTATAAGGTAAAGGTGGAAGGTAAAAAGTTAGATATTTTAAAATGCTCCCCTCCTTTTTTAGGAGGGGTGGCCAAAGGCCGGGGTGGTATATTTCGCAATTATAAATGATGAATTTAGATTTCTGCGGAACCAGAAAACTTCAAAACCTGAAACTTTAAATCAACTAAGGTCTAATTTTTTACTGAAGACTTTATAAAAAATTACCTGAAAAAAAACTTTATCCTTTCCTCTGTATTTTTAAAGGCCAGGTGCATTTTTGAAGGCATTAGTTTGGAATAGTCCAGATTTTTGGAAATTTCAGCAACATTTGTTCCCCTTGCATAACTGAGTTCTTTCCATTTTTCAGGTTCCAGATAAAACAGGTTTTTAAACTCTTTATAATTGTATTGATTAATGCTACGCCATTTTTCCAGGAACTTTTCAGCATTTACCTGATGCGAATGCCCCCAGTTTGAAAATTTCATCCGGATTTCTTGTTCACTCCGGGAGAGACACTCATGTAAAACCAGAAAAGGTAAGTACAAAACCTGATTTTTAGTATTTCTGCCGTTTACATATTCGGGATAATTAGTGGCAAATTTCTGATTTCGCGGCTTGGAAACATACAACACCCCTTCCTCTGTATACTTATATAAATTGATGTAATATGCGGCGATCTGGATTTGATTTTTCTCGGGATTTTCCAAAAACTTATGATTACGCTTAAGTGCCTCAGTAAAACCTTTAAAATCTATAAAATATTCATCACTATCCAGCTGAATAAGCCAGTTGCCGATCCCCATTTTTGAAGCCAGCATTTTTCTTTCTTTCACCTCATTCTGCATAGCATTAAGGCCGGAATCGTAAAAATTATCTCTGTAGATATTTATTTTTTTCTCCGTATCAAAAGAATTGAGCCAGGCAAAAAATACTTCGTCAACCTCAAATTTTTCTCCAGACCAGGTGGTTAGATTCTCATCCAGCGCAATGGTAATGCCATCTGCTTCATTATAAACCGGGGGAATCGAATTCTTCAGCAACTTATAATCATAAGACATTAAAAACCCAACCTGAATTTCTTTCATGTATTTATCCTAAAATTTAAAACTTCTCCGCCGTTTTAATCCTATTGAAGGAAATTCTTACACCGCTTCTTCGGCTTTAAACTGTACTTCATAAAGATTTTTGTAGAATCCGTTTTCCTTCTGAAGCAATTCTTTGTGAGTCCCTATTTCAACAATTTCGCCGGCTTCCATTACCATAATCTTATTGGCTTTTTTAATGGTGGCAAGCCTGTGGGCGATTACGATAGAAGTTCTTCCTTCCGTAATTTTATCGGTCGCCTCCTGGATTAACTGCTCGCTGTAAGAATCTACCGAAGAAGTGGCTTCATCCAAAACCAGGATACTGGGATTGCTCACATAAGCCCTTAGGAAAGAAATTAACTGCCGCTGCCCGGAAGAAAGCATCGCGCCCCGTTCCTTTACATTATAATGGTAGCCATTAGGCAGCGTTTTTATAAATTCGTGTACTCCAATTTGCTTTGCCGCGTTTACCACGTCTTCTTCAGAAATTCCCGGGTTCTCCAGCGTGATATTATTCATAATGGTATCAGCAAATAAAAACACGTTTTGAAGCACCACCGCAATTTGCGCTCTTAGGGACTTCAGCTTAATATCTTTAATATTCATGCCGTCCACACAAATCTCACCGCCATTAATTTCATAAAAACGGTTCAGCAGGTTGATGATGGTGGATTTTCCGGCTCCTGTTGCACCAACAATGGCTACCGTTTCGCCGGCATTGGCTTTAAAAGAAACTCCTTTTAATACCTCTTCATCATCCACATACGCAAAGCGTACGTTTTTAAATTCTATCTCTCCCTTTAGGTCTTTAATTTCTATTTTGCCTTCATCTGCAATAGAAGACCTGGTGTCCAGAATGCCAAATACGCGGTTGGCAGCGACCATTCCCATTTGGAGGGTATTGAATTTATCGGCAATCTGGCGCAGGGGTTTAAAAAGCATCTGTGACAATTCAATAAACATCACAATTACCCCAAGGCTAAGGCCATCTCCTTCTATAACCCGTAATCCTCCAAACCACACAATAAGGCCAATAGTGATGGATGTGGACATTTCAGCAATTGGAAAGAAAATGGAATTGTACCAAACCGTTTTTACCCAGGCTTTTCTGTGCTTATCATTAATTTCTTTAAAATTTTCGTACTCCTCCTTTTCGCGGGTAAAAAGTTGTACAATCTTCATCCCGGTGATTCGCTCCTGCACAAAAGTGTTGAGATTGGCCACCTGGGTACGCACTTCTTCAAAAGCAATTTTCATTTTCTTCTGAAAAACCCTGGTGGCGTACATAATAAAAGGCAGCACTGTGAGCACCAATAGCGTAAGAGACCAGCTTTGATAAAACATAAGGCCGAGCACCACCAGCATTTTTAACAAATCACTGATGATCATAAAAAGCCCCTGGCTAAAGATACTGGCAATGGTTTCTATATCACTAACCGCCCGGGTAACAAGACGCCCAACAGCAGATTTATCAAAATACTTCATTTTAAACTGAAGCATATGCTGAAACAAATTTACCCGCAGGTCCCGCACCACTTCCTGCCCAAGCCAGTTGGCAAAATAAATAAAGCTAAACTGAAAGACTACTTCAGCAATGAGCACGCCACCCATCAGCAAAATGTAATAAATAAGCTCATTATAGTCCTGCGGTACAATAGCCTGGTCTATGGTAACTTTAAGCAAATACGGCCGCAGTACAGATGCCACAGAAAGCAAAATTGCCGCGATTGCTACAAAATAAAAGGTTTTTCTGTAGGGATCAGTATATTTAAGCAAACGCTTAAACAAGTTAAAATCGAATGCATTTCCTGTATTTGACGCCATTAATCTACTTCAATTTTTGGATATTTTATCCTGGTTAAGAACAAGCCCTGTGCCGGCACCGATGCTCCTGCCATTCCCCTATCTTCACTTGCAATGATCTCATGAAGATTTTCTACGGAAATTTTCCCCTGTCCTATTTCCAGTAAAGTACCTACAATTGCACGCACCATATTTCTCAGGAATCTGTCGGCAGTAATATGAAAAACCAACAATTCGCCGGTCTTTTTCCATTCGGCAGATTCAATTGTACAATTATAAGTCTTTACATCGGTTCTGGATTTTGAAAAGCATTTAAAGTTTCTATAATTCTTTAAAATTTGTGCAGCTTCATTCATTTTCTCTACATCCAGTTCCTGCTTTAAATACCAGGCCTGATTAATTAAAAATGGATCTTTTTGCTGGGTTATCCAATATTCATAACTCCTGCTTAGCGCGTCAAAACGCGCATGCACCTCTGCCTTAACCCTGAAAATACGGTTAATGGCAATATCCCCGGGCAGCATGGAATTCATTTTATAAAGCATCTCTTCTTCCCCAATGCTTACTTCTGTATCAAAATGGGCAAATAACTGTTTTGCATGAACACCCGCATCTGTTCTTCCCGCTCCTACAATTTCGATATTTTTTTGCAGCAAGCGCGATAAAACCTTTTCAATTTTTTCCTGCACCGAAACCGCGTTTGGCTGCTTTTGCCAGCCGTGATACGCCGTTCCCGAATAAGCCAGTTCCAAGAAATACCTCAACCTGATAAGATAATTTTTTACATTTGCGAATGCAAAGATAAGGCAATTATTACAAGGCGTAATTCTCTACCGCCTTGGGTTTTCAATCAATTCATAATTAAAACTTCCATAATTTGAAAAAAATACTTCTGCTTAGCGACACCCACAATTACATAGACGACAGGATCCTCCACTATGCCGGGGAGGCTGATGAGATATGGCATGCCGGGGATATTGGCAATCCCGCAGTGACCGATGCCCTTAAAAAAATTAATCCTGTTATTGCAGTGTATGGAAATATAGATAATGCTGAAGTGAGGAAAGAATTTCCCTTGAACCAGCGATTTATGTGTGAAGGCGTAGAGGTTTGGATTACCCATATTGGAGGTTATCCTAAAAAATATTCCCCTGCCGTACGGGAAGAAATCAGGAAAAATCCGCCGAGATTATTTATTTCAGGGCATTCTCATATTTTAAAAGTGATGAATGATAAAGACCTGGGATTGTTGCACATGAATCCCGGCGCTGCCGGCAAACAGGGCTTTCATAAAGAACGAACCATGCTAAGATTTAAAATAGATGGCGCTTCCATTTCAGATCTTGAGGTTATTAAACTGAAATAGAGAAAAAGACCTTTTCAGAAAGTATAAAGAGACCAGACGGGCGGGTATTAGACACAAAAAAACCCGGAGGTGGCACCTCCGGGTTTTCACGCACTAATACTACTAAGATGATAGGCTTATCGTAATCGGTCCACAGATTTTACGAGATCTTCGTCCTTTTTTATGGCCCTGTTGGCCAGCACTAAAAAAACGATAGAAACAATTGGAAGAAGCATCCCAATACCCTTCTCTGAGATATCCATCTCTCCAGGTACGCTTAGCGACCAATAAACAAACACTCCTAGTAAAAAAAAATTTAATATGATATTAATCCTGCCCAGTACAAACTGTAGCTTCCTGTTCTTAAACATAAATAAACTCACCAGGGACAAAGCTGCAGAAGATAGGAACATAATAAGAACCATTAAAACATCTTCAGCATAAACAGTTTCCCCACTGGAATTTTCCCAAAGGTATAAAAGAAATATCAAACCGGCACTGGTAATCGCTGCCAGTAAAAGATAGATGGTTTGTATGCGTTGTAGCATGATAAGTATTGAAATTGGGCCACAAAAATAAAAGATTCTTTTTAGAAAACCTGTTTAAAAATTAAAATAAAGTCGTATTATTGCAGGAACATTTCGTAACCAATTCAAAACGGGTTACTTAAGACTCCAAAAATATTTTCGACTCTTCCCTGAGAAGTTATAAACAACCCAAACAAAAACTTATTCATAATTATTCATGTTTGAAATTTCAGAATTAAAAGCTAAGAAACTTCCTGAGCTTCAGGAGATAGCTAAAACTTTAAACGTACCAAAGTTTAGAAGTCTTAAAAAATTAGATTTGGTTTACCAGATTCTGGATTATCAGGCTTCAAATCCCAACAAAGTAAAAGAAGCATTAACTGATGAACCAGAAGAGAGCTCATCCTCTTCAACCGCGGCATCTGCAGCGGCATCAGAGAGCAAGCCCAAAAGAAGCAAGGGAGGAAAAATTGGCAGTAACAAAAGGCCTCCACAGCAGGATAAATCTTCAAGACCTGAAGACACTACTGATGCTACAAATAAGGATCCTAAAGCTTCTCATTCTAATTCTAAAAAAGCAGGGTCGGAAAAAGCAGCTTCCAAAAGCCGCCCCAAGAGTACTTCTACCCGGGATAATAAAGAGGATAACTCCTCCAAAAACGGCAATACTCATAGGGAGAACCGTGACTCCAAAAAGGACAACCGCAACAAGAAAGATAGTAATAACAACAGCAGCAACAACGGCAACAGCAGCAATAGCAATAGCAGCGGCAATAAAGACAATTCCCACAAGAATAGCGGCAATAGAGATAACCGCAACCGCTACCGCGAACCAGATTATGAGTTTGATGCCATTATAGAAAGTGAGGGAGTACTGGACATTATGCAGGACAATTATGGTTTCCTGAGATCTTCAGATTATAATTACCTTACTTCTCCCGATGATATTTATGTTTCCCAGTCACAAATAAGATTGTTTGGATTAAAAACAGGAGATACTGTTTTAGGGCAAATTCGTCCTCCAAAAGAGGGAGAAAAATATTTTCCACTTATTAAAATCAGCAAAATTAACGGGCTGGACCCACAGGTAGTACGTGACCGCGTATCGTTTGAACACCTAACCCCGCTTTTCCCAAAGGAAAAGTTTAATATTGCTGAAAAACAGAGCAGTATTTCTACCAGGATTATGGACCTGTTCTCCCCTATTGGAAAAGGACAGCGTGGGATGATTGTTTCCCAACCTAAAACTGGTAAAACAATGTTGCTGAAAGATATCGCCAATGCAATTGCGGCAAATCACCCTGAAGTTTATCAGATCGTCCTTTTAATAGACGAGCGTCCTGAAGAGGTGACCGATATGCAGCGAAATGTAAAAGGAGAAGTGGTGGCTTCTACTTTCGACAAAGAAGCACATGAACATGTAAGAGTTGCCAATATTGTCCTGGAAAAAGCAAAAAGACTGGTAGAATGCGGCCATGATGTGGTGATCTTACTGGATTCTATAACCAGGCTGGCCAGGGCTTACAACACTGTACAACCTGCCAGTGGTAAGGTATTAAGCGGTGGTGTGGATGCCAATGCATTGCATAAGCCTAAACGTTTCTTTGGTGCAGCGCGAAATATTGAAAACGGAGGTTCTCTTTCTATTATCGCTACCGCACTTACAGAAACCGGCTCTAAGATGGACGAGGTGATCTTTGAAGAATTTAAAGGAACAGGTAACATGGAACTTCAGTTAGACAGGAGAATTTCCAACAGAAGGATTTTCCCTGCTATCGACCTTATTTCTTCAAGCACGCGTCGCGACGATCTTTTACTGGACGAAGCTACCATACAAAGAATGTGGGTGCTTAGAAAATATCTTGCCGATATGAACCCTATAGAAGCGATGGAATTTATTAATGACAGGGTAAAACAAACCCAAAACAACGAGGAGTTCTTAATCTCTATGAACGGCTAAGAATTTGTTCTTTAGATAATATTAAACCGGGCAGCGATGTCCGGTTTTTTTATGCCATGAAAATAGCCGGCTTTTTCCACCTGCAACTTCCTGAAAACAAAAAAAACCTCTCCATTTCTGAAGAGGTTTTGATTTCTCGAGCGGGAGAGCCACCTACGTTACACTTCGGTCGCCAGGCCGGGTTCCCCTCAATAAACCTGGTACAGGGTTCTCCCCCTGTCTGTTTCCGAAGTGAAATTCGAAAACAAAAAAAACCTCTCCATTTCTGAAGAGGTTTTGATTTCTCGAGCGGGAGAGCCACCTACGTTACACTTCGG